>JAQGHV010000255.1 GCA_028288785.1 Rhodospirillales bacterium | reverse complement strand
GCCCGTGGCGGGAGCTGTATCCGGCGGAGATCGACGGCCAGCCGACGCGCACCTACTTCCACTGGCTGTCGCTCGCCTACTACGTGACCTTGGTAGGCCACCCGGCGGTGTCGCTGCCGATGGGTGTGGACCGGAACGGCATGCCCTTCGGCGTGCAGATCGTCGGCCCGCGCGGCGGCGATGCGTTTATCCTTGGCGTTGCGGCGGCGATCGAGGCGGCCTTCATCGGCGACGCGGCGCTTGCCCGCTCGGTTCCCGACCTGGCGGCACTCCGCGCAGCGCCGCCGATCCGCGAGGCCGAAGCCTTCCTCAGCTGGGGCTGAGTCCCCGCTCAAGTCGCCAAAAACAAAGGAAGAGGGCCCGGGAGAACTCCCTCTCCCGGCCTTCTTCCTTCCGGCACGCCCCATTGCTCGTCTCCGCGCAGTGCCATTGCCGATGCCTGTCACGCTCCAAGCCGCGCCTGCCCAGTTGCCTTTCAACGTCGCACGGTTCGCGCTGTGCAAGGGCGTGGTGCTCCTCGCCGCGTTGGTCGGCCCGAGCCGGACGGCCAATTTCGTGAGCAGTGTCCTGACGACTCAAAATAAGATACGCCGGCGGTATGAAAATCTTCTGGACCTGCTTTGTCATCGACAGCTTGGTGTTCCTGGTCCTTTTTTACTTCTTTCTCGACGGGTTGGGCGATGGAAAGGTGAGTTCATCCAACATCGCCCTTTGGTTGCTGTTCATCAGCATCCCGATGGCCGTTTTGTTGGGAGGGTGCGCCTCAAGAAGGTCGGACGAACCGGCGCGGCAAAGCTTTTGCTTGCAACACTGGCTGTACCAAGCCGGCTTGCCGGCGGCGGCCTGCTGCTGATCATCGTACTCTTTTCGAACAATCCCGCCGCGTTTCGCTGACCCGTGATACGTGTCGAGGCCTTAGTATCGGCGGCGCTGATTGGCACTTGAACGTAAAACGCAGTCGCGAACTCATTCCGCTGCGACGAACAGTAGGGTGCGTGCGAAACTCGCCAGAATGTGCCCGATTTCGCAGGGTGGCCCTACCCGAAGCTGGCAAAGACCTTCTGATCCTTGTTGTCCTGCATCAGCTTGTTCAGCCCCGGCATCTTCTCCATGCCCAGCCCGCAGGGAAGACCGGTTTCCTCATCCGCCTTGACGTCGGCATAGGCGGCCGAGCCGATCTTCTCCCAGGTGCCGGATGGCTTCTTCACCTCGAACTGCACGACCGTCACCTTGAAGACCAGGCGTGCGATCGCTTCCTTCGGCGATTTCGGCTTGATCAGGGAGGGCATGCCGCCGATGTCGCGCCAGCCACTGCGCATCGCCCATTCGGTGATTTCGGTCTGGTCCAAGATCATTGCCCCCCGCTCGTGGAATCGTCCCGCACGGCCAACACCTTGTCCACCCGCCGGCCATCCATGTCCACGATCTCGAACCGCCAGCCGGCCCAGGCGATCCGGTCGCCCTCCTTCGGCACCCGCTGCAGCAGCGCCAGCATCAGCCCGGCGGCGGTGTGGTAGGTCCCCGCACTGGGCAGTTCCGGCAGGTCAAGCCTGGCCCGAAGTTCGTCCGAAGGCAGCATGCCGTCGATCAGCAGGCTGCCATCATGGCGCGTGATCGCGCTGCCGGCGACAGGTTCTTCCACTGGCCCCAACTCCCCAATGATCGCCTCGAGCAGGTCAGACGCGGTGACCACGCCTTCGAAGCTGCCATATTCGTCCATTACCAGCGCGATGCCGAGCGGGTCGCCCTTTAGGCGGTCCATGGCCCCGAGTGCGGAGAGTGTGTCGGGCAGGATCAGCGGCGGGCGCAGCGCGGTCGCCAGCGAAAGAACCTCCCCGCGCAGCAGCTGGTCCAGCAGGTCCTTCGCGATCACCACGCCCACCACATTGTCGACGCGGCCATCGGCCACGACGAAGCGGGTCACCCCCTCCGAGCGCAGCCGCTCGGCAAGTGCTTCGGGCGTGTGGCCGCGATCGAGCCAGGCGACTTCCGTCCGTGGTGTCATGATGGCGCGCACCGGCTTGTCCGCGAGGCGCAGCACCCGCTCGATCATGTGCCGTTCCTCGGTCTCCAGGACGCCGGATTCCGCGCCTTCGGCAACCACCGCCTTGACCTCCTCCTCGGTGACGCCCTGGTCGATCGGGCGCGATTGGCCGAGCAGCTTCATCAGCAGTGCGGTTGATTCGCCGAGCAGCCAGACCACCGGGGTCGACGCGCGCCCAATCCAGGAGAGCGGCCGGGAAACGATGACGGCCACGCCCTCGGGATGGCGGAGTGCGATCTGCTTCGGCACCAGCTCGCCCAGGATGAGCGAAAGGTAGGTGATCAGCAGCACAACCAAGGTCAGCGCCAGCTCATTGGCAATCGGGGCGACCAGCGGGATCTGGAGGAAAACCTCGCCGAGCTTGGCGCCGAGCCGGGCGCCGCCGAAAGCGCCCGCGAAGATACCCACCATGGTGATGCCGACCTGCACGGTGGGCAGGAAGCGCTGCGGATCGTCGCTGAGCGCGATGGCGGCACCAGCGCCCAGGCTGCCGCGGCGTTGCATGGCCTGCAGCCGCGACCGCCGCGCAGAGACGATGGCGAGCTCGCTCATCGAAAAGCAGCCATTCACCAGCACGAGCAGGAGGAGGATGAAGATTTCGAGGGCGATGTCCATGCGCGGGTTCATACCATCGGTCATGAAGGATGACCGATGGTATTTAAGGGTCTTTGTACCCTCAAGCGCCGGGCGCGCGCTGCGCGCGCTTGGATTCGACGGACGCCGACGGCGCCCGTTCGGGCGCTCGGCATGCGTGACCGACGCATGCCGGGGTTGCCGCGCAAGGCCGGATTTAGCGGCGCACGGCTGCCGGCCGGTTTGTCTCAACAAACCCACACAAAACATGCTGCGCCGCAATATTGCCTTTTTCCGGTCCGGGCGCCGCCTTGTTGGCAGTGTCTTCTTCACGGCAAGCGGAGGCCAAACTCTTGGTCGCCGCGTCGGAGAGATACGCGTCCATGAACGCCCCCCTTCGCATGACGGTCCCGGCCCAGGCCCCGCAAGGGCGCTTCCGGGGCATGCTCCATCCTGTGACGCTCGCGATGCTCGCGCTGGTGACGCTCGCCCATCTCGGCACCTGGTCGGCGCTCAACCGCCCCGCCCAGATGGTCGAGTTCCGTGGCCAGGTCGGCGGCATGGCCTTCGCCCCCTATCAGCGCGGCCAGTCCGCCGAGGGCGATCGCTGGCCATCCGCCGATGAAATCGCGTCGGACCTTCGCGTCGTCGCGCCGCACACCCGCAACATCCGCACCTACGCCGTCCATGGCGGGCTCGAGCGCATTCCCGAGCTCGCAGCGGCCCAGGGCCTCGATCTGCGCATTGCCCTCGGCTCCTGGCTGGACCGGCGCCTGGATCGCAACGCGGTCGAGATCCGGAGTCTGATCGACACGGCCCAGGCCAACCGCAACGTCAATCGCGTGATTGTCGGCAACGAGGCGATCCTGCGTGGCGACCTCACCCCCGCCCAGCTCATCGGCTACATGGAGCAGGTTCGCCGCCAGGTGCGCGTGCCGGTGACCACCGCCGAGCCGTGGCACGTCTGGGTGGACCACCCGGAACTCGGCCGCGCCGTCGACGTCATCACCATCCACCTGCTGCCCTATTGGGAAGGCTTGCCGGTCGACGAAGCGCTGCGCTACATCATGGACCGCTACGACCAGGTGCAGGCGCTGTTCCCCGGCAAGCCCATCGTCATCGGTGAGGTCGGCTGGCCTTCCGCTGGCCGCGACATCGGCGCGGCGCGTGCGACCCGCGTGAACCAGGCCGAATTCCTGCGCCGCTTCTTCGTCGAGGCCGAGCGCCGTGGCCTGAACTATTACGTCATGGAAGCCTTCGACCAGCCTTGGAAGGTGAGCTTCGAGGGCCGCGCCGCCGGTCACTGGGGCATGTTCGACCTCGACCGTGCGCCCAAGTGGAGCCTGACTGGCACCGTGAGCGAGACGCCGGCCTGGGGCTGGTGGGCCGGCAGCGCGAGCCTGTTCGCCTTTGCCGCGAGCCTGTTCTTCCTGATGCGACGCCCCGACATCCGCTGGCAGGGCAAGCTGATGCTGGCCGGCCTCGCGCAGCTTTTCGTCGCCGGCACCACGCTGACCCTGCTCGCGATGAGCGAGACCTACCTCTCGTTCTCGGCGTCGCTCGTCTGGGGCACGCTCGCCGCCGGCCAGGTAATGCTGCTGATGCTGCTCCTGTCGGACAGCTTCGAGCTGGCGGAGACCATCTTCGGTCGCGTCTGGAAGCGCCGCTGGCCCGCCTTGCCCGCGGCACGTGGCGACCGCCTGCCCAAGGTCTCAATCCACATCCCCATCTGCAACGAGCCGCCCGAGATGGTTCGCCAGACGCTCGATGCCTTGGCCGAGCTCGACTACCCTGACTTCGAGGTCCTGGTCATCGACAACAACACGATGGACCCTGCCTTGTGGGAGCCGGTGGCCGAGCATTGCGCCCGCCTGGGTGAGCGGTTCCGCTTCTTCCACCTCGGCAAGTGGAAGGGTTTTAAGGCCGGCGCGCTGAACTTCGCCATGCGTGAGACCGCTCCCGACGCCGAGATCGTGGGCGTGCTCGACAGCGACTACGTCGTGAACCCGGACTGGCTGCGCCGCATGGTGCCGTTCTTCGCCGACCCGAAGGTGGGCTTCACGCAGTCCCCGCAGGATTACCGCGACGCCAGCGAGAGCGTGTTCAAGCGCATGATGTTCTGGGAATACGCGGGCTTCTTCAAGGCCGGCATGGTGACGCGCAACGAGCGCAACGCGATCATCCAGCACGGCACGATGACCCTGGTGCGCAAGTCCGCGATGATCGATGCCGGCGGCTGGGCCGAGTGGTGCATCTGCGAGGATAGCGAGCTCGGCATCAAGCTGATGCGCCAGGGCTGGGAAGCGGTCTACGTGCCCGACAGCTTTGGGCGCGGCGTGATGCCGGATGACTTCGCCTCCTACCGCAAGCAGCGCCACCGCTGGGCCTATGGTGCGGTGCAGATCGTGAAGGGGCATATCGGCGCGCTGCTGAACCCCTTCCGCCGCGACCTCACGGCCGGTCAGAAGTGGCACTTCGTGATGGGCTGGATGCCCTGGCTGGGCGACGCTCTGGGCCTGATCTTCGTGGTCGGCGGCATCATCTGGTCGGCGGGTCTGATCTTCTCCCCGGTCAGCACCGAGTTCCCGATCCTGCTGTTCATGCTGCCGAGCATCGGGTTGTTCGTCTTCAAGCTGGTGCAGATTATGGCGCTCTATGCCGCCCGCGTTCCCTGCGGCTGGCGTGACCGGATCGGCGCGGCGGTGGCCGGCCTGGCGCTGACGCACACCATCGGAAAGGCGGTGCTCGCGGGCATCTTCACCAAGAAGGCACCGTTCCTGCGCACGCCCAAGATGAAGGACGCGCCCGCTTTGGTGCAGGGGCTGGTGATGGCGCGCGAGGAGTTCGCCCTGCTGGCGCTGCTCTGGGGCTCGGCGATCGGCGTCAGCATCGTCCACCGTGCCGGCACCTGGGAGGCGATCCTGTGGACAGCGGTGCTGTTCGTGCAGTCGGTGCCCTACCTCGCGGCCGTGTCGGTGAGCATGATCGCGGCGATGCCCGCCCGCCGCACGGCGCCGGTCCTGGCACTGCCGGCTCCGAGTGCGCAGATGAGTAAGGCCGGCAGCGTGATGGCGCGCACGGGCGAAGGCCTCTAGGACCTTCCCCGAAGCAGATTGAGGAAGCCCGGGAGGCGAAGGTCTCCCGGGCTTTTTCGTGTCCAGCCGTGATGTGCCGAACCAAGGGCTGACAGCGGGCGCGCGGGCGCCCATCCTTCCTGCCAGTTCAAGGGAGGAAGCCATGGCGGAACATCCGCTCATCGCGCAATACCGCACCGCCCGGTTCGTACCGGTGGTGCGCACTTCGACAGCCGGGCTCGCCCTGCAGGCGGTGACGTGGCTCCGCGAGGCCGGGCTGCGTATCTTTGAGATCACCATGACCGTCCCGGATGCGCCGGCGCTGATCCGTAGCCTCGCCGCCGATCCTGACCTCATCATCGGTGCCGGAACGGTGCCTGATGCGGCGGCTGCGGAGGCATGCCTTTCCGCCGGCGCGCGTTTCCTGGTCAGCCCCTGGGTTGAGCCCAGCATTGTCGCACCCGCGCGCACCGCCGGTGCCTGCGTTATGCTCGGCGCCGCGACGCCCACTGAGGTGCGCGCGGCGCTGGCGGCCGGCGCCGATGTGGTGAAGATCTTCCCCGCCTCCTCGTTCGGCGGGCCGGGCCATGTAAAGGCGCTGCGCTCCGTGTTTCCCGGCGTGGTGTTCTGCCCGACCGGCGGCGTCGATGCCGGCAACATGGGCGACTACCTCGCCGCGGGCGCGGCTTTCGTGGGCATTGGTGGAAAGCTGGTGGATGAGCGCGCCATCGCCGCCGGCGACCGCGCCAGCGTGATCGCCGCAGCCCTCGCAACGCAAGGGATGGCCGCGGCATGACCGCGCCGGCGCTGCTCTGCATGGGCGAGCCGATGCTGGAGCTGAACCGGCAGCCGCCAGACGGCACCGGCCGCGCGCTGTACCTTGAGGGCCATGGCGGCGACACCTCGAACGCCGCCATCGCCGCCGCGCGCAGCGGTGCAAGCGTGGGCTACATCACCGCGATCGGCGATGATGCGGCGGGGCAGAGCCTCATGGAACTCTGGTGGCGCGAAGGGGTCGATACCAGCACCGTCGTGGTGCGCCCCGAGGCGCCGACCGGCATCTACCTGGTCTCGCATACGGAGGCGGGGCACGCCTTCACCTTCTACCGGGACAACAGCGCCGCCGCCTGGATGACACCGGCGGAGGTGCCGGAAGCTGCCATCCGCAGTGCGCGCATTCTGCATGTCTCCGGTATCAGCCAAGCGATTTCCGAAAGCGCCTGCGACGCGGTGTTCCACGCCATCCACACTGCGCGCGCCGGCGGCACGGCCATCTCCTACGATACCAACCTGCGCACGCGCCTGTGGCCTCCCACGCGCGCCGCCGCCATCATCCACGCGGCGCTCGCGGTGAGCGACATCGCGCTGCCCTCGCTTGATGATGCGCGCATCCTCACCGGCCTCGACAGCCCTGACGAGATCGCGGATTTCTACCTGCGCCTATGCCCGATCGTGCTGCTGAAGCTTGGCGCGGCGGGCGTGCTCTGCGCTACTCGCACAAGCCGCACCACCATCGCCGGGCACAAGGTCAGGCCGATCGATGCAACCGGTGCCGGCGACTGCTTCGCGGGGGCGTTCCTGGCGCGGCATCTGGCTGGGGGCAGCCTCGAAGACGCCGCCCATTACGCCAACATCGCGGCGGCACTCTCGACCACGGGCTACGGCGCGGTCGGCCCCATTCCCGACGCGGCGGCGGTGCGGGCGGCGATGTAGCGCAGCGCCCTACCCCGCCAGGAAGCGCTGCGCGGCCTCGCCCAGCACGCTCACGCCGAGTGCGAGGTCATCCTCCTTCGTATCCTCGGCCCAATGATGGCTGATGCCCCCGATCGAGGGCACGAACAGCATCACGACCGGCAGCTTCTGCGCGATGATTTGCGCATCGTGCCCGGCCCCCGACGGCATCTTCACCCAGGCCCCAGGTGCGAGTGCCTGTGCCGCGCCTTCCAGCGCCGCAATCATCGCTGGATCGCACAGCGCGGGCGTGTCTAGGCGGAGCGCCTCAATGCGCGCCACGCACCGCTCGCGCCGGTTGCTCTCCTGCACCAGGCGCTTGAGCGCGCCCTGCAGGCGCTCCAGCACGTCCATCTCGATATCGCGGAACTGGAACAGCACCTCGGCACGGCCGGGAATGATCGAGGGCGCGTTGGGGTCGAGCGTGATGCGCCCGGTCGTCCACACCGTCCGTTCGCCGCACAGCAGCGGGAAGGCGGCATCGACAGCCGCCAGCAGCCGCACCGCGGCGAGGCCGGCATCGCGCCGCTCCGCCATGGTGGTGCCGCCAGCGTGGTCCTGCTGGCCTTCGATCACGATGCGGAACTGCCAGATCGCGACGATGCCGGTCACGACGCCGAGACGCAGCCCGGCGCGTTCCAGCTGCGTCCCCTGCTCGATGTGCATCTCGAAGAAACCCTTGTAGCGGCCCTCCTCTAGCGCCATCCGAGGCACGCCCGCCAACCCGGCCTTGGCCAGCGCCTCGCGCATCGGCGTGCCCGTGGTGCGGTCCTTCGCGCCGTCCATCTCGGCATCCGACAGGTCGCCCACGATCGAGCGGCTGCCGGGAAAGCCGATCGAGAAATGCCCCTCCTCATCGGCGAAGGCGCAGACATCCACCGGCAGCCCCACGCGCGCCAGCGCAAGCGCGCCCACCACGCCGAGCGCGCCGTCCAGCCACCCGGCCTCATTCTGGCTCTCGATATGGCTGCCCGAAAGGATGTGCGGCCCCGTGCCCCTGTGGCGGCCGAACACATTGCCTATGCCATCCATCGAAGCATCCAACCCACATTCGGCGAGCTTCGCCATCAGCCAGCGGCGGCTCTCCATGTCCTGCGGCGAATAGGTCGGGCGATGCACGCCAGTCTTGAACTTGCCGATCTGTCGAAGCTCGTTCAGGTCACGCAGGAACGCACCGGTATCGACGATTGCCATCACGCACTCTCCAAAACACGGCTGACGCCAAGCAAGAAGCGAGCCGAGGAAAGGAATTTCCCCGGATCCTATTCTTTTACTTTTGGGGCCTTAAGCGGGCGGTCGATCCTTAACGGGATTCCAGCGTCAGCCCGCCATCCACCACCACGGTCTGCCCCGTCACCATCGCGGCGCCGGCGAGCAGGAACACCATCACCTCGGCGAGATCCTCCGGCTGGCAGCGGCGCTTCAGCAGCGCCTTCTCGGCGCTCGCCTTGCGGCGCTCATCGGTCCACTCCACCATCCAAGAACTGTCCACCGCTCCTGGTGCGATCGCATTCACCCGCACCTCCGGCGCCAGGCTGCGTGCGAGGTTTTTGGTCAGCGAAATCACCCCCGCCTTCGTGGCGCCATAAGCCATCGACGACCCCGGGCTATCCAGCCCCGCGATCGACGCCACACTCACCACCGCACCACGCGCCGCACGCAAGGCGGGTGCCGCCGCCTTGGTGCAGCGGAACACGCCGAGCAGGTTCACCTGCAACACCGTGGCCCACAGCTCCTCGGTCATGCGCTCCAGCTCCGAGGGGCGGATTATGCTCGACGTCCCCGGCGTGCCCGCATTGTTCACGAGGTAGTCGAGCCGGCCCAGCCGCTCCACCGCCTCGCCCACCATGCGTTCGGCATCGGCGGCATCGGCCACGCTGCCCTCGACGGCGATCACATCGAGGCCGGCCGCCGTCAGCCGCGCAACCTCCGACGGGCCGCGGGCATCGCCGGCCAAGTGGTTGATCGCCACGCGGCATCCGCTGCGCGCTAACATCTCGACCGTGGCGAGCCCGATCCCCGAGGCGCCCCCGGTCACCAGCGCGGTCTTGCCGGACAGTTCGTACTTGATGCTCATGACGCGTCGCGCTCCATCCCTGCCATCGTCCCGATGCGCCGAAGCGCCTGCTTCAGCGCGAGCAACCGCCGGTCGCGCGCTTCGAACAGCGCCGCCGGATCGGCGCCATGCCAATCATAGAAACCCGCGCCCGCCATCACGCCGGTGCGCCCGGCGGCCACTGCGGCATCCAGCGCCTCGGACCGGCCACGTACCTCGGGCGGCGTGTACATGCGGTTCGTCATCGCCAGCTGCATCATCGGCAGGCCGGTGAAATCCGCCTTCGCCAGCACGCCAAGGATGGGCAACCGCAGCGCAATGCCGTGGATGATGGCGGCATCGATTTCCTCCGCCGTCGCCACGCCCTCGTCGAGCAGTTTCTGCACCTCCAGGCCCATGGCACTTTGCAGGCGGTTGGCGATGTAGCCGGGGACGAATTTGCGCATAACAATCGGCTGCTTGCCCATCGCCGCGCACATCGCGCGCACCGTCTCCACGCATTCCGGATCGGTGTCCGCGCTGCCGACGATATCGACGAGGTCCACGAGGTAGGGCGGCGTGTACCAATGCGCGATCAGCGTCCGCGCGCGGCGCGCTTCCGGCACATAGGGGAACACGTCGAGGTAGGAGGTGTTGGACGCGATGATCGCGTCGCGCGGCGCCACCTCATCGAGTGCCTTGAACAGAGCCTGCTTCGCCTCGGGCTTCTCGATGATCGCCTCGACGATCAGCGCGGCGCCATCGACCGTCTCGGCGAGGTTGGCATGCCGCGTCACCGCCTGGGCGAGCTGCGCGGAGCCCAATCCCGGCGGTGCCTCGCCGGCGGCTTCGAGGGTCGCGAGTGCCTTGACCATCAGGCCCTCGGCGCGGGCCAGGGTTTCCGGGTTGCTGTCGGTCAGCCGCACCTTGTGCCCGCCGAGCGCGAAGACCAGGGCCAGCGCATGCCCCATCGTCCCCGCGCCGATCACCGCTACGTTCGCCATTCGCTTAAGCCTCCGGGGTCCAGGGCGCGGGCGCCCGCGCGTCGATATCCGTCACCACATCCACCACCACGGTCTCGTTGCTCGCGAGCGCTTTCTCGAGCGCGGGGCCGATATCCTCCGCCCGCTCGACGCGGATGCCGCTGAGCCCAAAGCTGCGCGCGACGGCGGTGAAATCGGTCGGGCCGAAGCGCAGCAGATCGGCCGCTGCCTGCGGACGATTGCCCGAACTGCGCAGGAAGTTGGGCCAGCCCTGGCCGAAGCCGGAATTGTTGTTCACCACGAGCACGATCGCGATGCCGCGGCGCCGCGCCGTCTCCAGCTCCGCCAGGTGGTAGTAGAAGGCGCCGTCGCCGGACCAGCAGATCACCTTGCGATGGGGTGCCGCACATTTGGCGCCAAGTGCCGCCGGGAACGACCAGCCGAGCGAACCCGCCGCACGCAGGTAGATCTGCCGCGGAGTCAGCTCCACGCAGTTGCCGGTCCAGATGCCGGAATAGCCGGTGTCAGCGACCAGGATGCCGTCCTCTGGCAGCGCCGCGGTTATGGCGCGGCCGAGATCGGCGGGGTCGATCGCGATGCCCGGCTGGGTCCGGCGCTCGGCCCATTCCCTCCGCCACGCCGCCATGCGCGCCTGTGCGCGATGCACGTAGGCGCCATCCCGTGCCGGCTTCCCGAGTGCCGCCGACAGCGCGATCAGCCCGGCGCGCGGATCGGCCTGGACAGCGACGAGCGCCGGGTAGGAATGGTCGAACTCGGCGGGGTCCGCGTCGATCTGGATGATGGGCGTGCCGGCCTTCGGGGTGCGCCAGTAGTTGGTCAGCATGTCGCCGGTATCGGCGCCCACGAACAGGACGAGATTTGCCTCCGCGAGCACCTGGTTCGCGACCGGCCCGGCATAGGCGCCGGCGACGCCGACATGCAGGGGGTGGCGTGTGTCGATGATGTTGCGCGCACCCAGAGCCGTCGCGATGGGCGCATGCAGCGCCTCCGCCACCGCGAGCAGGGCTTCTCCGCATTCGGACAGCGCGGCGGCATCGCCGGCGACGATGGCGACCTTTTGCGCGCCCAGCAGTGCCTTCGCCGCAGCGGCGATGACGCCGGCCTCGGGCTCCGGGCGATGCACCATGATGCGGAAGGCGGAGAGATCGGCGGGCGGTGCATCGACGGACCCGGCTTCCACCACCTCGGCCTGTAGGCCGAACAGGTCGAGATGCACCGGGCGCGGCGGCAGCGACACGGAGGCGGCAAAGGCTTGGCGCAGGGCGCGCGGGAGGTCGGCGGCATCCGCTACATCGTTGGAAAGCTTGGTCACCGGCGTGAAGAGCGGCTTGTGATCGAGCTCCTGGTAGGCGTTGCGGTGCTGGTGGGACGGCACCTTGCGCCCGGTGAGTGCCACGATCGGCGCCCGACCGAGATACGCATCCTGCAGGGCTGCCGCGAGGTTCGCCGCACCCACCGATTGCGCCGCGACCACGCCCGGGCGGCCGCTGACACGGGCATAGCCATCGGCCATGTACACCGCCGCCTTTTCGGTATGCGCGAGCACTGGCTGCACGCCGGCATCGCCGAGTGCGAGCAGCGTCTTGCGCAACACCGCATCGACGAAGAAGACATGCGTCTGGCCGGAAGCCGCGAGGCTCTGCGCAAGCCAGTCTGCACCACTGAGCGCCATGGTCGTTCCCCCAAATTCTTCTGCGAAAATCCTGCGCCGCCTGACGCCTTGCGGCAAGGGCGGCGCCGAAGTTCTTCAGCTCAGCGGGAGCGGATCGTCACCGCGGATTAGCAGCGCCTCGAGCACGCGGGAGACGCAGTTGTAGCCGGCGATCGTGACCGTCAGCTCCACCACCTGCCGGGGCGGCAGCACGCCGGCGATGGCGGCGGCCACGCCGTCGGGCACATGGATGTGCCGGGTCATCGCGTCGCAGTAGGAGAGTGCCGCGCGTTCGGTGGCATCGAAGACGCTGGAGCTTTCCCATTCCGTCACGGCGTCGAGCTGCGCCTGGGTCATGCCTTCGCGCAGGCCAATTGGGGCGTGAGCGTCCCACTCATAAGGCGCGCCGTTGATCGCGGCGATGCGCAGGATCACCAACTCGCGCAGCTTGCCCGAGAGTTCGGATTGGAAGCGCACCGCGTCGTAAAAGGTGATCCATCCGGCGGCGATCGGCGGCGCGTTCAGCAATGCCGCGTGCAGGTGGCTGATGCCCTTGCGAGAGGAACGGATATGCGCGGCGGCCTCGGCGTTCTCGGGCAGCGCCGGGTCGGCGTAGGGGATGCGGGCCATGGGCGTTTCCTCCGTTGTTGCGCCACCCTGCCCCGGTTGGCGCCGTGCGGAAAGTCAGGCTGGCCGCCGCCGCAGCAGGTAGCGCTGCCGCCCCTCCATCACCAGTACGCCGTTCTGGTTGTGCACCGTGCTCACGAGGCCGAGTACGCCGGTTGTGCGCTGCGGCGTGACCTCATCGACGGTGAGCGCGGCATAAAGTGTGTCACCCGCGAAAACCGGGTGCAGGAAGCGGCTCGACTGTTCGAGGAAGCCCTTCAACGATTCTTCGACCATGTGCGGGAACAGCCCTGCCCCGGCCGCCGTCTGGATCACCACCTGGTAGCCATGCGCGAGCATTCCGGGCATCCCGTGCGCGCGACAGTACTCGGCATCGTAATGGACCGGGTGGTTGTCGCCAGAGGCCAGTTGGAAGGCGGCGAACAGCGCCTCCGTCATGGTCCGGCTTGGCAGGACGAAGCGTTCTCCAAGGGCAAAATCCTCGAACCAGCGCTGCTCCGGCACCATGCGATGGGCGCGTGGATCGAAGCTCACGCGTAGCCCAGCGTTGCGTCCCGGGCGCGCGCTTCGGCGGTGCGGCTGGCACCTTCACCGAAACCGCCGCCGCCGGAGGTTTCCAGCCGCACGACATCGCCCTTCCGCAGCATCACGCCATCGGATTTCGGCGCGATCGTCGTCTCCACCCCGTCGCGGATCCGCAGCAGCCGGCCGAGGCTGCCCGGCGCGCCGCCGGCGAGCCCGTAGGGCGGAATGCGGAAGCGGTCCATGTTTGCCGTGAAAACCGCGGTGGGACTCTCGACCCGCCATTCGCGGAACAGGCCGAGCCCACCGCGATACTGCCCGTCGCCGCCCGACCCCGGCAGCAGCCCGTAGCGCGTGATGGACAGCGGCATGGAGGACTCGATCATCTCGACGGGAATGTTCGAGTTGTTGTGCATCCCGAAGGACCACGCATTCACGCCATCCTTCGCGGGTGCAGCGCCGGTGCCGCCGATCTCGATCTCGACCAGCACCTCCCGCTTGTTGTCGGCCGTGATGGTCTGGAATGTCGCGACGTAGGAGCCGCCGTAATAGGCCGCCGGCATCCGATCCGGCACGGCCTGATGGAGGCAGCCGAACATGACATTCGCCAGCCGATGCGACACGGCCACGCGATGCGCGACCGAGGCCGGCGCCTGGCAATGCGTGACGCTGCCCTCGCGGTGGATGATGCGGATGGGCCGGTAGCAGCCGGCATTGGCCGGCATCGCGCCATCCGTCGCCGCGATGATGGAGTAGTACACCGCGCAGTTGGACATCGCCGGCGTGCAGTTGATCGGGCCCCGCTGCTGGTCCGCGGAGCCGGTGAGGTCGACGCTGATCTCGTCGCCCGCGATTGTCATCACCGCGTGCAGCCGCACAACCTCGCCGCTGATGCCATCATCATCGAGGCAATCCTCGAATTCGTAGCGACCATCAGGCATCGCTGATATGGCCGCGCGCATCGCCGCCTCGCTCATGTCGAGGATGCGGCTGCAGGCTTCCAGGATGCCGGCCGAGCCGTAGCGCGCAGCCAGGCGCCGGATCGAAGCGGCGCCGACATCGAGGCTCGCGAGCTGGCTCTGCAGGTCGCCCAGCATAAGCGCGGGCTTGCGCACGTTCTGCCCGATCATCGCCCAGATCGACTGGTTGAGCACGCCCTTCTCGATGAGCTTCAGCGGCGGGATCCGCAGCCCTTCCTGGAACACCTCGGTCGCCGTCGCGGCATAGCTCCCGGGCGCCATGCCGCCCATGTCGATGTGGTGGCACAGCGCGCCGACATAGGCGACGCGCACCCCCTCAACGAAGACGGGCTTGAACACCAGCACATCGTTCAAATGCTGCCCGCCGCAATAGGGGTCGTTGGTCGCGACAACCTCATCCTCGCCCCAACCTTCGGCGTCGATGAAGCGGTCGAGCAGGGTGCGCAGCGCGGCGCCCATCGAGTTCAGGTGCTGCGGGATGCGCGCGGATTGCGCGACATTGTTGCCCTCGGCATCGAAAACGGCGGTCGAGTAGTCGAGCAACTCGCGCACGATGGTGCTGCGGCTGGTGCGCCAGATGGTGACGTCCATCTCGGCCGCCGCGGCGGTGAGCGCGTTGCGGATGACCTCGATCTCGATGGGTCCCAAGGCGCCCACGGGTTTTGTGCTCATGGCGTGATCCTCCCGGCGATGATGGCGCCCGCGGGGCCGAGTGCCGCGCGCCAGCCGGCCGCGATCCAATGCGTGGCGAAGGCTTCCTCGATCAAGGCAGGGCCGGTGATGGCGTCGTCCGGCCCGATCGCCTCGCGGTCCCAGACCTCGACCTCGGTCCAGGCGCCGTTCGCGAAGACGCGGCGATGGCCCTTCACGGAAGGACGCGCGGCCGGAACCGGCTCGCCGACTTCAGGCTTCGGCAGCGTGCCCACGGCGATGGCGCGGAGTGTGACGATCTCCACGACGTCGCCGGGGTTCGAATAGCTGAAGCGCTGCTTGTGCGTGGCGTGAAAGGCTTCCTCCAGCGTCGCGAGTGCGGCGGCGTCTGGCACGGCCACTTCGCCCCACGGGATCAGCAATTCGAAGGCCTGGCCGTGGTAGCGCATGTCGACCGCGATCTCGATGCGGCGCGCATCCGGGGCCACGCCATCGGCGGCCAGCCGCGCGTCGGCCAGGGTGCGCATCCCGGCGATGGCTTCGGTGAGCTTCGGCAGCGCGGCGGCCTCGGCGCGCAGCATCACGCTGCGGGAGAAATCCTGCACCAGGTCGGAGAACAGGATGCCGTAGGCGGAGAGCGTCCCAGGATCGCGCGGGAATGCGACCTCGCGCATGCCAATCTCAGCGGCGACATCCGTCGCGTGCAATCCGCCGGCGCCGCCGAACGACAGCAGGCAGAAATCGCGCGGGTCGAGCCCCTTCTCGAACAGCGACAGGCGAATCGCAGCACCCAGCCCGGCATTGGTGACGGTGAGGATGCCCTCCGCGGCGGCTTCGGCGGACAGTCCCAGCGCGTTGCCGACGCGAACTTCCATCGCGGTGCGGGTCGCCGGCATGTCGAGCGTCATCATCCCGCCCAGGAAGAAATCAGGGTCGAGCCGACCCAGCACCAGGTTGGCGTCGGTGACCGTGGGCTCGGTGCCGCCGCGCCCGTAGGCGACCGGCCCCGGCTTTGCGCCGGCACTGCGCGGCCCAACGCTCAGCCGGCCACCGCCGTCGACCGCCGCGATGGAGCCGCCGCCTGCGCCGATGGTGCGCATTTCCACCATCGGCAGCCGCACCGGCAGCCGGTCGATCTCACCCTGGGTGATCACCGAAACCCGGCCACCCTGCACGACCGAGACATCGAAACTCGTGCCGCCCATATCCACCGCGACTAGGTTCGGGCGCGACAGCAAATGAGCGAGCCGCCCCGCCGCCAGCGCGCCGCCCGACGGCCCGGAGAGCAGCAGCCGCGCCGGCTGCTCGGCCGCGAGCCGCAGCGAACAGACGCCGCCATTGGACTGCACCAGGAAGACCAGCGGCGCGAAGCCGCCATCGCCGAGCCGCCTTTCCAGCCGGTCGAGATAAGCCTTCACGACAGGTACCAGCACGGCGTTCAGCACGGTCGTAGAGCTGCGCTCGTATTCGCGGATCTCTGGGCTGATCTCGCACGACAGCGAGACCGGCAGGTCCGGCCGCGCTGCCGCGATCATCGCGCCGATCTCCCGCTCATGCGCCGCATTGGCGAAGCTGTTGATGAGCGTCACCGCCACGCTCTCCGCCCCAATCGCGTCGATGCGCGCGAGCACGTCGGCGACACTCGCGGCGTCCAGCGCAGTCTCCACGGAACCGTCCGCGCGCATCCGCTCCACCACGCCGAAGCGTGCATCGCGCGGGATCAGCACCGGGTTCGGGTCGGGTGCCAGGCCGTAGATGTCCCGCCGCACATGGCGGTTGATCTCCAGCACGTCCTCGAACCCTGCCGTGGTGATCAGCGCGGCGTGGGCGAGTTTGCGCTCCAGCACGGCGTTGGTCGCGATGGTGGTGCCGTGCAGCAGCAGCCCCACCTCGGCCAGCGTGAAGCCGAAGCGCTCGGCCGCCTCGGCGACGCCCTTCATAAGGCCGATGGAGGGATCATCCGGCGTGGTCGGCGTCTTCCACGCATGCACGGCGCCGGAGCGCCCGTCGAACACCTGCAGGTCGGTGAAAGTCCCGCCGATATCGACGGCAATCCGTATTGGCTTCAACGCACCGATCCCATCACCTGTGGCAGCCAGGTCGCGATCCCCGGCCATACCATCATCAATCCCACCGCGAGTAGATACACCGCGACGAAGGGCATCACGCCCGCGAAAACGTCCGTGATCGGTCCGCGATCCCGCCGCATTCCCTGCAACACATACATCACCGTGCCATCAGGCGGGCTGATCTGCGCGATCTCGACCAGCATGGTCACGATCACCCCGAACCAGATCGGATCGTAGCCGAGCGCCATCACGATCGGGAACACCACCGGCACCGTCGTGATGATCATGGAAAACCCCTCCATGAACGTCCCCAGCGCGATGTAGAGCCCGATGATCGACAGCATGATCGCCCAGGGCGGCAGCGGCAGGCCCGCGATCATCGCGGAGAGCGCCTGCGGCACGTTGATCGTCGTCAGCAGGTAGTTCAGCAGGTAGGCACCGAAGAGGATCAGGCCCAGCAGCGCCGTGTTCCGCGCCGTGGCCTCGGCGGAGGCATTGAGCATGCGGAAGGACAGCTTGCCCTCCAGCAGTGCGAAGAAGGCGGCGCCCACAACGCCCAGCGCAGCCGCCTCCGTCGCCGTCGCGAAGCCACCATAGATCGAGCCCAGCACCAGCAGGATGAGCAGCACCGTCGGCACCAGGTCGCTCAGCGCGCGCAGTTTTACGCCGAGCGGCAGCTTGGGTGGCTTGGGCAGCGGGTGGCGTAGGCCGTGGATGAAGATGACCAGCAGGAACAGACCGGTCACCAGAGCCGCCGGCAGGAACGCGGCGATGTACAGCGCGCCGACCGAGGTCTCCGTCATCAGCCCATAGATGATGAAGGTGATGCCCGGCGGGATCAGGTTGCCGAGCGCTCCACCCGCCGCGAGCGACCCCAGCACCATCCGCTGGTTGTAGGCGGTGCCACTGAAGAACGGCAGCGCCACCGACCCCATCGTGGCCGCGGTCGCCACGCTGCTCCCCGATATCGCTGAAAATACCGCGCAGCTCGCGATGTTGGTGTGGAGCAGGCCGCCCGGCAGTCGGTTCAGCCAAACGTTCAGGGCGCGGTACAGCCGTTCGGACAGGCCCGAACGCAACAATATCTCGCCCATCAGCAGGAACAGCGGCACCGCGACCAGGACGTAGTTGCTGGTCGGCGTCCATAGCGTCTGGCCCATGAAGGCCCACCAGGGACGGTCGGAAAAGATCAGCCCGATCAGCACGCCGAGCACGCCGAGCACGGCTGCGATGTAGACTCCGGCGCCGAAGAAAACGAGGAACACGGCGACCAGCATCATGATCTCGGCGACCGGCAGCGACTGCCCCGTCGCCGCCGCGCCGATTATGGAGGCGACCAGCAGCAGCAGCAGGAAGATGATCGCAATCATGGTGTCTCTTTCGCCATGCCCACGGCTTCCAGCGCCTCGGCCGTCTCATCCTCCAACGTGCGCGCGCCGAGCAGGGCATCCACCGCCTCGGGGTCACCCGTGAGTGCGGCCGTGACCGACTCCGCGAGCAGCACCGTGGCCATCACGACGAAGGCCGCGATGCCGAAGCACCACAGCCCCTGCGGCACCACCAGTGGCACCCGCAAAGCGGAGTTGTCGTGCGCATTGAACAGCGCGCTCTCATCGACCAGCTCCCACGCCGCCCAGGTAATGAACACCGCGAGGCCGAGGAGCAGCGCCAGCGACAGGATGTGCAGCCAGGCGCGCCGGCGCGGCGGCAGCCGGTTCACCAGCACATCGACGCGAATATGTGCGCGCTTGGCCAGCGTATGCGCCAGCCCCCAGGCGATGCCGCCGGCGAGCATGTAGCCGGTGATCTCGACCGTCGCCTGGGAGGAGAAGCCGAACAGGCTGCGCCCCACGATATCGAATGTGATGAACAGGGCGCAGGCTACGTAGTTCCATCCCGCGATATGGGCCATCAGGGATGCGACGAACGCGCACCCCTGCCGGCAGGCTGTGAGCGCCCTCACCCGCCGAAGCGAATACCGGAGAGCGGCGCGATCACCTGGTTGTAGATCTCCCCGCAACGCGCGCCGCAGCGGCGGACGAAGCCGGGCAGCACGGTGGCCTCAAAGATTCCGCGCAGCTGGGCGCGATCGGCATCCGTGGGCACCACCTCCGTCATCGGGCGCGAGGCGATGGTGTGGATGCGGCAGCCGGCCGCGTTGCCGATGTTGCAGTCGATGCCGTCCCGCGTCGCGGCAAGGCCCAGCTCCCACAGCTTGTCCTGCATCTCGGCAAAGGTGCCTTCGAGGAAGGTGCGCACCGCGGGGTCCAGCCGGTTCCACCAGGCGATGTTCACCAGGTAGCCCGCGACCGCCCAGGACAGCGGCAGCGCCGAGACGTGGGTCGAGACCTCGGACCAGCGCGCCGCGGCTCCGCTGCCGGTGCCGGTGATTGCGCAATCGACGACGCCGCGCTCGAGCGCCGAATAGACCTCCGGAAAACCGATCGAGACCGGCTGCGCGCCGATGGCGGTCATCAGGTCGACCAGCGAATTGCCGAAGGTGCGCACCCGCCGCCCGCGCAGGTCATTGAGCGTGGTGAAGGGAGCGCGGCAGAACAGAACCTGCGCCGGGAACGGGTACGTCAGCACCAGCCGCGTGCCGAAGCGCTCCAGGTCGCGGTTGGCCACGGGGAGCACCGCGTCGGCGATGCGCCGCGCCACGGCGATGTCGGGTGCCAAGCCCGAAAGGTCGATGCCGTCGAGGATCGGCACATCGCCCGAGAGCGTGGAGAGCGTGCCGCCGCCGATATCGGC
>JAQGHV010000228.1 GCA_028288785.1 Rhodospirillales bacterium | reverse complement strand
ATGGATAGCGCGACAATGCTGGCGCTCCGCGAACAGCGGCAGCAGCGTGACAGCACGCCGGCGATCATGGTGGCGCAGCTGCCGCCAGGTCCGGTCATCCGGATGGACACGGTCGATACGGCGTCCCGGCCGAGCTACCAGGTCGCGAGCCTCGCGCCGCTGCCGCCGCCCGGCTCGGTGATCCGGATGGAGACGGTCGATTCCGCATCGCAGTCGGCCTACCAGCCCGCGAGCATCGCGCCACTGTCGCCGCCCGGCTCGGTGGTCCGCATGGACCCGATCCCGGACGGCAGCACCGGCGAAGCGCCACGCGCGTCGCAGGCACCCGCGCCCAGCACTGCGCTGTCCTATGCCGATTCGCTGCCAGTTCCGCCGCAACCCGCGATCACGCCGCGTGGCACGCGTGGCTCAGCGTTTGCCAGCCTCGCGCCGCTACCGGGCCCTGCGGCTCGCGGCAGCCGCGGCCAGGCTTTCGCGGCCCTGGTGCCGACACCACCGCCCGCACCGACGACCGGTCGCAGCCTCGGGCTGATCGGCTCCGCGCAGGCGAGCACGCTGCCCGCCGCATCGCGTGGCGCCAGCGCCCGGCAGAACTGGGGCGTCCAGGTTGGTGCCTTTGCGTCGGAGAATGTGGCACGCAGCACGGCGAGTCAGGTGCGTGACCAAGTGGCGCAGCTCGGCAGCCGTACCGAGGTCCAACCGGTGAGCCAGGGTCGCACCCGGCTTTATCGAGCGCGCGTCACCGGCATTTCGCGTGACGCGGCGGAGCAGGCCTGTGCCCGTTCGCGGGGGCGCGACTGCATCGTGATTTCACCCTGAAGCTGGGGCCGGGGGATTTCGCCCCTGGCGTCACTCCGCGGCGGGTTCCACTGCCCGCCGCATCATGTAGTCGCGCGTGATCGGCACGGCATCGATGCGCCGCGACAGCAGCAGCTGGAACACCATGTTCGAGCCGTTCTCGAAGCCGACATCGACGGCCGCCAGGTACCATTCCCACATGCGGCAGAAGCGTTCGTCATAGAGCGCCGCGGCTTCCGCGCGCTTGGCCGCGAAGCGGCGGCGCCAGTGCTGCAGCGTGTAGTGGTAGTGCAGCCGCAACACCTCCATGTCGGCCGCCCAAAGGCCGGTCCGCTCGGTGGCGGCGAACACCTCCGACAGCGACGGCACGTAGCCGCCCGGGAAGATGTATTTGCGGATGAAGGGGCCGGTGGTGCCCGGCGGCCGCATCCGCCCGATGCAATGCACCATGGCAAAGCCGTCATCAGTGAGCAGGTCGCGGATCTTTGCGAAGTACGCGTCGAAATTGCCGATGCCGACATGCTCCATCATGCCGACCGACACCACGCGGTCGAAGCGCCCCTCCAGCAGCCGGTAGTCGAGCTCTCGGAACTCCACCAGTTCGGCGACACCGGCTTCCTCCGCACGATCGCGCGCGACGCGGATCTGCTCCGGCGAGACGTTGATCGCCACGACCCGTGCCCCGGTGTTCTGCGCGATATGGATCGCCATGGAGCCCCAGCCCGAGCCGATCTCCGCCACCACCATGCCCGGCTGCGCCGCGAGCTTGGCGGTGATGCGCGCGAGCTTCGCCTCCTGGGCCTGCTCGAGCGTGTCCGTCTCGGGGTGTTC
This sequence comes from Rhodospirillales bacterium, assembly GCA_028288785.1. Lineage (GTDB taxonomy): Bacteria > Pseudomonadota > Alphaproteobacteria > Acetobacterales > Acetobacteraceae > Plastoroseomonas. The sequence continues at coordinate 3,011 of JAQGHV010000228.1, read as the reverse complement.
GAAGAAGGCGCAGGAGTAGTTGAGTCCGGCATCAAGAAACAGGCGGTAGAGCTCGGTCTTGAGGTCGTAGTGGTGCCGCGCATTCGTTGCTGCCTTGCCCAGCGGGTTCGCCTGGTGCCACCGCTTGAGCCCGCGCCAGGCACCACGGAGCAACTGCTGTGACGGCGCCGAAGCAAGGCCGGACCTGTTCAGCGCGAACAGCGTCATGAAGTCGCCGACATCCGAGCCGTCCTCGAAGGTCAACGTACCGCCCATATAGGCCTCGGCCGCGTGCAGTTCCGGGTTCAGCGCGATCTTCGTGTAGACCCGTGCGTCGCCGATGCGCAGCGTCACCACCGGCCCAGGTCCCTGGCCACCGAAGCTATGGGTGACGCCCTCGGCGTCGATCAGGCGCAACTGCCCGTTGCGGATGAAACGCGTGAGCAGGTTGGACAGCATGCGCATCCGCGACTCCTCCTACGACCCCATTGTCCTGAGCAATATCATTACCTTCGGCCCGATCGCCTAGGGATCCCGCCGCGATTGAACCCGTCGCGGGAACCATTCCAGAGCATGAGCGCGAACGATCGCGCGTCGGCATGATGGACCGGTCCATGCTCACGGCGCTGGTGAAGCCGGGCGGCGGCGCCGTAGCATGGCGGCCTGAGCGTGGAGGAGACAGCAATGCAACGCATGACCCTGGCGATCCTGGCCGCACTCTGCGGCGACGCCTCCGCCCAGCCCGTCCCCGAGGCGCGGCCCGAGTTCCTGCTACGCGAGACCATCACCGGCATGCCGCGCGGCGAGCGCCAGGACATTCAGGTGCTCACCGCGACCATCCAGCCGGGCCAGGCGACGGTCTTCCACACCCACGCCTTTCCGGTGACGGTCTATGTCCTCCAAGGCACCTTCACGCTGGAGATGGAGGGCCGTGCCACCGCTGTCGTCAGCGCCGGACAAGCGCTGGTCGAACCACCCAACGTGCGCATGACCGGCTACAACCGCGGCGCCGAGACGCTCAAGGTGCTCATCGTCTATGTCGCCGATCCCGGGACGCCCTTCCTGCATCCGGTGCACTGAGAGCAGCGCGGGCATCTTGGTGCCCTCAGGCGGCTTGTCTCGCCGGACGACCGGCGGCGCCTATTCGGGCTTGCGGCCTGCGTGGCACGCCGGAGGTCGGTTTTCTGCAATGCAGAGCGCCGGTCGCCGAGTCCGGCCTCTGGCCCGTTTGACTGCCGACAGCATCCATCCGGCCCGCAACCTGTCTGCCGGCCCCGAGGCTGACCCTGACGCCGGCCGTTCGCTCGGTTGACCGGCGCCGAGGCGTGCCGCAGGCTGACGCTCAAGAAAAGCACCCCTGGGAACGCGCCTGACATGAACTTCTCGGCCCTCGACCCGATGCTGCGGCCAAAATCCGTGGCCATCATCGGGGCTTCGGATGATGCCACACGCATCGGCGGCCGGCCGATCACCTATATGCTCCAGCAGGGCTTCACGGGCGCCATCTGGCCGGTCAATCCGAAGCGGGAGACGGTCCAGGGCCTGAAGGCCTACGCCTCGCCTGCGGCGCTACCGGCCGCACCCGATGTCGCCATCATCGCGGTGCCGAGCGATGCGGCACTCGAGGCCATCGACGCTCTCGGCGCAAAGGGCTGCCGCGCCGCCATCGTCTTCACCGCGGGCTTCGCCGAAGTGAGCGAGGCAGGGGCCGCCGCCCAGGACAAGCTCGTGGCGACCGCGCATCGGCATGGCATGCGCCTCATCGGCCCGAACTGCCTTGGGTTGTTCAACCAGGCGGTCGGCTTCTACCCGATGTTCTCGACCAGCTTCGAGCAGGGCTGGCCGCACCCCGGCACCATTGGGATTGCCAGCCAGTCCGGCGCCTACGGCACGCATATGTTCGCGCTCGCGAGGGCACGCGGCCTCGGCACGCCCGTCTGCATCACCACCGGCAACGAGGCCGATGTCTCGCTCGGCGAAGTGATCGGATGGATGGCGCAGGCGCCGGAGGTGGAGGTGATCTGCGCCTATGCCGAAGGCATCCGGGAAAGCACGCGCTTCATCGCCGCCCTGGATCTCGCCCGGCGCAACCGAAAGCCGATCGTGCTGATGAAGGTCGGCCGCAGCGCGCTCGGCACCGCGGCGGCGCAGAGCCACACCGCCTCGATCGCCGGCGATGACGCCGTGACGCAGGCGGTACTGGATGAATTTGGCGTGGTGCGCGCCCGCACCACGGAGGAGATGCTCGACATCGCCTACGCCGCGACCAGGCGCATCTACCCGGCCGGCAACACGCTCGGCGTGCTGACGGTCTCGGGCGGCGCCGGCGTGTTGATCTCCGACGCGGCGGAGCAGATCGGCTTCGCCATGCCGGAGATGCCGCAGGACGCGCAGGATCGCCTGCGGGCGCTGGTGAGCTTCTGCGCCCCGCGCAACCCGGTCGACTGCACGGCGCAGGCGGTGAACGACATGCAGCTGGTTGGCAAGTTCGCCAGCGAGACGGCGGTCGCCGGCGGCTATACCTCGATCCTCAGCTTCTTCACCCAGGTGGGCGGCAGCACCACCATGGCCGACAAGCTGCGCCGCGAGCTGAACGCGGTGCGCGAACAGCATACCGATCGGCTCTGGGCGCTGTCGGTCATCGCGTCGCCCGAACGCATCGCGGGCTACGAGGCGGACGGCTTCCTGGTCTTCGAGGACCCCACCCGCGCGGTCGTCGCCCTCCACGCCATGGGCCGCTACGGCGACAGCTTTGCCCGCGCTGCGGAGGCACAGAACAAGATCGAACTGGGCCATGTCGCGCTGCCCGCCACCACGCCCGACGAGGCCGAGGCCAAGCGCCTGCTGGCCGATGCCGGCATTCGCGCCGTGCCGGAGGCCGCCTGCGCTACGGTGGAAGCCGCCATCGCCGCCGCCGCGCGCATCGGCTACCCGGTGGTCGCGAAAATCCTCTCGCCAGACATCCTGCACAAGAGCGAGATCGGCGGCGTGCTGCTCGACCTCGCCGATGAGGCGGCCGTGCGCGAGGCCTT
>JAQGHV010000218.1 GCA_028288785.1 Rhodospirillales bacterium | reverse complement strand
CCATTTTCAGGCGGCCAGTGCCGTCTCGCCGTCCAGCACTGCGGCCGTCGCGTGCACCACAGAGGCGATGCGGATCGCGGCCTGCACCTGCTCCTTGTTTAGCCCCCCGTGCAGGACGACCTTCTCGTGGCTTTCCATGCACATGCCGCATCCGTTGATGGCGGAGACCGCGAGCGACCAGAGCTCGAAATCCACCTTGTCGACGCCCGGCTTGGCCATGACGTTCATCCGCAGCCGCGCCGGCATCTGCGCGTAGTCGCCACCGACCAAATGGGTGAAGCGGTAGTAGACATTGTTCATGCCCATGATCGCCGCCGCTGACTTCGCGGCGACCAGCGCCTCGGCCGGCAGCTTCGGGCCGAACTCCGCAAGGATCGCCCGGATCACCGCCGCGTTGCGCGAGGCGAGGGCCGATACCACGAACGTCCCGGCCAGCTGCTGCTGGTTGAGCAAGGACTCGCTCGCCAAGCTACCCAAGTTGAGCTTCAGGTCCTTGGCATATTCAGGCAACGAGGAACGCAATTGATCCAATGACATGGAAGGCTTCCTTCAACTCGTTATGCAAACGGGCAGGGGGCACCGCCCCCGCCCAATCGCTTACGCCGCCTTGGAGAACAGCTCCTGCGGCTTCAGCGCGTCCTGACCCTTTTCCCAGTTGCACGGGCAGAGCTCGTCGGTCTGCAAGGCGTCCAGTACGCGGAGCACTTCGGCCGGGTTGCGCCCGACGTTCAGACCGTTGACCGAAGCCCACTGGATCGTCCCGTCCGGGTCCACGATGAAGGTGGCGCGCAGCGGAACGCCGGCGTCCTTATCGAGAATGCCCAGCGCCGCCGAAAGCTCGCGCTTGATGTCGGCGAGCATGGGGATCGGCAGGTCGCGGATGTCGTCATTGTGCAGGCGCCAGTTCAGGTGGACGAACTCGCTATCCGTGCTGACGCCGTAGACCACCGCGTCGCGGTCGCTGAACTCACCGGCGAGCTTGCCGAAGGCGGCGATCTCGGTCGGGCAAACGAAGGTGAAGTCCTTCGGCCAGAAGAACACGATCTTCCACTTGCCGGCGTCGGAGGCCGAGGTCACATCGGTGAAGGAGACGCCCGGGCCGCCAAGGCCTTCCTGGCCGCCTTTGACCGCAACCAGCGCGAATTCGGGGAACTTGTCGCCAACCGTGAGCATCCAGAACATCCTTTGGTTGTTTGTCTACGAGTGACATAGTGCGGTGCAGCAGACCCGGCCAATGAATAGTTTTCGGGAAAACGATCGCTCAAATCGATGAAGACCCTGGCCCATGGGCCGCTCCCAAGCCCGCAGCAGCTGCGGTACCTGGTGACCCTTGCCGAGCTCGGCCATTTCGGGCGTGCGGCGGCGGCTTGTTCGGTCACGCAGTCCACCCTCTCAGCCGGTATCATCGCGCTGGAACGCCAACTCGATGCGCCGCTGCTCGAGCGGCGAGGATCCAAACAGCCGATCTTCACGCCACTCGGGCTCGACATTCTGCGCGAGGCGCGTCGGGCGCTGGCTGCCCTGGCCTCGCTGACGGAGGCTGCGGCCGCCGCGCGCGCACCGCTGAGCGGGCCGCTGCGACTTGGGGTTATCCCGACGATCGGGCCGTTTCTGCTGCCCCGGCTGATGCCGGCCCTGCGCGAAAGCTTCCCGCGCCTGAAGCTGTGGCTGCGTGAGGACCTGACTGACCGGCTGATCGATTCGCTGGTGGCGGGGAAGCTGGACCTGCTGCTTCTCGCCCTGCCGACCGGCACCACAGCGGAGATCGATACGCTGGCGATCGCCGAGGACCCCTTCGTCGCGGCACTTCCGCCCAGTCATCCGCTTGCGGCCCTGGAGCGCATTCCCAGCGCGGCCCTCGCCAGTCAGTCTCTGCTGCTGCTGGAGGATGGGCACTGCCTGCGCGACCATGCCCTCGCCGCATGCGGACTGCCTGGCGCATCGGCGGGCGAGGGGTTTTCAGCGACCTCGCTGCATACGCTGGTGCAGATGGTCGCCGGCAATCTCGGCATGACGCTGCTGCCGAGGCTGGCGGTGGATGGGGGGGTCCTTAGCGGCGCCGAGGTGAGCCTGCACCCCATCGATGGAGAAAGCCCCAGCCGGACCATCGGCCTTGCGTGGCGCGGGCGAAGCGCGCGGGCGAGCGAGTTCAAAGGGTTGGCGCCCGTCATTGCAGCGGCATTGCAGCCGTAGAATGAAGGAAGCGGCGGCTTGCCCACGCGCCAGTTCAGCCAGCCGTCGCTTGAGCCGGAAGGCCCGCGGCGACCTCACGCGACGGTTGAAGGCTATCCGCGCGATGGCGGCGTTGCGGAGCCGCCGGCGCCCCAGATGATCAGCAACTTCGCTGGCCAAGCCCAGGCAACGCCCACGAACACGAAGTACAGCAACTGCGCCAGCCAGTGCAGCGGCAGCACATGGTCGGCCAGCGCCACCACGAGCCCGACGTAGAACAGGAAACCAAGGACTCCGGCGATGCCGGCCACCGCAATGCGTGACATGCGCAGCCACATGGCATCGACCGGTCGCAACGCCAAGCGTGGCGCCTCGCCCGAACATTCAGCCATGGTTGGAATTGGCGATAGCCGCTTAGGCCTGCGCCATGCTTGAAGCAGGCTTCACCGCTGACCAACCGCTCGCGCGCCGCGCGCCCACGGATGCCAGTGCTCAGTATTCGATCGCTCGGGGACCAAATTCACCATGAATGCAGACGCGCCCGAGCTGGACCTCAAGCTCCATATCCGCGGTGTTCCCGACTTCCCGAAGCCGGGCATCCTTTTCTATGACATCTCGACGCTGCTAGCCCATGCCGATGCTTGGCGCGCCGCGGTGTCTCGCCTCGCGGCGCTGATCCGTCCCTATGGGCCGCAGCTCCTGGCCGGCATCGAGAGCCGTGGCTTCCTGGTGGCGGCACCGCTCGCGTTGGAGCTGGGCCTGGGCTTCGTCATGCTGCGCAAGCCGCGCAAGCTTCCAGGCGAGACCATCGCGCTCGACTACGCGCTCGAATATGGCGCCGACCGGATCGAGATGCAGGCCGATGCCGTGAAGCCGGGGCAGCGCGTGGTGCTGCTGGACGACCTGCTCGCAACGGGCGGCACCATGGCGGCCGGCGTGGCCCTGCTGCGCCAGGCGGGTGCCGTGGTGCCCGCGACCGCCGCCCTGATCGAGCTGACCTTCCTCGGCGGGCGCAAACGCCTGGACACGCCGTTCGAGTCGCTGATCGCCTACGACGACTGATTTCACTGGCCGTAAGAACGGTCGCTGGAACTCTTTGCGCCCTCAGGTGGGGGGCCACTCCGGCCTCTGGTCTCGCGGAACCATCGGCGTTGCGCCCGTAAATACATGCAGCGTGATGCCCGCTCGGGCTCGGGCACGCCTCAAACCCTCGTGGCGCTGCTCTGCGCCGCATCGCTCGCGTCGGGAACCAGGGGCGCCCCGCCCAAGCCAGCCGGCTTTGGCCCACCCGCCATCCAGTCCAGCAGTTCCACCGTGTGGATCGTCGGCACGCCGCCGGCAAGCTGCGTCAGGCAGCCGATATTCCCCGCCGCGATCGCATCCACCCGAAGCCGCGCGATGTTCTCCAGCTTGCGCGCCTTGAGCTGTCCCGCGATCACCGGCTGCATCAAATTGTAGGTCCCCGCGCTGCCGCAACAGAGGTGGCCCTCGACCGGCTCCTTCACGGTAAATCCCGCCCGCCGCAGCAGCGTCTTCGGTTCGGCGGTGACCTTCTGCCCGTGCTGCAGCGAACAGGCGGCGTGGTAGGCGAGGGTCAGGCCCGGTACCTCCCGCGTCGGTGCGTAGCCAAAGCGGACCAGGACTTCCGTGATATCTGCCGCCAGCGCGCTCACCTCGGCGGCCTTCGCGGCCAGCGGAGTCTCGCGGAACATAAAGCCGTAATCCTTCACCGTCGTCCCGCAGCCGGAGGTGTTGACGACGATCGCATCCAACCCGGCACCGGCGATCTCCCGCGACCAGGCTTCGATATTGGCGCCGGCAAGTCGCATCGCGGGATCATGGTGGCCCATGTGATGGTCGAGCGCGCCGCAGCAGCCTGCGGACTCGGCGACCACGACCTCGATCCCCATGCGGGTCAGCAGGCGTATCGTCGCTTCGTTGATCGAGGGTGCCAGCACCTGCTGTGCGCAGCCGGCGAGCAACGCGACGCGTCCTCGACGAGCGCCCTCCGCCACATGCACCCGCGCCCCCGCGAGCGGCGACGCCGGCGGCACACGGGCCGGCGCCAGTGACAGCATGGCGCGCATGCGGGCGGCGAGCATGGAGGCACCGGGGATCAACCGCGCGAAGGGCCGCGCGAGCCGAGCGCCAAACAACGCCACCCGGAAGCGCCGTGGGTAGGGGAGCACGAAGGACAGCACCCGGCGCAGCACGCGTTCCGGCCAGGGCCGCGTGTAGGTTTCCTCGATATGGCGGCGCGCGTGGTCGACCAGGTGCATGTAGTTCACGCCTGACGGGCAGGTGGTCATGCAGGACAGGCAGGACAGGCAACGATCGACATGCTTGACCACATCGGCGGTCGCGGGCGCGTTCTGTTCGAGCATCTCCTTGATGAGGTAGATGCGGCCGCGCGGGCTATCCAGCTCGTCGCCGAGCAGCACGAAGGTGGGGCAGGTGGCGGTGCAGAAGCCGCAATGGACGCAGGTACGCAGGATGGTGTTGGACTCGCGCGTGTCGGAGTCGGCGAGTTGGGCGTCGGTGAAGTTCGTCTTCATTCTAAAAACCCGCCTGCATGCGCCCGGGGTTGAACAGCCCCTTGGGGTCGAGCGCCGCCTTCACTCGCCGCGCGATGAGGGCCAGCGCTGGCGCATCAGGCTTCAGAACCCGAACGGCCGCGCGCAACGCATCGGGAGCTCGGAATAGCATGAACGCGCCCTCACCGGCGGCCTGCATCACGGCACGATGCGCTGCTTCCGTCGGCGGTCCCGCGACCCAGACCAAGCCACCACCCCAATCGAGCATGAGCTTCGCGTCAAAGGCCGTGCGCAAGGCCGCGGCGGCGCGCGGTCCTTCGGTGGGTTTGACAGAAACACGCCACACGGCATCGCCCGGCGCAACGTCGAGCGGCGTTACCTCTGCGACGTCACGCCACAGAGCGCGGCTGGCATCGCCCTCGATGATCTCGGCGGCGCCGAATGCTGCCAACTCCTGGCGCAGCTTCTCCGCCCGGTAGGTCACGCTGTCGGCGAAATCTTCGAGGCGCAGAAGCGCCCGATTGCCCACCACGGCCGCCCCGCTGACGCCATAGGGTGCGCCAAGCCCGGCCGAGAGCACACGCTGCCCGGCCGTGAAATCGGCGACGGTAATGGCGAGCGTGGCGGTCGCCTCGGGCCGCGGCAGCACCTTCAGCGTCACCTCGGTGATGATGCCGATGGTGCCGTGGCTGCCGGTGAGCAGCTTGCAGAGGTCGAGCCCCGTGACGTTCTTCAGCACCCGCCCGCCGGAGTGAAGGACCTCGCCCGCGCCATTGACGAAGCGGACGCCCATGACGTGGTCACGCATCGCACCGCCGGTGATGCGGCGAGGCCCTGAAATCCCCGCTGCCACAGCGCCGCCGATGGTCGGCGTGCCCTCACCGAAAATGCCGGCATAGGAGGGCGGCTCCGCGATCAGCATCTGGCCCTTGGCCGCGAGCGCCGCCTCCACCTCCGCGACGGGCGTACCGGCGCGGGCGCTGATGATGAGCTCGGTCGGGCGATGGAGGGTGATGCCGGTGAGGTTGCGCGTGGAGATCGTCGCAGCAGCCTGCACTGGGCGCAGCATGGCACGCTTGGTGCCGTGGCCCTCGATGGCGAAGGGCTCGTTGGCATCGCCTACAAGCGCGGCGAGCGCCGCCTCTGTTTCCGGCGTCAGCATCGGAGGGCGTCAGCCATGGGCGCCGGCCACCAGGGGAAATACCTTGGCACCATTCAGCAGCCATTGCGGGTCGAATGCAGTCTTGATCGCGCGCTGCTGGTCCAGCTCGATCTCGGAGAACTGCACATTCATGAGGTCGCGCTTCTCGACGCCGACGCCGTGTTCGCCGGTCAGGCACCCACCGACCTCGACGCACAGCCGCAGGATATCCGCGCCGAATTTCTCCGCGCGCGCGAAGCTCGACGGCTCGTTGGCGTCGAACATGATGAGCGGGTGCAGGTTGCCGTCGCCGGCGTGGAACACATTGGCCACCTGCAACCCGCACTCCTCACTCATCTCGCCGATGCGGCGCAGCACCCGCGGCAGCTCCCCAGTCGGGATGGTGCCGTCCATGCAGAGGTAGTCCGGGCTGATCCGGCCGACCGCACCGAATGCACCCTTGCGGCCCTTCCAGATGGCGGCCGA
>JAQGHV010000183.1 GCA_028288785.1 Rhodospirillales bacterium | reverse complement strand
ACCGCTGGTGCTTACGCACGGCGCGGGGTCGGAGCTGCGGCTGCCGCTCGGCGTCTCGGTGATCGGCGGGCTGCTGCTGAGCCAGGTGATCACGCTCTACACCACGCCGGTCATCTACCTGGCGATGGAGTGGCTGCGCGAGCGCGCAGTCGCGCTGGTCCGGCGCGCTCCCGTGCCGCCGCCGGCGCCGGCGGAATAAGCGCGTGGGAGGCTTCGTCACCCGGCCGATCGGCACCTCGCTGCTCGGCATCGCCATCGCCCTGATCGGACTTGTCGCCTATTTCGCGCTGCCGGTTGCGCCGCTCCCGCGAGTCGATGTGCCGGTCATTGCGGTCACCGCCAGTCAGCCGGGCGCGGACCCCGCGATCATGGCGTCCTCGGTCGCGGCACCGCTCGAACGGCGGTTCGGCGCGATCGCGGGCGTGACCGAGATGACCTCGACGTCGAGCCTCGGCAGCACCGTCATCATCCTGCAGTTCGACCTCAACCGCTCGATCGAATCGGCTGCGCGCGACGTGCAGGCGGCGATCAACGGCGCGCAGGAAGACCTGCCCAGCGGCCTCACCGCGCCGCCAAGCTTCCGCCGGCTCAACCCCGCCGACCAGCCGGTGCTGATCCTGGCGATGACCTCGGAGACGCTGACGCCGGGCCAGATGTACGACGTGGCCGACAGCATCATCGGGCCGCGCCTGACGCAGGTGAACGGCGTCGCCAATGTGTCCATCGCGGGTGCCGAGCAGCCGGCGGTGCGCGTCTCGGTGGATCCAGCCGCCGCCACCAATGCCGGGGTGTCGTTCGAGGCGATCCGCACCGCCATCACGCGCGCCAACGTCACCCAGCCCTCCGGCCTGATCGACGGGCCGGAACAATCCGCCGCGATCAGCACCGGGCGCCCGATGTCCACCCCCGAGGATTTCGGCGCCATCATCATCCGCCACGTCAACGGCGCGATGGTCCGGCTCGACAGCGTCGCGCGCGTCGAGGATGGCCCGCGCGACCGTCGGCAGTCGGGGCTGTACAATGGCCGCCCGGCGATCATCCTCACCGTCTTCAAGCAGGCCGACGCCAACGTGCTGGAGGTGGTGGACGGCATTCGCGCACGGGTGCCGGACGTGATGCGCTGGATCCCCGCGGGCATCGACATCACCCTCGTGCGCGACCGCTCCCAGACCATCCGCGCCAGCGTGCACGAGGTGAGCAATGCGCTGCTGATCAGCATCGTGCTGGTGGTGCTGGTGGTGGCGCTGTTCCTCCGCCGCACCTCGGCGATCTTCGCGGCCGGCATCGCGGTTCCGCTGTCCCTGCTCGGCACGCTTGCGATCATGTGGCTGCTGGGCTTTTCGCTCAACAACCTCACGCTCATGGCGCTGACCATTTCGGTAGGCTTCGTCGTGGACGATGCCATCGTGATGATCGAGAACATGGCGCGGCTGGTGGAGCGCGGGATGAAACCGGTCCCGGCCGCAATCCTGGCGGTGCGGCAGATCGGCTTCACCGTCATATCCATGAGCGTGTCGCTGATCGCGGTGTTCATCCCACTGCTGTTCCTGGGCGGCGTGATCGGGCGCCTGTTCAACGAATTCGCGATGACTCTGGCCGTGGCGGTCGCCCTTTCGGCAGTGATCTCGCTCACCATCACGCCGATGGTGGCCGCCAATCTCGGGCGCCATCAACGCCCCCCGCCGGGCCGCTTATCGCGCTGGTTCGAGCGCCAGCTGGATGCGGTGGTCGACGGCTACATGAGCAGCCTGGCCTTCGCCTTGCGCTGGCGGCGCGCGATGCTCGTGCTCACCCTCTCGCTGGTGGTCGGCACCGTGTATCTCTATCGCGTGGTGCCCAAGGCGTTCTTTCCGGACCAGGATGCCGGGCTGCTGGTGGGCTCCGTACAGGCGCAGCCGGACACCTCGTTCCAGGCGATGGTGGGCTACCAGCGCCGCATCATGGATGTGCTGCTGGCGGACCCGGCGGTGGCCGGCGTCACCGCATCGGTCGGCGGCGGCGGCTTCTTCGGCTCATCGGGCAATGTCCGGCTGCAGGTGTCGCTGAAACCGGTCGCGGAGCGCGCCGGTGTGACCGGTTTTGATGTCGTGAACCGGCTTCGTGTGCCCCTCGCGAGCGTGACCGGCGCGCAGACCTTCCTGCGCGTGCAGCCGGACATCAATCTTGGCGGGCGGCAGACCAATGCCGGCTACCAGTTCGTGCTGCTCACCTCGGACCTCGATGAGCTGCAGCGCTGGAGCGAGGCGCTGGTGCGCCAGTTGCTCACCGTGCCGCAGCTGGCCGATGTCTCCTCCGACCAGCAGCGCACCGGACTGGTCTCCCGCCTGATGATCGACCGCGAGGCGGCCGCGCGGCTGGGGGTGAACGTCTCGGCGGTGGGCAATGCGTTGAACGATGCCTTCGCGCAGCGCCAAGTCTCGACCATCTATCGCACGCGCAACCAGTATCGGGTGATCCTGGAGGTCGATCCCCGGCTCACGGAGCAGCCCGAGGATCTGATGCGCATCTTCGTGCCGGGTACGGCCGGCCAGGTACCGCTCGGCGCGCTGGTGCGGCTGGAGCGCGGGATCGCGCCGCGCTCGGTGACGCACCAGGGCAGCTTCGCGGCGTCCACGATCAGCTTCAACCTGCCCGACGGGGTGACGCTCGGCGAGGCATCCGCCGCGATCGAACGCGCCGCACTCGCGATCCAGATGCCGGCCTCCGTCCGTGGCGAATTCGCCGGCAATGCGCTGGCGTTCCAGGGCTTTCTCGGCGGCATGCCGGTGCTGGTCCTGGCGGCGCTCGTGGTGATCTACCTGACGCTGGGCATGCTGTACGAGAACCTGCTGCATCCGCTCACCATCCTGTCCACGCTGCCGACGGCGGGGATCGGCGCGCTGCTCGCGCTGATCGCGACGAACACACCATTCAGCCTGATCGCGTTCATCGGCATCATCCTGCTGATGGGGATCGTGAAGAAGAACGCGATCATGATGATCGACTTCGCGATCAACCATCAGCGCGAGCAGAACAGCGACGGGGCGGAAGCCATCCTGCTGGCCTGCCGGGAACGGTTCCGGCCGATCCTGATGACGACGCTCGCGGGCATCTTCGGCGCGGTGCCGCTGGCCTTCGCGACGGGGCCGGGGGCGGAGCTGCGGCAGCCGCTGGGCATCACCATCATCGGGGGCATGATGCTGGCGCAGGTGATCACGCTCTACACGACGCCGGCGATCTACCTGAGCCTGGAACGCCTGACCGGCCGGCGGCGGGCGGCGCGAGCGGTGCGACTTGCGCCGGCGGAGTGATACGAGGGGCCCGGGGCTTCGACTTGGGGCTGGCGATGCGGGGTCGTGCCTGGAGCAGGATCGCCTCTGACTGACTCGCAAAGCGATTCGCAGGCGGTGAAATTGCTAGCTGGAGCCTGAGGCTAGAGCGTCATGGCACAGCGATCGCGCGCTGGCTTTGCGCCGCAGGCAGTAAGACGAGCGTCACTCGCGATGACCGCCGCTACAAGTCGGCGCCTTCAGCACCGACAAAATCGCTCTTCGGCACTGCCCGCCAAGCCAGTGCCCTAAAACCCAAAAATAAAAGATTGGGGGTCTGGGGGAAATTCCTTTCCCCCATGTTTTCTTCACCCCCGCCGAGGCGCCCGTTGCAGCCGCTCCGCCATGGGTGCCAGCACGGCTTCCGCCGCGGCGAAGTCCCCACTCGCGATGGCGCCGCGGGCCTGGTCGAGTTGCGCGCGCGCACGCTGGCCGCGACGACTGGCGCCCGCGGGTGTTCCCGGGATATCGGCCCCCGCGCTGGCGAGGTTCAGCAGCAGGGTCTGGGCGCGCTCGACGGTCTCAGTGGCAGGTGCTGCGCGGCGTTGGGCGATCGCGGCGCGGGCGGTGGCGATGTGGCCGCCGAGTTCGGCGCGCATCTGCCGCATGCGGGCGCGGCGTTCGGGATCTACGCGCCTGGCCCCGCTCGCGGGTCCGGCGGGCGGCGTGTCCGTGGACAGTCCCTGCGCGAGGGCGGGTGCGGCGCCGGAAATCCAGGCGGCGGCCATCAGCAGGAGCGATCGGCGCGGGTTGGTTGCGGCACGAGGGAATCTCCGGAATTTGTGAAACGATCAGAGGCCGTCCGTGTCACGGGCGCATGTCCTGCGAGCAACCAAGTGCAACGAAGGTATCCCGGCGGCGCCGGGGTAGCGGAGAAGGCACGGGAGCTTTGCATGCTTCTGTGCCGCCGCGCGTTCCCCTTTCGCCGCTGCCGTGTTAGGTCGCCCCATTGCCGCCGCCAAAGGATTGCGCCCATGTCCGACCAGCTCAACGGGACCGTCCCCGTCCCGCCCGGCCCGCTGGTGCTCAACCTGCAATACACGAAGGATTTGTCCTTCGAGGTGCCGGGCGCGCCCGATATCTTCCTGAATTTGCAGGAGAATCCGCGCCTCGACGTCGCGCTCGACGTGAACGCGCGCAAGCTGCAGGACGAGCACCCGGTCTACGAGGTAGTGTTCCAGGTCCGCGCCGACGCCAAGCTCACCGATGGCCGCACCGCCTTTATTGTCGAGTTGGCCTATTGCGGCATCTTCACCGTGAACGTCGCGGAGGATGTGCTGGAGGCGGTGCTGCTGGTGGAATGCCCGCGGCTGCTGTTTCCCTTCGCCCGGAATATCCTGGCCGATGTGACGCGCGATGGCGGGTTCCCGCCGGTGTTGCTGACGCCGATCGACTTCGTGGCGCTCTGGCAGAGCCGTCGCGGCCAATCCTCCGGCATCGCGCCCGTGGCCAACGCTTGAACCTCGCCGGCGCGGGGGCATCTGTCGCGGAGGAGACTTCCTCGCCGATGGACCAGCCCCTGCCGATTACCCGACCACGCCTCGCCGTAGTGCTGCTGAACCTCGGTGGGCCCGACGCGCCCGAGAGCGTGCGGCCCTTCCTCGTCAACCTGTTCTCCGACCCGGCGATCCTGCGCGTGCCTCGCCTCGTCCGGCCCTTGCTGGGGCGCCTGATCGCTTGGCGGCGCACCAAGGCGGCGAAGGCAAACTACGCCATCATCGGGGGCGGTTCGCCGCTGCGGGAACTCACCGAGGCGCAGGGCCAAGCGCTTCAGTCGGCACTCGCCGATGATGCGATGGAGGCGGGCTGCTTCGTCGCCATGCGCTACTGGCACCCGATGAGCGAGGAGACCGCGCGCGCGGTCCTCGACTGGGCGCCGGACCGGGTGCTGCTGCTGCCGCTGTATCCGCAATTCTCCTCCACCACGACCGGCAGCAGCATCGTCGCCTGGCGCGAAGCGGCGTCGAAGGTCGGGCTTTCGGTGCCGACCCAGGTGCTGTGCTGCTACCATTCGGATGAGCGCTTCGCTGCCGGGGTCGCCGCTGCCGTCACCAAATCCTACGCCGAGGCGCGGGCCAGCCTGCCTGATGACGTGAAGCTGCGCGTGCTGTTCTCCGCCCACGGCCTGCCCGAGAGCATCGTGAAGGCGGGCGATCCCTACCAGTGGCAGATCGAGCAGACGGTCGCCGCCGCCGTCGCGCAGCTCGAGATCGAGGGGCTGGACCACGTCGTCTGCTATCAGTCGCGCGTGACGCCGCAGAAGTGGATCGGCCCCTCGACCGAGGATGAACTGAAGCGTGCCGGTGCCGAGAAGGTGGCGGTGCTGGTCTGCCCGATCGCCTTCGTCTCCGAACACTCCGAAACCCTGGTCGAGCTTGATGTCGAGTACCGCGAGGTGGCGGAGCATGCCGGCGTGCCCGGCTACTTCCGGGTGCCGGCGCAGAACTCCGATCCGGCCTTCATCGGCGCGCTCGCGGCGCTGGTGCGCGGCGCCGAGGCGAGCGAGCGCGCGCTGTGCTCCTTCGCCGGGCCCCGGCAATGCCCGAAGAAGTTCGGCGATTGCCCGCATGCCAAGGGCAAGGTTGAAACGCGGGTGCCGGCGGCGCAGCCGGCATGATCCGCCGCCCCGCCGCGGTGCTGTTCGACTGCGATGGGGTGCTGGCGGATTCCGAGGCGGTGGTAAACGCCATCGTCGCGGAGGCGCTGACCGCGCTCGGATGGCCAATGACCAGGGCCGAGGCGCAGCATGCGTTCCTCGGCATGGCGCTGCCCGACATGATCCCGCGCATCGAGGCCCGCGTCGGACCCCTGCCCTTTGACTGGCCATCCGACCTGTCGCGGCTGATCAACGCTGCCATGACCGAGCGCACCATGGCGATCCCCGGCGCGGTCGAGGTTGTGCGGCAGGTGGCGGCGGCCGGGATCCCGTTGGCCTGCGCATCGAATTCGGCGCGGTTGGAACTGGCTGTGAAGCTGCGTGGACTTGGCCTGGCGGATGTGTTCGGGGCGCGCGTCTTTAGCCATGAGGACGTGGCGCGCGCCAAGCCCTGGCCGGACATGTACCGCGCGGCGGCCGAAGCCTGCGGGGCAGCGCCGGCCGATTGCGTGGTGATCGAGGACAGCGTTCCCGGCGTGCGAGCGGGTCTCGCGGCAGGCTGCCGGGTGCTGGGGTTTGCGCACGAAACACCCGCCTCGGTCCTGGCCGCGCTTGGCGCAGAACCCTTCAGCGCGATGAGCGAACTGCCGGGGCTCCTGGGGATTGGCGATTAGGCAACACGGCTTGTTGAGCCGCGAGTTTCTATGCCTCGCTCAACAACCGGACGCGCCAACGGCTCTGGAACACGTCACTTCGCGCTCCAGTCCGCCGCGGAAAGCCCTTACTCGTGCGGCGAGAGTGTCTTGATCAGGTCGAACACCCGCTTGCGGACAGTGGGATCGGTGATCCGGTAGTAGGCGCGCACCAGTTCCAACGTCTCGCGGCGGTGCAGGGTGTCATCGTCGAAGCCGTCCTGAGATTCGGCGAAGCCGGCAACGCTGGCGCGCGTGCTGCGCCCGCCGGGGATGCCGTGCATGTCGTCGAAGAAGAATCCGATCGGGACATCAAGAACGCGTGATAGATCGAACAAGCGACTCGCGCCGATGCGGTTTACGCCTCGTTCATACTTCTGAACCTGCTGGAAGGTGAGCCCCAGCGCCTCGCCGAGCTTTTCCTGGCTCATGCCGAGCAAGGTGCGGCGCAAGCGTACTCGGCTGCCCACGTGGACATCGATCGGGCTGGGGCGATGCTCGCGCTCCGCGCGTTCCACCGGTTCGTCAGCCACCATGTTTGCTGCTCCGCCTCGCATCTAATTCATCCTACTTAACGAGCTACGCGTCTATTTGTGGATAATTCTATCGCAAACAGATTGTCGCGCACGTCTGCGTTGCACTTTGCCCGCCGACCGCTTCTTTTCGTAGCGAACCGATCATGAAACGTCAACTCTTTCACGAAAAGTTCAATTTTTAGACACACGGCTTGTGGAGAGCGTTAATTTTCATCCATTCGGTGAATACCGCGCGGAGTGACGACGTACACCTAGCAACACGCCTGTAAGAAGTACCAAAAACGCGAGGACGCCCGAGAAAGCAACTCCCAATTGCGCGAACAAGGTTGATGCTCGCGCCGCGGGAAGTGCTGTGGAAACACTGCCCATGGCTCCGAGGCCAAGGAAGGCGACTTCACGCCCACGCGCGTCATAGACTGCCGAAACGCCCGTCTGGGCGGCGCGCGCGATGGGTAACCCCTCCTCGACCGCACGTAGCCGCGCCGCGGCAAGATGCTGGTAGGGGCCGGCCGAAATACCGAACCAGGCGTCATTGGTGATGTTGACCATCCAGGCCGGCCGCTCCGCGCCAAGCACCGCGCCGGAGTAGATCACCTCGTAGCAAATCA
>JAQGHV010000166.1 GCA_028288785.1 Rhodospirillales bacterium | reverse complement strand
AGAACTACCCCGAGGACCTGCGCAACCCGCCCAAGCGGCTGCACTTCGCCGAGAACAAGCCCTGGTACTTCAAGCTCTCCGAAAAGGGCTGGCTTGCGCCTGGCTGGCCGCAGCAATTCGGCGGCCTTGGCCTCTCGCCGCCCAAGCTCATCATCCTCACCGAGGAATACGAACGCTACGGCGTCGCGCGCACCAACGACCACGGCATCATCATGCTCGGTCCCCTGGTGATCCAGTACGGGACCGACGCGCAGAAGCAGCACTTCCTGCCGAAGATACTCAGCGGCGAACACATCTGGTGCCAAGGCTACTCCGAGCCCAACTCCGGCTCCGACCTCGCCTCGCTCCGCACCGAAGCCATCCGAGATGGCGACCACTACATCGTCAACGGCCAGAAAATCTGGACCACGCTCGCCGGCGACGCGAACTGGATCTTCCTGCTCGTCCGCACCGACAAGACCGCGAAAAAACAGGAAGGCATTTCCTTCCTCCTCGTGGACATGACGACGCCAGGGATCACCGTAAAACCCATCATCAACCTCGAACTTCACGACGAATTCAGCGAGGTGTTCTTCGACAACGTGCGTGTCCCCGCTGAAAACCTGGTCGGCCAGCTCAACAAAGGCTGGGACATGGCGAAGGCGCTTCTGTCCTTCGAACGCATCTATCTCGGCTCGCCGCGCCAATCCGCCTACGCCCTCGCGCGCCTCAAACAACTCACGGAGAAAATGGGCGTCGCAGAAGATCCCACCTTCCTCGAACGCTATGCCCAGCTCCGCCTCGATCTCGAAGACCTCAAGGCCCTCTACGGCACCTACGTGGACATCCTCAAGCGCGGCGGAACCCTCGGGCCCGACGTCTCCATGCTCAAGATATTCCAGTCGGAACTCTTCCAACGCATCACCGACACCATGCTCGAAATCGCGGGCGAAAACGCCGGCCTGCTCGACCCCATCGACGGCAACCTGAACCTCAACGCCACCGGCCTCTACATCCAAGCCAGACCGGCGACGATCTACGGCGGCAGCAACGAAATCCAACGCAACATCATCGCGAAGAACGTGCTGGAACTGCCGGGGTGAGGGTGGGGTAGCAAGGCGAGGGCTCTGCCCCTCGACCCCGCGAGGAGCCTGCAGGCCCCTCGACCCGGATTTGTTTGGTCTTGGGCCTGGGAGGTTGAGTTCTGGGCCCTTGGCGGGAATGCCAGTCATCGGGAGTGGGTCGCCTGAGGTGCGCCTCGAAACCCGTGAGCGCGCACCGGCCACTCACTCCCGATGACTGGCGCTGCTAAAAGTCAGAAACTCACCGCCCAAACTCAGAACCAACAAAAGTGGGGTCCAGGGGACTTCAGTTCCCTGGCGGGGTCTGGGGCAGCGCCCCAGCCTTGCTCCCTGACCTCACCCCCTCAACTCAGCACGTACTCAGCGCCGCTGCGGCTGCAGATGGCGCGGATGTGGGTGTCGAGGGCGGGGGGGATTGGGATGCCGTTTGCCAGGCGGTTGAGGCGTTCTTGTTCGTCGGGTTCGCCGGCGACGAGAACGGGTTTGGTGGGGTCTGCGGCGGGGGTGGCGTGGAGTTCGTCAATGACGGCGTCGAGGTCGTCTTCGAACTCGCCTTCCGCGCGGAAGGCGTTGGGGTTCAGGGCCATGAAGAAGTGGCCGATGTCGTCGGGTTGTCCGGCGGCTTTGGTGCGGTTGCGGATGGGCGAGAAGGAGGAGCCGACGAGGGTTCCGCCCAGGATGTGGACCATCATGGCCAGTCCGTAGCCTTTGTGGCTGCCCATGATGCCGGTGCCGCCGAGGGGGGACAGGCCGCCTTCGGGCTCGTCGAACACGATGGCCGCGCCGCGTTTGCTGTCGGTGACAGGGTTGCCTTGGCCGTCGAGCACCCAGCCTGGCGGCAGGGGGCGTTCGTTGAGGTCGTAGACCTTGATCTTGCCCGCGGCGGTGGTGGTGGTCGCCATGTCGAGCACGAAGGGCAGGTTGCGCTTGGTGGGGGCGGCGAAGGCGAGTGGGTTGGTGCCGAGCACGGGGGCGGTGCCGCGGGTGGGCACCATGGCGACGCCGCGGGTGGCTGACGTAACCAGGCCAATGGCGCCGCGGCGCGCGGCGATGCGGGCGTAGACGCCGGCGGCGCCGAAGTGGTTGGAGTTGTGCACGCCGACGACGCCCACGCCTTCCGCCTTGGCCATGTCGACGGCGAGGTTCATGGCAAAGCAGGAGACGGGGTGGCCGAGGCCGGTGCCGCCATCGACCATGGCGGTGCAGGCGGTGCGGCGTTCGATGCGCGGCTGGATGGTGAGGTTCAGGACGCCTTCGTTGCGGCGTTTCTCGTAGGTCATGAGCATGGAGATGCCGTGGCTGTCGACGCCGAGCAGGTCGGTTTCGACCATCGCGTCGGTGGTGGTGGCGGCGAGGTCGGGAGCCATGCCCCAGGCGAGCAGGATGCCTTGGATCTGGGCGCGGACGCGTTCGTGCGGGACGTTCATGGGCAGGGTGTTCCTGGTCGTTTCCGTGTGCCCGACGCTTGCACCGGGCGGGCATGGCGGCAAGGCCGCCTTGACAGGCTAGGGTGACCATGAAAGGTTATACTATAACATAACAAAACAGATGCTCATGCAGCGCCGCCTCCTCCTTGCCGCACCGTTCCTCGCCGTGATTCCCCGGGCGCATGCGCAGGCGCCGCTTGCGGTGACGGCGTCCTTCTCGATCCTGGCCGATATGACTAGGCAGATCGGCGGCGCGCGGGTGTCGGTCAGCGCGATCGTCGGGCCGGATGTCGATAGCCACGGGTTCCAGGCGCGACCTTCGGACGCGTCGGCGTTGCGCGACGCGGCGCTGGTTGTGCGCAACGGCATCGGCTTCGAGCCATGGCTGGATCGTCTGCTGGGTGCCTCGCGGCCGCGCGGCTTGGTAGTGACGGCCAGCGAAGGGATAGCCCCGCGAACCATCGCCGGTGCGCGCCGGGCGCCTGATCCGCATGGCTGGCAGGACCTTGGCCGTGCCGCGACCTATGTCGCGAACATCGAGACCGGGCTGATCGCCGCCGACCCTTCTGGCGCCGGCGTGTATCGCGAAGGTGCCAGCGCCTACCGCGCCCGGCTTGCCGCGCTCGACGCCTGGGTGCGCGGCGAGATCGCGACGGTGCCGGAGGCACGTCGAAAGATCATCACCAGCCACGACGCATTGGGCTATTTCGCCGAGGCCTATGGCGTGACCTTCCTGGCACCGCAGCGCATGGCCGCCCACGGCGAACCGTCGGCGGCAGCACTCGGCGCGCTGATCCGCCAGGCGCGCGCGGAGCGCATCAGCGCGATCTTCCTGGAGAACGCCGGAAGCCCCGCCATCCTGGAACGCTTGGCGCGCGAAGCGGGAATGGCCGTGCGCGGCCGCCTCTACGCCGATGCCCTGTCCGCCGCATCCGGCCCTGCGGCGACCTATGAGGCGATGTTCCGGCACAACGTCACGCTCATGGTTCCGGCGATGCGCGGCAATGCCGGCTGACCGCCCAATCCGCCCTCATCAAACCCTTGCACCGAGAATCAGCAATGCGCCAGCAAATGCCCCGATTCAGCCTGCGTGTCTGGCTGCCCGCGATCCTTCTCCTGCAGCCGGTACTCCCCGGCGCGGCCCAGCCGGCACCGGACGCTGTCCTGCCTGACATCACGGTCGAGGCGCAGCGTGCCGAGGCGGCGCGCCAAGCCATCCTGCCAAGCCTCGGCGCCTCCGAATACCGCATCGATCGCGACACCTTCGAGGCGCTTCCCGGCGGTCCCGCGGCGCCGCTGAATCAGATCCTGCTCCAGGCGCCCGGTGTCGTGCAGGATAGCTTCGGCGACATCCACATCCGTGGCGAGCACCGCAACCTGCAGTTCCGCCTCAACGGCGTGTCCCTGCCAGAGGGCCTTAGCGGTTTTGGGCAGGTGTTCGATGGCCTCGGCCCGCGCTCCGTCTCCCTCATCACCGGCGCGCTGCCGGCGCAGTACGGACTTCGCACCAACGCGGTGATCGACCTGCAGACGCGCACCGGCGCGCTCGACCCGGGCGGTACCATCGGAGCCACCTATGGCAGCCGCGGCACCATCCAGCCCTATGCGAGTTGGGCCGGGATCATCGGCGGCTGGGATGTCTTTGCGGCCGGCACCTATTTGCGCAGCGAGCTCGGGATCGAAAATCCCGCCGGCACCCGCAACGCCCTGAACGACGACACCAGCCAGTTCCGCGGCATCCTCCAGCTCGTCCGCCAGTTGACGCCGGACACCCGCCTCTCGCTCATCGGCGGCACGGCGCAGAACCGCTTCGAAATCCCGACCCGCCACGGGCTGGAGACGGCGTTCACCGCCTATGGCGACAGCATTTTCGACAGCGCCGCCCTTCGCGCGCGTCAATGGGAGCGGACCTCCTTCGGCACCGCCGCGCTGCAATCCTCCTTCGGCTGGGGCGATGTTCAGCTCGCCGCCTTCGTGCGCAGTAGTTCCATCCACTACACGCCCGACACGATCGGCGAGCTGCGCTTCAACGGCGTCGCCTCCGATGTCCTCCGCCGCAGCGTGACCATCGGCACCCAGGCCGATGCGTCCTACCGCCTCTCCGAAAACCACACGCTGCGCGCGGGCGCCATCGTCAGCGGCGAACGGTCGAGCTACGCCAACGCGACCACGGTCCTGCCGCTCGATGAGGATGGTGCCGCTCGCGACGCCCCCTTCACCATTGCCGAGCGCGGCAGCCGCATCGGCTGGACCTACGGGGCCTATGTGCAGGATGAATGGCGCCTCGCGGAAACCGTGACGCTGAATATCGGCGTCCGCGCCGACCTTCTCGACAGCTACACCAGCGCCTTCGAGCTGTCGCCGCGCGCGAACCTGGTCTGGACACCCGTGCCCGGCACGCGCCTGCACGCTGGATACGCGCGCACGTTCACGCCGCCGCAACAGGAACTGATCACCACGCCGACCCTGCTGCGCTTTGCGGGCACCACCAACGCGCCCGCTGGCCTCGGCAACGCACTGCCGCGGCCGGAACGCGCGCACCGCTTCGATGCCGGCATCAGCCAGCAATTCGGCGAAAACCTGACCCTCGGCGTGAACGCCTACTACAAGCACGTCACCGACCTGCTCGACTTCGGGCAATTCGGCAACGCGCTGATCTTCACGCCCTTCAACTATCGCCACGGCCGCATCTACGGCACGGAGTTCTCCGCCACCTGGCGCAGTGACGCCGTGCTCCTCTACGCCAACCTGTCGCTGAGCCGCTCCGTCGCGCGCGACATCCGCTCCGCCCAATACAATTTCGACGAGGAAGAACTGGCGTATGTGCAGCGCCGCTACGTCCGAACCGACCACGACCAACTCATCACCGCCTCCGCCGGCGCCATCTGGCGCGCATGGGAAGGCGGGCGGCTGAGCGGCACCATCCTCTATGGTAACGGCCTCCGCGCCGGATTCGCGAACAGCGAGAAACTCAGCAACTACACGACTGCCAACCTCGGCATCCAGCAGGATCTCGGGCCGTGGACGGCGCGCCTCGACGTCATCAACATCGCCGATCGCGTCTATCAGCTGCGCGACGGGAGCGGGATTGGCGTCGGAGCACCGCAGTTCGGGGCGCGGCGAGGGGTGTTTGCGGGCCTGTCGCGGAGTTTTTGAAGCGAGCAAGGCCGGGGAAACGAATTTCCCCGAACCCCATTCTTTTGTTTTTGGGTAATGGGCGAGGGACAACGAACCTATGGCGATACCGGAGGATTGGCTTGAGCCGGTGGACCTCGCGACCGCAAAGCGGGTGCAGGCTGAAATGGGTGAGCGGGTGGAGACCGAGGACCGGTTCGGAGCCATCAACCTGCTTGGCGGTGCGGATGTCAGCGCCAGCCGCTTCGATCCCACGCGCCGCGTCTGGGCCGCGCTGGTTACGCTGGATGCGGGCACGCTCTGTGTTGACGAGACCGTCACCGAAACCCGCCTCGCCCGCTTTCCCTACATTCCCGGCTACCTTGGCTTCCGCGAGTCGCCGGCCCTCGCCGCCGCCTGGAGCCGCCTGAACCGCAAGCCGGACCTGCTCTTCGTCGACGGGCAGGGCATCGCCCATCCGAGGCGGCTAGGCATCGCGAGCCACCTCGGCGTGCTGCTCGACGTGCCGACCATCGGCGTCGCGAAGTCGCGCCTGGTGGGGGAGGTCGTGGGCACCCGGATCATGCTGCGCGGCGAAGCGGTTGCGGCGCTCGTCTCACTACGCGCCCGGTCAAACCCACTCCACATTTCGCCAGGGCACCGGATCAGCCTGGAGTCGGCGGTCGCCTGGGTCCAGCGCCTGGCCACGGGGCACAAATTGCCGGCGCCGACGCGCGCCGCGCATTTCGCTGCGGGAGCGCTGCGGCGGGCGCATCTGGCTGAAACCATGGCGCCGGATGGCCCGTAGGAACCGTCCGGCGCGTCGCGAGCCTCAGCCTCCGGATCTTGGTCGGCTTCAGTGGCGCTGCAGACTGCCGACCATCGCTGGGTGCACTTCAAGCCGCTAAACGGGCGCACCCCGTACTTCGGAAGGCCGCGCTGCGCCAGCCATGATCGAGTTCCGCTGCGTCACGCCGCTGAACGCCGCGACGCAGATTGCGAGGTCCGTTACCCCAGATGCTGCGCAAAAAAGCGCAGCGTCCGCTCCTGCGCGCGTTCGGCGTCGGCCTGCACGTAGCTGCCGCGCTCCTCGCACCCAAAACCATGGCCGGCGCCGGGGTAGACGAAGACGCCGACATCGGGCTGCGCCTCGCGGATAGCAGCGACGTCTGTCATCGGGATGGAGGCGTCCTTCTCACCGAAATGCAGCTGCACCGGGCAGCGCGGGACCTCGTCCTTGGCCGTGACGATGCCACCGCCATACCAGCCGCACGCTGCCGAGAAGGCAGAGCTCCGCGTCGCCCCATGCCAAGCGACGGTGCCGCCCCAGCAATAGCCGACCAGGCCGCGCTTCACGCCAGCGGGCAGCGCACCGGCGGCCGCCAGCACATCGAGCAGGGTCAGGTCGGCGTCGATCGGGGTGCGCAGATCCCGCCCGCGCTTCACATCGGCGGGCTCGTAGCCGAGCTCCACGCCAGGCTCCACCCGGTCGAACAAAGCGGGCGCGATGACCGCGTAGCCCTCGGCGGCGAAGGCATCGCAGACGCGGCGCATGTGCCGGTTTACGCCGAAAATCTCCTGGATCACGACCAGCGCCTTGGTGGCACTCGTGGGGCCGGTCCGGTAGGCGCCGAGCTTGTGCCCGTCCGCGGCCGTAAGTTCGATCATCATGTCCCTGGTTCCCTCGCGCTGTGTGTGGCGGCTATCCTCCGCGCATGGCCGAGATCGTCAACCTGAACCGCGTGAAGAAAGCAAAAGCCAAGGTGGAGGACCAGGCCAAGGCGGTCGCGAACCGCGCGAAGCATGGCCGCACCACCGTCGAAAAGGCCCGCGACACGCGCGAGGACGCGCAGCGGAACGTCTTGCTCGACGGCGCTCGCAAGGACAGCTGATGCCGATCACGCGCCACATCATCGCGGGCTTTCCGCCCACCGTCTCGCCCGCCTCCCACGCGGTGGAGGCGGATGGCTGGGTGTTCTTCACCGGCCAGCTTGGCCGCGACCTGGAGAACGCGGAAGCGCCGATGCCCGCGGGTGTGGCCGCCCAAACCGAACGCGCCATCGCCAACCTGCGCGCGACGCTGGAAGCCCTCGGTCTCGGCCTGGAGCATGTCGCCTCGGTGCGCGCCTACCTGACTGAGTTCGCGCGCGACGACGACGCCATGAACGCAGCCTACGCGGCCGGCTTCCCGGCAGGCGCGCGGCCAACGCGTACCTGCATCGGCGTCACTGCGTTGGCGCGCGGCGCCCTGGTCGAAATTGATGCCGTTGCTCGTCGACCAGTGCTGCCGCCTGCCTGATCGCCGCGCCCGGCGCCTCAGGCCCTATGCAAGCGCAGCGTCTCAAGCAAAAAGCGGACGCCGCAGTGTCCGGTGAGCCAGGCACGCGCCGCGTGCATACGGAGCCTGATGGCACGATAACGGCGCGCAGTGCCGCAAGGCCGAATGGCCGCCGCGGGTAATCCGGCAAGCCAAGCACGCGGGGCGTGCCTGAGGGCCAGAAACGCTCAGACGTTGAACCTAAACAGCATCACGTCGCCGTCCTTGACCACGTATTCCTTGCCCTCGACCTTCATCCGGCCGGCTTCTTTCGCGCCCTGTTCGCCGCGATAAGCCACGTAGTCCTCGTACGAAATCGTCTCCGCCGCGATGAAGCCGCGCTCGAAATCGCCATGGATCACGCCCGCCGCCGCTGGGGCCTTGGTGCCCTGCACGATCGTCCAGGCGCGTGCCTCCTTGGGCCCGCAGGTGAAGTAAGTGATCAGCCCGAGCAGCCCGTAGCCGGCGCGGATGATGCGGTCCAAGCCGCTGTCTTCGAGCCCCAGATCGGCCAGGAAGGCAGCGCGGTCCTCGCCCGCCATCTGGCTGATCTCGGCCTCGATCGCGGCACTCACGATCACCGCGCGCGCGCCCTCAGCTGCTGCCCGTGCGAAGACGCGCTCGGAATGGGCGTTGCCGGTCGCCGCCTCGCTCTCGCCGACATTGCAGACGTACAGCACCGGCTTCGTCGTCATCAGCTGCAGCTTGGACGCGAAAACCTCCTCGCCCTTCGGCACGGCGGTGCTCGCGGGCCTGCCGGCCTGCAGCGCCACCAGCATCGGGTCGATCAGCGCCATCTGCGCGATGGCTTCCTTGTCGCCACCCTTCGCCCGCTTCGAGAGGTTGTAGGCGCGCTTCTCCAACCCCTCGAGGTCGGCCAACATCAGCTCGGTCTCGACAGTCTCCGCGTCGCGGATCGGGTCAACGCTGCCCTCGACATGGGTGATGTCACCATCCTCGAAGCAGCGCAGGACGTGCACGATGGCATCGACCTCGCGGATATTCGCCAGGAACTGGTTGCCAAGCCCCTCACCCTTGGACGCCCCGCGCACTAGGCCCGCGATATCAACGAATTCGAGGGTGGTCGGCACCGTCTTCTGGCTCTTGCCAATCTTCGTCAGCATATCGAGCCGCGGATCCGGGACCGAGACGCGGCCGATATTCGGCTCGATCGTGCAGAACGGATAATTCGCCGCCTGCGCGGCGGCCGTCTCCGTCAGCGCATTGAACAGCGTGGACTTCCCGACATTCGGCAGCCCCACGATCCCGCAATTGAACCCCATCTCACGCAACCCCTTCGAGGGCTGCCGCAATCGCGGTCGCCATTCCCTCGGCCGCGACCCGCGCCGAGGCGTCGTCGCTCACAAAACTCAGTGCCGCGACGCGCAGCATCGGCGCGACCATCGCGGCGCCCAGGCCCATGCGCTTGGCCGCCTCGCGGATGGCCTTCACGCGCGAAACATCATCGGGCTGCCCCATGGCGTCAGCGGCTTCAAGCGCCAGCGTCGCTCGCGCCGCGGCGTCCGACACCGCACTCATCGCGCCGCGAACCCGGCGGACATCGCCCGCCTCGGCACCTGGCAGCGGCACCACCGCATTGCGCAACGCCGCGGCCGCGCCGGCCAGCGCGCCGGCTTCGCGAACCAGGCCGGCC
>JAQGHV010000148.1 GCA_028288785.1 Rhodospirillales bacterium | reverse complement strand
GACCACGGCGTTCCGCAACGGCACGCTGCAAGGCGCCTACCTGATGATCGCGGCGCGCTGCCTCGGCCTCGATGTCGGCTCCATGAGCGGCTTCGACAATGCCAAGGTGGATGAGCTGTTCTTCGCCCATACGGGGTTCAAGTCGAACTGGCTGATCAACATCGGCTATGGCGACCCGGAAGGCCTGTTCCCGCGCAGCCCGCGCTTCGGCTTCGAGGAAATCGCGAAGATCGTTTGACGCGTTTGGGGGGCGCCAAGCCCCCCGTTGCGGCACCAGTAGCCAAAAACAAAAGAAGAGGGTTCGAGAGAATTCCTTCTCCCGACCTTCTCCTTCACCTCCGCCCCGGCACCACCCACCGCACCAGCCCCCACACTGCCAGCGCCGCGAACGCGCCCGCCACCGCATCCACCGGCGCCTCATCGCCGACCGCCACGCGCCCGGCCCCGGCGACCATCCCTACAAGCACGCCGATCACTGGCATCGCCCCGCCGCCGAGCACCGCGAACAGCCGTCCCCAAACCAGCACCGCCCAGAAGGCGGGTGCGGCCGGAAAGCGCGCGGTTGTGATCCAGCCGGCGGCGTTTTCGCTCGGCGGAGCAAAGCCCATGAGCAGAGTCGTCACGACCGCCGCGGCGACCGCGAACAGGACCGCCGCGAATACGCCGCCGCCGATGCCGCCACGCGCCCAGGCGCCGAGCACGGCGGTCGTGCCCACCAGGCATAGCAGTGTGGGCCGCGTCAGTACCGCGAAGTCGGCGGAAACCTCCGGCGCCCAGGCCGAGTGCTTCGCAACCCATGCGGCGAGTTCGACGAACGCAATCTTGCTCCACGAGATGCCGGTGCCCTCGTTCAGCGACCAGACCACCGCGAGAAAGCCCAAGGCGCCCGCCACCATGAGCAGGAAGCCCGGCCACCGGCTGCGAAACGGCGAGGCGATCGTGCCTGGCGGCAGGCTCCAGGGCGAAACGCCGCGTGGTGGTCCAGCGGGCGGACCGCCTGGGGGATGCGAGCGCATGGCGCTGCCTGTGACGGGGACGCTCGGACCCCCGACGCGCTTCATGGCTGCGTCGTCTCGCTCAATACGCGCCGCACGGCGCCGCGCCATTCGCCTTGGCGCTCATCGGCCTCCGCGCGCGCCATCATCGGCAGGAAGCGGCGTTCGAGCCGCCAATGCGCAGCACCTTCGCCCGGCGCGGCCATGAGACCGGCCTGCAGCCCCGCGAGCCAGGCGGCGCCCATCGCGGTGGTTTCCAGCACGGTCGGCCGGTCGACCGGCATGCCGAGCAGGTCGGCCAAGAATTGCATCGTCCAGTCGCTCGCCACCATGCCTCCATCCACGCGCAGAATCTGGGGTGCGCCCCCCGGCCAATCCGCTTCCATCGCCTCGATCAGGTCGCGGGTCTGGTGCCCCACGCTTTCCAGCGCCGCGCGCACGATCTCCGCCCGCCCGGTCCCGCGCGTGAGGCCCAGGATCGCTCCGCGCGCCCCGGCATCCCACCATGGCGCGCCGAGCCCCGTGAAGCCCGGCACCAGGACCACGCGCTGCGCGGGGTCGGCGGCACGGGCCAGTGCATCGGCCTCATTGGCATGAGCAATGATGCCGAGCCCGTCACGCAGCCATTGCAGCGCCGCGCCGGCCACGAAGATAGCCCCTTCGAGGGCGTAGCAGCGCGACCCCCGCAGTTGCCAGGCCACGGTGGTGAGCAGCCGATGGCGAGAGGCGACGGCCGTTGCACCCGTGTTCATCAGCGCGAAGCAGCCGGTGCCATAGGTGGATTTCACCATCCCCGGCGCGAAGCAGGCCTGCCCCATCATCGCCGCCTGCTGGTCCCCGGCCATGCCGCGGATCGGCAGCGCGAAGCCCACCACGCCGGCGTCGGTGACGCCGAATTCGCAGGCGTTGTCGCGCACCTCGGGCAGCAGCGCGGAGGGGATGTCGAACAGCCGCAGCAACTCTTCGTCCCAGCAGCCGCGATGGATGTCGAACAACATGGTGCGCGAGGCATTGCTCGCATCGGTTGCGTGGACGCGCCCGCCGGTGAGGCGGAACAGCAGGAAGCTGTCCACCGTGCCGAAGCACAGCGCACCGCGCGCCGCCGCCTCCCGCGCGCCGGGGATGGTGTCGAGCAACCACGCGAGCTTGGTCGCGGAGAAGTATGGGTCGGGCAGGAGGCCGGTGCGCTCGGTGATGAGAGGTGCTGCGCCTTCGGCCACCAGGCGGGCGCAATGATCCGCGGTGCGGCGGTCCTGCCAGACGATGGCGCGGGCCACGGCACGGCCGGTCGCGCGCTCCCACAGCAGAGTCGTCTCGCGCTGGTTGGTGATGCCGATGCCGGCGATTTGGGCGGGGTCCACACCTTCGGCCGCCTCGCGCAGGGTGGCGAGCGTGCCGGCCCAGATGTCGTCGGCGTCGTGCTCCACCCAGCCGGGGCTCGGGAAATGCTGCGGCAGGGCGCGGGTCGCGACGCGCAGGGGTGCGAGCGCCGCATCGAACAGGATCGTGCGCGTCGAGGTGGTCCCCTGGTCGATCGCGAGCAGCAGCGCCTTATCCATCCCCTGGCCTCCAG
>JAQGHV010000136.1 GCA_028288785.1 Rhodospirillales bacterium | reverse complement strand
TCCACCGCCAGCGCCTCGCTGATGACGGAGACGGTGCGTGGCAAGACGCCGGCCGAGGCCGAAGCGCTCGCCGGCCAATTTCGTGACCTCGCGATGACCGGCAACTGTCCGCATTGCGTCGCCTCGCTCACCGATGAGATGGAGCGCCTGGCGCCGCTCTCGGGCGTGCATGAATTTCCCAGCCGCGTGAAATGCGCGACGCTCGCCTGGCACACGCTGCATGCGGCGCTCGCCGGCGCCCCGGAGGCCAGCAGTGAGTGATGACATGACCATTCCCGTGCACGGCGCCTGGACGCCCGAGGGCGAAACCCCGCCGCCCGCCGCCGCGATCTCCGAGGATGCCGTGATCGGCATGCTGAAGACGGTGTTTGACCCGGAAATCCCGGTCGACATCTACGAGCTCGGCCTCATCTACGCGATCGAGATCGGCGAGGGCGCCAGTGTGAAGGTCGAGATGACGCTCACCACGCCGTCCTGCCCGTCGGCGCAGGAACTGCCCGGCATGGCGGAGGAGGCGGTGCGCCTCATCCCCGGCGTGGGCAATGTGACGGTCGAGATCGTCTGGGACCCACCCTGGGACCAGAGCCGGATGAGCGAAGACGCCCGCCTCGCGCTCAACATGTACTGAGGATCGCGCCCATGAGCACCACCACCGAAGCGCCCCGCGCACGCCGTGTCCTGCCACCGCTGATGAGCCTGTCGGATGCCGCCGTCGATCGCCTGCGCACGCTGTATTCCAAGGGCGAGCAGGGCAAGCTGCTGCGCGTTGCGGTGAGCACCAAGGGCTGCTCCGGCATGAGCTACGACCTGACCTGGGTAGACGCCGCCGGCCCTGGTGACGAGACGGTGACGGATAAGGGCGTGACGATCCTGGTGGACCGCAAAGCCACGCTGTTCCTGATCGGCACGGTGATGGATTACGAGGTGAAGCAGCTGTCGGCGGGTTTCACCTTCACCAACCCAAATGAGAAGGGCCGGTGCGGCTGCGGAGAGAGCTTCCACGTCTAACGTGCTCTCAGTCGCCGGGCGCCGTGCGTCTTCTCAGCCGTCTTCATAGATAAAAATAAAAGATTCGGGTCCGGGGAAATTCCTTTCCCCGGCCTTACTTCCTGCTTCCACCTTCGGGCGGCGGCTCATCCTCTTCCTCCGGCTCCCGCAGCATCATCCGATGGGATGCCATCCCCGGCAGGAACAGCACCGCCAGTGCCGCGCCCGGTCAGCCCGCGCGGAGCGCGCCGTCGGCGTCGTTCAGCCGCCGCAGGATCGTGACGATCACCGCCTGCAGCGCCATCGTCACGTACCGGCGCGCGGCGAAGACGCTCACTGCGCCGAAGGCGAGCACGGTGCTGACGCTTGATGCCGACTCGATGCTGCGCCCGGTCAGCGTCACCGCGAGCGGGATGGACAGCAGCACGAGCAGCCGCATCCCCAACATGCGATCGAGGTCGGTGCGGATCGCGCGGGGAAGCATCGTTCGATGCCGCGCCTCCTCGCGCAGATAGCCAATGGGCTGCAAGGAAACCGCCACCCGGACAGCAGGATCTGCGGCAGGGCCGGCAGCTCCATGTAGACATTGGACCGGAACACGGCGCCCTCGGCGGTGACCTCGTGCAGGTTGGGCGATGAGAGCAGGCAGCGGAACACCAGCGCACCATCGAAACGCGCACCGCCGAGGTCGGCACCCTGCATGGTGCTGCGCTCGATCCGTGCGCCACGAAAATCCACCTGCGACAGCTCCGCACTCGAGAGTTCGGCGTAGAGGATGCTGGCGCCGCGAAGGTCCGCGGTGCGGATCAGGCAGCGATTGAAGGGCGCGAACTCATCCGCCTCGGGCCGCAGGATGTGTCGGGCGCTGGCGCCCCGAGCCTGCGGCAATGGTCCCAACAGCACGCGGCGCAGCACCGCGCCGGGCATGCCCGCGCCATCGAGGATCGCACCGGAGAGATCCGCCTGCGTGAGGTCCACGGCGCGCAGCACGGCGTTGCGCAGGATCGCTCCGCGGAGGCTGGCGCCGCGCAGGGAAACGCCGCTCCCTTGGCAACCCCGCAGGTGGGCGCCGTCCAGCATGGCTTCATCAAGGGTGTGGGCGCCCGGCCAGTCGCGCAGCAACCGTGTGAGGTCCGCGCCTTCGAGCGCGAGGCCCTCACGCACCAGCCGCTTCAGCAACGCGCGCGGCGATGCATCGGAAGGTGCCTCCGCGAGGATGTGCCCCTCTCGATCGGGCAGCGCCGGATTGCCAGCAGCGCCGGATTGCCAGCAGCGTCGGCGGCCACGGTCTCGTCCTTCGCGGCCGCCATGCGCGGCGGCGGCCCCTGCCCCACATCATGGTTGGGCAGGGCAGATCATCGCCGGACGCCTAGGCGGACGGGCGCTCCGCGGCCCAATCCAGCAGCCGGCCCCAGCGCGGGGTGGAATGCAGCATCGCATAGAGCGGCGCGATCCAGCCCCGCCGCCGCCACGCGAGGAAGGTCTCGTCCGGCACATCATCCACCTTGTCCGGGTCGATGGTGAGGAACCCATCGACACGCACGGTGCCGCCGGCGCGGAAGGTGAGGTCCGCCTGCTGGGGGCGCAGCAGCCCGGCATCGTTGAGCGCGCGACCGAAGGCCACGGAATCCTGCAGCGCCGCACGCATCGCGGCCGCAAATCGGAGTGCCGCCGCCAACACCTCGCTCGGGTTGCCCTCGTCGAACAGGGGCTCGCCGGCGTCGGCGCTGAGCAGAGGCGA
The DNA here is from genome assembly GCA_028288785.1 of Rhodospirillales bacterium. GTDB lineage: Bacteria > Pseudomonadota > Alphaproteobacteria > Acetobacterales > Acetobacteraceae > Plastoroseomonas. Next base: position 3,934 of record JAQGHV010000136.1, on the reverse strand, counting down.
GCCGCTTTCCAGCGCGAGCACCAGCTTGTCCGGCGCATCCGTCGCGGGCAGCAGCAGGAAGGGGTAGCAACGCAGCCAGCCCGGCACATAGGCGCCCGGCCGCCACTCGCCATTCTCCTGCACCAGCAGGTTTTCCTCGGCGCGCACGCCAAGCACCGCGACCGGCACCGGGACGGGGCCGGCCGACAGCACGATCGGGGTCTCCGACGCCGCCACGATCTCGGTCAGGCCGAGCGGCACCGCGTTGAGCTGGCGCGCGTAGGCGAAGCCCGTCCGGCGGTCGAGCCGCAGCGCCCCATGACGCCCGGCCTCGACGGCCTCCACGGCGCGGAAAATCGCGGGGATCGGGCCGGCTTCGGGGGCGGGATTGATGGCGGACATCGGGTCAGGCTCCTCGGGCAAGCAGGGTCTGCACGGCGCGAAGCCATGCCTCCCAGGCGGTATCGGCGGCAGCGGCGGCCGTTTCGGACTCGCGCGAAGCCTGGTTGAGGCGGCGCTGGGCTTCAGCGCGCTCGGCGCCGGTGCGGTCTTCCACCGCCTGGCGGGCGCGGGTCAAGCTCGCTTCCGAGACACGCCATACCCGCACGCGCGTGCGCAGCTCATCGAGCTGGCGGCGAACCCCCTGCACTGCCTCAACGGTTGCCGCGAGTTCGGGGCGGCCAGGTGTCTCAGGTGCCGCACGGCCGAGGATCTGCTGGAGGCTCTCGAGCGTCCCCGGCCCGCCCGGAAGCCGGCGCTGGTTCTGCTCCAGGTCGAATTCACGCCAGCGCAGCAGCACCAGATCACCGAGCCCGGGATCCCACAGTGGAATCTCCTGGCCGACTTGGCGCTCGAACGGAAAGCGCAGCGTGGCCGGGGTCGCGGCGAGCGCCGACTCCGTGCGCAGGCCGAAATCGCCCTCCACAATGACCGGGAAACGCGGTGTGGCGCCCGGCCGGCGCGGCAGGTCGATCACCAGCGGGCCACGGCCCTCGCGCGGGTCAACCGCGATCGCGACCTCCTCCGTCCGCGTGACCTCCAGCTTGACGACGCCTCGAGCGGCAGCAATGCGGATGATGCGATCGGTCGAGGAGGATGCCGTGGTGAACTGCACGTCGCGATCGCGCGCGAAGGCCAGGATGCGCGTGTCACCGACCGCCATGGTGCGGATTTCGGCATCGCCGAGAAAGGCGCCGGCCTCATTGCCCTCGGCGCCGTAGACTGTGGCGAGGCCGTCGGGCAGCGCGGTCGGCAGCGCATTTCGCAGGCGCAGCGCGGAGAGCGGGTTGCGCGCCGACAGGTCCTGGATCCACCAGACCCGCTCGGCCGGCAGGCGCGCATCTAGGAAGGGTACATTGGCCGTCTCGCCGGCGCGGATGGTGACGGGTTCGCCGAGCACGAAGGCCACGCGGCCGGCCGTGACCGCCGCCTGGATCGGCAGCGCGGGCTCGGAAGGCTGGGCGCGGGACTGCTCGGCGATGCCCCGCTGCGCCATGGGCGCGGAGGTGCTGGGCGCCAACGCGCCCGCCATGCCGGACGCGCCGCGGCTGGCCGTCGGCGGCGGCGCGGGCGGCGGTGGCCTGGTGCCGGTATCGGCGGTGACGCGCACGGCATCCGGCACCCGCACCGGCATCTCGATCCGCGGCACCCGGATGGGGTCGTAGAGCGGCTGGTGGAAGGCCGCGGCCTCGCCTGAGACGAGGGCCAGGCGGATGCGCTCCCAATCGGCGCCGGAGGCGTTTTCCACCACGGCCCAGCCCTGCAGGCGCGCCATGGTCTGTGTCGATCCTGGTGCTGGGACCAGCAGCCGCCAGGAGGGTTTCCACACCGGTGCGCCGGTGACGTACAACACCGCGACATCGCGCGCCCGATCGGCGCGGAGCGCGATCTCCACCCGGCGCTCGTCATTGGTGCGGGAGGCGGCCACCGCCTCCGCCGCGCGTGCGACGCGGCTCGCGAGCGTGGTGTCGCTCAGGCGGATTTCCTCGCCCTCGCGCAGCAGGACCGCGATGAGGCCACCGGGCGTGATGAGCGTGACGCGCAAGCCGGCCGGGATCTCCGCGGCGTGGGCAATGCGGCCGGTGGAGCCGGATGCCGTCGCCTCCTGCCCGCGCAGCGCGGTGATCAGGGCGGCGCGGCTTTCGAAATCGGCGGGGCGAAGCGGGAGCCCCCGAAACGCCTCCTCGGCGAGGTCACGGGCCGGCAGGCGCACACCCTCAACCGTGCCGGCCGGGTCCGCCACGACCAGGCTGCGCAGGAGGTCGTCGATGTCATCGGTGGGCGCACGGAATGTCGCAGAGCCGCCGGCCGCCACCTCGCCCACGCGCTCGATCTGCGCGAGGCCGCCCGAGGAGAGGGTGACGCTGCGCACCGGCAGGTCGGCCGCGAGCGCGGGACAGCTCGCCAGGAGGAGCGTGAGGCAGATGCGACGCATGGCGGTTCCCCGGAGGCAGTCGGGCCCACCCTAGTCGTTGCGACACGGCATCTCAACCGCGCGAGCGTGGCGCTACATCTGGAGCCCGCCCAGGACACCGACGATCGCGTGCTGGCTGGTCGAGAACATGGAGCGGTGAATGCTCTCGAACTCGTCGCCCTTGATCGCCTCGCGCATTTCGCCGGTCAGCGCCTTCAGGGTGTCCTTGCCCGGCCCCTCGATCATGGACTTGACGGACTTGATGTTGTCCAGAAGCTTCGGCAGGTCGAGGACGTAGACCGCCCGGCCGAGGAAAATCTTGTAGGCGCCGCTGTCGCCGGCGGGACTGACCATGACCCTCACGCTGAGCAGATCGACGCTGGTGCCAGGCCGGGACGCTCCTCAGCCCCGCCCGCGCGTCACCAGCCGCCCCGGCTTCTCGCCCGTCGCACCCTTGGCGGCGGTGAAGGTGGGAATGCCGTTGGCCCAGACCTCCTCGATGCCGATCGAGGCCTGGATCGGCTGCTCGAAGGTCGCGACGTCGATGACAGAATGCGGGTCGAACAAAACCAGATCGGCGTAGGCGCCGACACGGATTTCACCCCGATCCACCATGCCGAACATCTTCGCGGTGCGACCGGTCATCTTGTGGACCGCGGTCTCCAGCGAGAACAGGCCGAGCTGGCGCGCGTAGAAGCCGAGCACGCGCGGGAAGGTGCCCCACAGGCGCGGGTGCGGATGCGCGTCGTGCGGAATGCCGTCGGAGCCAATCACCGAAAGTGGGTGCGCCATGATGCGGCGCACATCCTCCTCATCCATCTGGAAGGTGATCGCACCCGCCGGCAGCAACTGCTCGGCGGCGGATTTCAGGTCGGTGTTCCAGCCGCGCGCGATGTCGGACAGGTCGCGCCCCGCCATCTCCGGGTGCGGCACCGACCAGGTGCAGATCACCCGCACATCGTCGCGCAGCTTCTCCGGCATCATCACCGTCGAGCCGGCGGGATAGGGGTACATGTCGAAGGCGACGTCCTGCGTCTGTGCGGCCGCCTGCAGCAGCGCGAGCGTCTGCGCGCTGCGCCCGTAATTCTCCGGCATCGAGCATTTGTGGTGGCTGATCCAGACCTGGATGCCCGCGCGCTTGCCGATCTTCAGCGTCTCCTCGATCGAGGCGCAGACGCGGTCGCCCTCGTCGCGCATATGCGTCGCGTAGAGGCCCTGGGTCGGGCGCAGCGCCTCGGCCACCGCGATGACTTCCTCGGTGCTCGCCTGCGCGTTGGGCGCGTAGTAGAGGCCGGTCGAGAAGCCGGAGGCACCCTCCGCGAGCGACTGCTTCACGCGCATATGCATGCGTTGGATTTCGGCATCCGTCGCGCCGCGATAGACATCGCCGCCCATCGCCTCGACCCGCAGCGTCTGGTGGCCGACCAGGGCGTAGGTGTTGAGCTCCGAGCCCCTGGTCTTCAGCGCGTGCGCGTAGTCGCCAAAACTGTCGTAGACCCACCAGCTCTCGTCGCCGAGCAGGTCGAGCGGCGGGATCGGGCG
>JAQGHV010000133.1 GCA_028288785.1 Rhodospirillales bacterium | reverse complement strand
CCGCCGAGGCGCGTCCGGCGCGCACGCCGACACCGGCCCAGGCGGCGCAGCAGCAGCGCATGCGCGACTGCAACGCGCAGGCCGCGACCCGGACCCTCCGCGGGGCGCCGCGCCAGGAATTCATGCGCACCTGCCTGTCGAACCGTCCGGCCGATCCCGCAGCCGCCGCCATCCCGGCGCCAACCTCGCCGCCTGTCTCCGGCGCCGCTGGCCGGGCGCCCACCGCGCCGGCAACGACGAACCCCGCGCCCGCGGCGACGCGCCGCACGCCCTGACACGATCGGCGGTCGTGAAAGTGCGACCGCCGATGATTGGGTTTGCCCTGCCGAAGGCACGCCTTCGGCAGGGCGGTTTTCGTACCTTTGTGGGTCTGAGCCGCGCTGCAGGTTTCCTGGCTTGATGCGCCCGGGAATGCTGCGTGGCGGATGGGCGCGCGCCAGTTCCGTCAGTACCGCGCGGAAAACGGCGCTCCGCTCCGCCCTACGGTAAAGCTTAGGCGGACGATCACCCGGCCGCGCAGATAGTGTATGCGCCCGGGACGACGAGGCCTTTCACAACAGTGCCGGGGCACGATGCCACCGGTCGATCTGTCACTTTCCCCTGTCGCATATCGTCACGCTGGCCAGGACATGGCACATCCGGGAAAAGCGCTTAGGGAGATACGCCATGGCCACCGAACCGCCGGTCCTGCTCAGCATCGATGCGCGAGGCATCGCGACCGCCACGCTGAACCGTCCGCATAAGGGCAACGCCTATAATGAGGATTTGCTGGACGCGCTGATCGCGGGCCTCGAATCGCTCGCGCAGAAACCAGAGGTGCGCGCTCTCGTGCTGCGCGGCGCGGGGAAGCATTTTCAGGCTGGCGCGGACCTGGACTGGCTCGCCGTCGCCGCGACCTACACGCCCGAGCAGGCCTACCGCGCATCGATGGGCACCACGCGCGCCATGCAGCTTCTGAACGAGTTCCACCGCCCGACCTTTGCGCTCATCCACGGCGCCTGCTTCGGCGGCGGCATCGGCATGGTCTGCTGCGTCGACGTGGCGCTGGCGACGGCCGACGCGATCTTCGGCATCACCGAAGTGCGCGTCGGCGTGGCGCCGACCCCGATCTCGACGCACATGGTCCACGCGATGGGCCTTCGCCAGACGCGCCGCTACGCGCTGACCGGCGAACGCTTCGATGCCGCCGAGGCGCTACGAATCGGCCTGGTGCATGAAGTGGTGGCGAAGGATGCGATCGATGCGCGCCTCGCCCACATCCTCGACGAGACGATGCTCTCCTCGCCGAGTGCGATCGCGATGACGAAGGACAGCTTCCTCGCCGCCAACGGCCTCAAGCTCGATGCCCGGCAGATGAGCTTGCTCGCCCACGAAAGCTGGACGCAGCGCGCTTCGGCGGAGGGGCAGGAGGGGCTCGCCGCGTTCCAGCAGAAGCGCCGCCCGGCCTGGTACCGGTAAGCGTTACTCCGCGGCGGCAGTCGCCACGTGCCGGCGCGGCCAGCCGACGGCCAGCGCCAGCACGCCCTGCAGCGCCAACCCTTCCCAGGACGGCGCAAACCCCAGCCATTCCAACACCTCCGGCAGGTCGGCCGGGGTGAAGGACACCATCGCCTGCTCCTGGAACTCGCCGAGTCCCTGCGCCGCGATGCGGAGCGCGAGGAGGAGCAGCAGCAGCGAGGTGCCGAGGAATAGCGGCCGCATCGGCCGCCGGCGCGTGGCGGTCGAGATCAGACGCCAGATGACGAACAGCGCAGCGGAAGCTGCCGCCAGCACCGGCCAGATGCCGGCGCGGTCCGCCCCGGCCGCGGTGAGGAACAGCACCGTCTCTGCCCCTTCGCGGAACACCGCGAGGAAGCCAATCCCCGCCACGGCCCAGGCAACCCGGCCGGATTGCAGCGCGCGCTGCGCCTGCCCCGCGAGTGCCGCCTGCCAGGCGCGCGGGTCCGAGCGCTGCGCGAGCCAGCCGCCGGTCCAGAACATGAGCGCCGCGGCGAGGAAGCAGGTGATGCCCTCCACCCGGTCGTCATGGACCCCGCCGCGCCAGCCGACATAGACGGAGGCGGCGAGAAGGCTGGCGGCGACCCCGAGGCCAGCACCCAGGCCAAGCGCGCTCAGGCGGTCGGGCGCGGCGCGGCACGGCACGGCACGGCACGGCACGGCGTAGGAAGACGGCGAGTGCCGCGAGCACAAGGACCGCCTCCAGCCCTTCGCGGAGCAGGATGAGAAAGGCATCGAAGGCGGCGGGGAGAAAGCCCATGGTGGCCTCGTCTGCCGTTGCGAACGCTTCGCATTAACGGCGTAGCCGCCGATCTGTCGCGTGACAAATGGTGCAAATCATCCACCCGGCTGTCATCGAACCTTCATCGAATTGCAATCTGGAGGTCTTAACTCGCTCGTAAACACTGTCCCGATCGAGGACGCCGTTCCGAGGCGTTCCCCTCCAATTGGAGACCCTTCATGAATCGTCGTAGCCTTTTGTTCGCTTCGGGTGCCGTCGTACTCGCCCGCCCCGCCCTGGCGCAGGCCGTCACCGTGACCGGCGCCGGCGCCAGCTTCCCGCGTCCGATCTATGAGCGTTGGGGCCAGGCCGCACGTGAAGGTGCGAGCATCTCGCTCAACTACCAGTCCATCGGTTCGGGCGGCGGCATCAACCAGATCACCAACCGCACCGTCGATTTCGGCGCCTCGGATGCTCCGCTGCCGACCGCCCAGCTCACCGAGCGCAACCTGCTGCAGTTCCCCACCGTGATGGGCTCCATCGTGCTCATCGTGAACATCCCAGGCGTCGCCGACAACGCGCTGAAGTTGACCCCGGAAGTGATCGCCGATCTGTTCCTGGGCCGCATCACCCGCTGGAACGACGCCCGCATCGTCGAGCTGAACACCGGGCTGCGCCTGCCGAACCTGCCGGTCTCGCCGGCCTATCGCGCCGACGCCTCGGGCACCACCTTCGTGTTCACGACCTACCTCAGCCGCATCTCCGACACCTGGAAGACCGGCCCCGGTGCGGGCACCTCCATCCGCTGGCCCGCCGGCAACGGCGCGCGGGGCAATGAGGGCGTGTCCAACACCGTGCGCAACACGCCCGGCGCCATCGGCTACACCGAGAATGCCTACGCGACCGTCAACCGCCTGGTCACCACCCAGATCCGCAACAAGTCCGGCGCCTTCGTGGCGCCCGTCATGGCCGCCTTCCAGGCCGCCGCCGATGTCGCCGATTGGAGCGTTCCGGGCTTCGCGGCCGACCTGATCGACCTCAGCGGTGCGACGGTCTGGCCGATCGTCTCGCCGACCTTCATCCTGCTGCCGACCAACCCGACCGCCGACAAGGTCGCCGGCAGCCTCGGCACGATGCGGTTCTTCGACTGGTGCTTCAAGAACGGCGCCACGGCCGCGACCCAGCTCGAATACATGCCGCTGCCTTCAGCCCTGCACGACCGCATTCGCGCGGCCTGGGGCGCGCAGGTGAAGAACCCGGCCGGCCAGGCGATCTGGACGGCCTGATCCAGACCGCATCGGGACGGCAATCGCCGCCCCGATGCACCTGCGACGCGCGGCCTGGTTTCGCCGCGACGATCCGCCGACTGGCGCGCAGATCGGACGCAGCAGGGTGCCCACGCCGATCCGCCATACAAGTTGGAGCCGCCCCCTTGAGCCAAGCCGCAATGGGCACGACCGCCCCGGCCGCCGCCTCCGTCCGCGGCAGTTCCGGACGTGTCGGCGACGTGATCTTCGAATGGATGTGCCGGGGCGCCGGTATCCTCGTGCTGCTGCTGCTGGGCGGCATCATCATCACGCTGTTCGTGGGCGGCCTGCCGGCGCTGCGCCAGTTCGGCATCTCCTTCATCTGGAGCACAGAATGGGACCCGGTGGAGGGGCGCGAGGAATTCGGCGGCGGCATCGCGATCCTGGGCACAATTGTGGCCTCCCTGCTCGCGATCATCATGGCCGTGCCGCTGGCCTTCGGCGTCGCCTTCTTCCTCACCGAGCTCGCACCGGGCTGGCTGAAGCGCCCAGTCGGCACCGCGATCGAGCTGCTCGCCGCCATCCCCTCGATCATCTACGGCATGTGGGGCCTGTTCGTGATCGTGCCGATCATCCAGGGCTACATCCAGCTCGGCTGGATCGGCGAGGCCCTCGCCGAGATCCCCGGCATCGGCTTCCTGTTCGCCTCGAACAGCTTCACCGGCACCTCGCTCTTCGCCGCCGCCCTCGTCCTGGCCATCATGATCCTGCCCTTCATCGCGGCGACCATGCGCGACGTGTTCGATCAGGTGCCGGCGGTGTTCAAGGAGAGCGCCTACGGCCTCGGCGCCACGCGCTGGGAGGTGGTCCGCAACGTGGTGCTGCCCTACACGCGCACCTCGGTCGTGGGCGGCATCATGCTGGGCCTCGGCCGCGCCCTGGGCGAGACCATGGCGGTGACCTTCGTCATCGGCAACGCGAACCGCATTGCGGTCTCGATCTTCGACCCGACCACCACCATCGCATCCGTCGTCGCCATGGAATTCCCGGAGAGCCTGACCGGCAGCCTGCAGCAATCCTCGCTGCTGCTGCTCGGCTTCCTGCTCTTCGTGATCTCCTTCGTGGTGCTGGCGATCTCGCGCTACCTCCTCCGCTCGAAGCTGAAGTCCTGACCTTATGAGCACGACCTTCACCCCCTCCGCCCCGGTGCGGAACGCCGACGTCGCGGGTGGACTCGCCCGCCGGCGCAAGATCGCCGACGCCGCGGTGCGCTGGTTCTGCATCGGGGCGACCATCCTGGCGCTGGTGTTCCTCGCCTCGATCATCGTCACCTTGCTGTGGCGTGGCCTCGAGGCCATGGACCTCACCATCTTCACCGACGAGTTCCGTCCGACCACCTACGGCGACCCTAGCGCACAGAAGGGCGGCCTGCTGCACGCGATCACGGGCAGCCTGATGATGGTGTCGCTGGCGACGTTGATCGGCACGCCGATCGGGCTGCTGGTGGGCACCTACCTGTCCGAATATGCGCGCGGCTCGGCCTTGGGAAATGCGGTGCGTTTCGTCTCGGACGTGCTGCTCTCGGCGCCCTCCATCCTGATCGGCCTGTTCATCTACCAGCTGGTCGTGCTGCCGATGGGCGGCTTCTCCGGCATCGCCGGCGTCCTTTCCCTCGCGATCATCGTCATCCCGGTCGTCGTCCGCACCACGGAAGACATGCTGAGCCTGATTCCGAACACGCTGCGCGAAGCGGTGGTCGGGTTGGGCGCGCCGAAGTGGAAGATGATCATCCTGGTCTGCTACAAGGCGGCCATCGCGGGTATCGTCACCGGGGTGCTGCTCGCCATCGCCCGCATCGCCGGCGAGACGGCGCCTCTGCTGCTGACGTCCTTCGGCAACAACGTGGTCAGCGGCGCCATGACGCGCGCCATGGCCAGCCTGCCGGTGACGATCTACCAGCAGGCCAATTCCGGCTACCCGGACCTCATCGCCATCGCCTGGTCGGGCGCGCTGATCGTGACGCTCGGCGTCCTCCTCATCAACATCGCTGCCCGCGCCCTGCTGCGCAACCGCGGCTGACAGGGATCATCGTCATGAGCACCACCGAGACCAACCCTGCCTTGCAGAGGGACAGCGGCAACGCCAGCTTCGGCGGCATGCAGGCTCGTTCCGAGGTCTCCATCAACACCACGGCCCGTGTGTCGATCCGGAACCTCGATTTCTTCTACGGCGACAACAAAGCCCTGAAGGGTGTCAACTTCGACCTGCCGGAGAAGCAGGTCACCGGCATGATCGGCCCGTCCGGCTGCGGCAAGTCCACCCTGCTCCGCGTGCTGAACCGCATGTACAGCCTGTATCCGAACCAGCGCGCCACCGGCGAGGTCCTCATGGACGGCAAGAACATGATCGACCCCGCAGTCGATGTGAACGAGCTGCGCGCCAAGGTCGGCATGGTGTTCCAGAAGCCCACGCCCTTCCCAATGTCGATCTACGACAACATCGCGTTCGGCGTGAAGCTGCACGAAAAGCTCAACAAGTCGCAGATGGATGAGCGCGTCGAATGGGCGCTGACGCGGGCCGCCATCTGGGAGGAATCGAAGGATCGGCTGGACCGCTCCGCGCTCGGCCTCTCAGGCGGGCAGCAGCAGCGCCTGTGCATCGCGCGCACCATCGCGGTGCGTCCCGAGGTGATTTTGTTCGACGAGCCGACCTCCGCCCTCGACCCGATCTCGACCCTCAAGATCGAGGAGTTGATCGACGAGTTGAAGCGCGACTTCACCATCGCGATCGTCACGCACAACATGCAGCAGGCCGCGCGCTGCGCCGACCAGGTGGCGTTCTTCTATCTTGGTGAGATGGTGGAGATCGCGCCCGCGGCGCAGATGTTCACCGCGCCCAAGCAGAAGCGTACCCAGGAATACATCACCGGCCGCTTCGGCTGACCGGCGGCGCGCCGTATCGGCGCGCGCTTCGCGGCCCAGGCACGCTCAAAGGAAAATTCGATGGCCCAGGAATCCGACCACATCGTCCGCAGTTTTGACGAGGACCTCAAGAAGCTGCGCGACATGATCGTGCGCATGGGTGGCCTGGCCGAGCAGCAGGTCGCCGACAGCACCACCGCGCTGATCCGTCGCGACAGCGAATTGGCCCAGGAAGTGCTCTCGCGTGACACCCAGATCGACCAGCTCGAACGCGAGATCGAGGCCTACTGCGTGCGCTTGCTTGCCTTGCGCCAGCCGATGGGCGCGGACCTGCGCTTCATCATCGCCGCGATCAAGATCAGCCACGACCTCGAGCGCATCGGCGATTATGCCCGCAATGGTGCGAAGCGCTCCATCGTGCTCGCCTCCCTGCCGCTGACCGGCAGCCTGAACGGCTTTGGGCGCATGGCGCGCCTGGTGCAGGAGAACCTCACCGCCGCGATCGACGCGCTGGTGCAGGATGATGCCGAGGCCGCCAAGCGGGTCTGGGGCGCCGACGAGCCGATCGACGACATCTACACCGGCATCTTCCGCGAGCTGCTGACCCACATGATGGAAGACCCGCGCAACATCACCGCCGCAACCCACCTGCTGTTCGTGGCGAAAAACCTTGAGCGGATCGGCGATCACGCGACCAATATCGCCGAGACCGTGCACTATGCGGTGCGCGGTGATCAGCTGCCCGACGAGCGCCCGAAATCCGACAGCTCCGCCTACACCGCGCTGCGTCCCAAGGGCGAGTGAGAGAGAATCCGATGTCCCTCGCGATGACCGGCAGCGCGGTTCGACCCACGATCCTCATCGTCGAGGATGAGGCGCCGCTGCTGACCCTGATGCGCTACAATCTGGAAAAGCAGGGCTTCATCGTCGACGAAGCCACCGACGGCCAGGAGGCCCTGCTGCGCGTGTCCGAGGCGCGGCCGGACCTCATCCTGCTCGACTGGATGCTGCCGGCGATGTCGGGCCTCGAAGTCTGTCGCCAGCTGCGCCGCCGCCCGAACACGCGCGACCTGCCGATCATCATGGTAACCGCGCGGACCGAGGACCAGGACGCGGTGCGCGCGCTCGATATCGGCGCGGACGACTACATCGCCAAGCCCTTCGCGATGGAATCCCTGCTGGCCCGCATTCGTGCCCTGCTGCGGCGGTCGGGCGGCATGCCGGAGAAGGGGACGCTGCGCTACAACGACCTCGCGATGGACCAGGACGCGCACCGCGTGGTGCGAAACGGCCGCTCGCTGCATCTCGGCCCGACGGAATACCGGCTGCTGGAGTTTTTCTTGCAACACCCGGGCCGCGTCTTCACGCGCGAGCAGGTGCTGGACGCCGTGTGGGGCCGCGACATCCATGTCGAGCCGCGGACGGTCGACGTGCACATCCGCCGCCTGCGGAAGGCGATCAACGCGCCGGGTGAGGCAGACCTAATCCGCACGGTCCGCACGGCGGGCTATGCGCTGGACGTCGAAGGCACCTGAGGCGCTGAATCGGGCCGGCTTGTAGACTTACCGGCCCTCATTTTGGGTCCGGCGCCGCACTGATCTGAGGTTTGCAAAGCGCCGCGCTCAATCAGACGCGCTGATCCGTAACCTCAGCGTCGTGCCGCATAGCTTGCCTAAAAGACTCTTCGGACCGCACTGCGGTCCGCAAGCCCGAATGGGCGCTGCCGGTCGTCCGGCGAGCCAAGCGCGCGTAGCGCGCGCCCGGCACCTGAGGGCACAAAGATAGACTATACCGCCTTCTCGTCATTGGCGGCCTGCACCTTGAGGACGCTGCCGATCGTGCCGCGCACGATCAGCACGCGCACGTTCGGGGCGATCTCGGCCTCGATCTCGTCGGAGCCTTCCTTCACCTTCGTGATGGTCGCCACGATGCCGCCCGCAGTCACCACCTTGTCGCCACGCTTGAGCGCGGACAGCATCGTGCGGTGCTCCTTCGCCTTTTTCTGCTGCGGGCGGATCAGCAGGAAGTAGAAGACGATGAAAATCAGGACCAGCGGCGCGAGCTGGGTAACCATCGCCATGGTGCCGCCAGCGGCGTCCTGGGCGTAGGCGGGCGAAATCCACATGTCAGATGATCTCCGGCAGAGGAACCGCGCCTTGCGCAGCCCGTGATTTAAAGGTGAAAGCTCGCGCGCAACCTACCCACGCCCCCCCTGACGTCAACCGGATAAACTGGCCATGGATGAATCCCTGCTCCCTGCCCTGCTGCGCATCGCCGATGCCCTCGAACGCCTGGCCCCGCTGCCTGCTCCGGCACCGGACCTCGCCATCGCCGATGCCTATGTCTGGCACCCCTCGCCTGTACCGCATCTCGCACCCGTGCCGCGCGTCTCCGCAGTGCCGCTGGCACTGCTGCAGGGCGTCGAGCGCCAGTCCATGCTCGTGCTGGAAAACACGCTCCGCTTCGCGCGGGGGCTGCCGGCCAACAACACCATGCTTTGGGGCGCGCGCGGCATGGGCAAGTCGTCGCTCGTGAAGGCCGCGCATGCGGAGGCGAATGCGCGCCACCCGCACGCGCTCGCTCTGATCGAGATCCATCGCGAGGATATCCGCACCCTGCCGGAGCTGCTGAACATCCTGCGCTCTCACACGCGCCGCTGCCTGATCTTTTGTGACGACCTATCGTTCGAGCGCGAGGACCAGGACTACAAGGCGCTGAAATCCGTCCTCGATGGTGGCATCGAGGGCCGCCCCGCCAACACGCTGTTCTACGCGACCTCGAACCGCCGCCACCTGATGCCGCGCGAGATGATGGAGAATGAGCGTTCCACCGCCATCAACCCCGGCGAGGCGGTCGAGGAGAAGGTCTCTCTCTCCGACCGGTTCGGGCTCTGGATCGGCTTCCACAATTGCGACCAGCCGACCTATTTCGCGATGGTCGAGGCCTATGCGGCCGCCTACGCCCTGCCCATTACGCAGGATGAGCTGCGCGCGGCCGCGGTGGAGTGGAGCGTGACACGCGGTGGCCGTTCGGGACGGGTGGCGTGGCAGTGCATCCAGGACCTGGCCGGCCAGCTCGGAACCCCGCTGCCGGCATGAGGGAGCAGGCGCGCCGCGACGCCG
>JAQGHV010000378.1 GCA_028288785.1 Rhodospirillales bacterium | reverse complement strand
AATTCACTTTCGTTTTCATTTGTCTCATCCTTTCTTGGTGTTAGCTGAAAAAGTGTTGCATGCTGCGTGCCGCCTGTCCGCTAAGGTTGGCATGGTTATCTGACAGGACACGCACATCGAGCACTTTACCATTTTGCGCCGCAGCGGGTTTTTCGGGGCTCGCGTCGTTCAACGCATTGAAGAACGCGATCAGTCCGACCGCGCTCGCGCGGAGACGATGGCTTTGCATCGCCACCCGATCAATCTGGGCTTGCAAGCGCCGGATTCTGGCCTGCTCAACGACGGCATCGCTGTCGCATCCCTTGTCAGCAGGCAGATGTCCGGCATCCACGTCCTCAGTCAATCGGCTAGCGCGCAATCTGCCGTGGCACTTGATGTAACAAGCGCTTTGACCGGCATACCATGTGCATCCAGGGCCAGATGTATCTTGGTGTTGAGCCCCTTTTGTGCGGTCCATATCCTGATTCCCCCCTTTGTGCCCCGACAAACGCAACTCCAGCCAGAACAATGGTTACGGAACAATGCTGGCAGATGATGGGCAATGGGACAGAGAAAACCTAAGAGCCTATCAACACTGGTGCGGCGGTCCGAAGATCAGGCGCGCTTTCGCTTTTGCGCATGGCCGCGGGGGCGGCTCGGGCTGTGGCAGGGGGCGAGTGACTGCGGATTGTTGGTCACCGCTGGTGCAGCAGCTTACCAGGCGCGACCGGCTATTTCTCCCGCTGCAACCGGCCGATTAGCCATGCAATTGCATGCAAATTAATGGCAAAGGCTTGAGCCTCTGCATTTCCTTCCTTGGATACGCCATTAGTTGTTCCTAATTACCTTTGTCGTTAAGAACAAGCGCAGGCCGAAACATTGATTTTCAGGAAATTAATATTTGCTTAATTTATTCAACGCGTTATCCGCTTCCGTCACTTACTGGTAGGAACCTCAATACCTGAAGCCTCCTTTGTTCGAAATGCCAATTTCGGCATGGATTCCTAGCGGCTTTCGTTACCTCATTCACCTTGCGAGATAAATATGGAAAAAATCGAGTATGGTTTCCCCGGACTTTCTTCAAACTCTCATACGCTTTATCACGATAACAGTATTTATGCACGCAACGTTTACACGTCTTTCAATGTAAAGACACTTAACGACGAATTTCCCGGTATTGAGCTGTCGTCCGATATGCAGTTTGAGAAAATTCAAGATGTATTCGGTAAAAGCCAGTGGGGCAACAGTGTTAGAGAGATTTTTACCGGAAACAACATTTTGGATGAGGATGGGAAGTGTGATTTTCAGAAAAAGATTGGAATTCTGAAAAGTGAACTTGGTCCAGAATGTACTGGCCGCATCCTGGATTACATCACTCAGGATATCGCCCCTAAGGAAGTAGGATTGAAGGCGCTATACACATGCCAAGAAACTCCGGATCATAAAGAGCTTGCCGAATTAAATAAGCAAATTCAAGACGCGGAAGCCGACAAGAAAAAGGGTCCGAATCCTCCGCAGGATGGAGTCGTTCTTACCGAACAACGGCGCAATAGTGCTACACAAAAACATATTGAACGTTGCGATAATAAGATTCAGGCACTGAAATCTAAGATTGAGAATCTTAACAATCCAAAGTTAGATCCTAGCGATAAAATAAAAAAACAAAAAACAGAATGCCTTTATCTCCTGTTGAACGACATTCCTGCCCCAAAATTGCTAGCAAAATATCTCCAGATGATTCCCGTGCCAAACTCAGAGTTTTCCAATTATCCATTCAATGGGGAAGATTCAGTGAGCAGCTCCATAAAAACGTTAGTCCTCGGGCGGTTGGTAGCGTTGGGCGAGGTATCAGTTCTTGAAGAATTACATAGAAAATATTTAATAAATGAGACGGATGAAGGAGAAGGACTTAAAAAAGCTTGCAGATGCTTACTCACTTCCCATTCGGTAGTTGTAACCAGTCATGAAAGGCCGAAGGAAAAGGAAAAGGATAGTACATATCCAATTTATCCAGACGGCATTACTCATTTCGTCATAGATGCACTACTAAACGATCAGAAAGCGTTTTCTGCATTTCTAAATAAGCCCCTACCGTTAATTGATGCCTTTCCAGGGTTGTTAAAGGACGAGCTCCTACAAGCAAAGGTAGGACTAGAGATCGTCCCTCGGAGCCCCATAAGCGTAGAAAATGACATTTTGAAAACAAGTGACGGATATCATCGAACAGAAATTGTTCGAGATGAGAACGGTCGTCCGAAAGTTCCGGGAAATTATGCAAATGCGGTGGAGATAGCAAAATCAATGGCTAAAAAATCTAAGGGAAAGCTCCATCCATATATCCCTCTCAACGCGGTAAGCGATATTGCTCAAAATTGGGAAAAAGATGAGAAAAAAGATTACTTCAAGAATTTTGACGAGATCGGTAGAAAATTTACGGGGAATACCCATATTGCAGCAAAGCATGTCGATATGAGCCCGGCACAGCTTCGCGACCGCGGGTATGACGACAATTTTACGAATGAAAGAATATTTTCTAGTCTTACAGTGGACGAAGCGTTAAGGATGCTGTGCTTAGTATCAGAGAGTGCGCTTCAAGGGGAGGGCTTTACTGATCCAGAAAAAGATAAAGATGGGAAATTATTTATAGAGATTGAAGATGTAAAGGGATACGCTGTAGAAGCTTATCTACCGAATAAGGAATATATTAACTATAAATATAGTGAAAAGTACCGTTCTAAACTGTACCTAGATCCAAAAGAGACGACAGAAAACCGAAGGAATTATAACAAGGAGCATAACGACATTTGGGTAATACCGGCAAAAAGAGCCATCGCCTATTTTCATACAGAAGGCACAAAGGACGGTGGCACAAAGTATCATAAAGACCCAATGTATATCAAAACCATGTTCACCTATCCTATTGAGCCTCATAAGGACGAGAATGGTGTGCTTAACGAGAATGTGAATCTTTTGGAGAGAACAATCTCAACCGAGGAATTTAATGCAGATAATTTTGTACAACGCATTCCCTGAGCCAATAAGCAATTCGTAGTAAACCAAACAGGCCAAAAAATTTTCCTATTCAATTGGTGGCCTTGTTTGGCTGCACATGGATCTGAATGCAGTGACAGTGAAGCTTTGTGGGAATAGATATCTACGTCGTGCCGGGTTGATAAAGCATGTGATTCACAGGCCTCATTTCGTTTGTCGTATTGCTAACTCGGCGCGATAGTTTTTATCCAGGATAAGCTCTTTCGTCAGGTCAAATTTCTTGCAGGCTTCTTCCTGCGGCAGTGTTTAATCCGCGGGTTCCGTAAGATGCTTGATTGACGTTTTACCGCATGGCGAGGCGTGTACTTGATGCTTGATTGTGCTTTGAATGAGGCTTGTCGAACCTATCCAATGCGTTGTAGATAGCCGCGGTCGAAAGGGGCGCCTATGAAGGCGATTCAGAGTGCTCTGGATACGCTTACGGTTCAACTTGGGATTTTTAAGATCATCAATCAGTGATTTTGTGAAAATACTTTGTGATTTTGCTGGGGGATTTAGTCGCCAGCCCTACTCTTGAAGGCCGGCGCCTCATATTAATCATCGCCCTGATTGAAGGACTGCGGC
>JAQGHV010000178.1 GCA_028288785.1 Rhodospirillales bacterium | reverse complement strand
GGTCGCCCATCCGGCGCATGCCGATGCCCGCCGGCAGCCGCTCCGCCGATCGACGCCTCGCGCGCCACGCGCCGTTCTGCTTCCGCCAACGCCGCACCTTCGACCGCGACCCGGCCCGCGGCGCGGGCCTCGGCATTGGCGGCCAGCGTGTCCTCCATGCCGGTCAGGGGATCGACCACGGCGGCCCGCAGCGCGCCGCGCCGGGACGCCAGCGCGGAGGCCGTCCGCATCACGCGCGGCGCGAGAAGCGGCGGCAGCGCCAGCGCCAAGGCCAGCGGCACGACCACCATCGCGGCGAGCCCGGGTGAGGCGAAGCCCAGCACGAGGGAGATGCCAAGCACCGCAGCGATCGCCGCCGCGCCGGGCACCAGCGCGCGCAGGTAGAAGACGTCCAGCGCCTCGACGTCCGACACCAGGCGCCCAAGCAGGTCGCCCATCCGGCGCATGCCGATGCCCGCCGGCAGCCGCTCCGCCAGTCGGCCGAAGAACCAAACCCGCGTATCGGCGAGCGCACGGAACGTGGCCTCGTGCGTCACCAAGCGTTCGAGGTAGCGCGCCACCGGCCGAGCCACGACGACCCCGCGGAGCAACAGGAAGGCGAGTCCGCCGCCGCCGGCGAACAGCATTCCCTCATGGATGCCCTCGGCGACACCCCGCCCGGCCAGCGCCATCAGCGCCAGCCCAAGCAGCACGGAGACTATGGAGATCGCGGCACCGGCGATCAGCCAGCCGCCGCGCGCTCCCCACAAACCCAAGACCCGTCCGAGCACCGCGACCATGGTCCTGTTCAATTCCCCGCCATCTGCTTGCCCAAGCGCCGACCGCCGGCGAGCTCCAGCACCGGCACGCCCCAGGCGCGGAAGCCACGCGCATGCGTCGCGATGATCGCGGTGCGGCCAAGGCACAGGCGCTTGAGGCTCTCCATCACCTCGGCCTCGGTGCCAGGATCGAGATGCGCGGTCGGCTCGTCGAGCAGCACCAGCGGCGCGTCGCGCAGGAAGGCGCGAGCAACCGCCACCCGCTGTGCCTGCCCGCCGGAGAGGCCGAAACCGCCCTCGCCCACCACCGTCTCCAGCCCGAGCGGGAGGTCATCGGCGAAGTCGGAGACCCGAGCAGCCTTGGCCGCTGCGGCCACCGCCGCGTCGTCGGCATCCGGTCGAGCAAGCCGTATATTCTCGGCGAGCGTCCCGCGGAACAGATGCGCGCGCTGGCCGACATAGGCGGCCATGCGGCGAAGCTCCGTGGGGTGCAGCGCCATCACGTCGCGTCCATTGAAGGCGATGCGCCCGGCGTCGGGGCGCGCAAAGCCCATCAGCAGGCGCAGCACGCTGGTCTTGCCGGCACCCGACGCGCCCATCAGCACCAGCGTCTCGCCGGCGGGCACGCGAAAGCTCAGCCCGTCGAGGGCCGGGCCGCGCGCCGCATCATAAGTGAGGCTCACGGCCTCAAAGGTGACCGTCACACGCGCCGGTACGGCATCCAGCACCAGGCCGCCGCCGAGCCCGACGCCGCCTAGCAGCGGCGCCAAGTCCGTCGCCGCGCCGTTGGCGCCGAGACGCTCATGATAAGCCTGGGCGAATAGCCGCAGCGGCAGGAAGAAGGCGGGCACCAGCAGCAGCACGAACAGGGCGGCGGTAGGGTCCGGATGCGCCTCGCCCAGTACCGCGCCGTGGCGCACGGCGATGCAGGCGAGCGTCGCGGCGGCGATCAATTCCAAGGCGCCAGAGGACAGGAACGCGACACGCAACACCTTCATGGTGCGCACGCGCAGCTCCTCCGCCCGCTCGCCGAGCGCGGCCTGTTCGGATTTTTGCCGGTTGAACAGGACGAGGGTAGGCAGGCCGCGCATCCGGTCAAGGAAGCGGCCCGAGAGGGCCTGCAGCGCGCCGAACTGGCGCCGGCTTGCGGCCGCCGCACCTATCCCGGCACCGGCCTGCGCGACCGGGACCAGCAAGCCCGCCACCAGCAGGATCCAGCCGCTGATGCCATCGACCAGCCCGGCGGCGCTAGCCACCATCAGCGGCCCGATGATCGCCAGCATCGCGGCCGGGACCCAGCGCGCGAAGTAGCCCTCCATGGCGTCGACCCGGTCCACCACGAGTGCGGCTCGCGCTCCGACCGACTGCTGGTCCTGGACGCCCTTCTCCATCAGACGCGCAAAAACCTGGGAGCGCAGTCGCGCCTTCGCCGCCTCGCCGGCCGCCACCTGGGCGCGTTCCTGCGCGATGCCGAGGCTGGCGGCGACAAGTGCGAGCCCACCCGCCAGCACCAGCGACGGCCAGCCGGCGGCGCCAAAACCCAGCAGCCGCGCGAGCAGGCTAGCGACCAGCCAGGCCTCGGCGATGCCGACGGCGACCAGCGCGGCACCGATCCCGACGGAACGGATGATCAGAGGGCGGGCGATGCGCCGCTCGCGCGCCAAAAGCGCTGCAGCCTCCCCGTCACGCATTGCTCTCGCCATGGCGACCCGTTTAGCCAACCCTCTGCCGCACGTCACCTGCCCGGAGGCCCGCCACCGATGCCGCCGACCCATGCCCGCCATGACGACCACCCGCTGCCCGAGCGGCCCCGCTACACTTGGTCCAACGGCACGAGCCTCGCGGTGTATATCGGGTTGAACCTGGAGCACTTCGCCTTCGGTCAGGGATTGGGCGCGGAACTCACTCCCGGTGGGCCGCATCCGGACGTCCTGAACTACGCTTGGCGCGACTACGGCAACCGGATCGGCGCATGGCGCCTACTCACCCTGCTCGACCAGTTTGCACTGCCGGCGACGCTGCTGGTCAACACCGCCATGTACGACCAAGCGCCGAGTCTGCTCGCCGCCCATCGGGCGCGCCGGGGTGAGTTCGCCGGCCACGGCCGCACCAGTTCCAAACGGCAGTCCATCTTCCCGCCCGACCAGGAGTGCGCCCTCATCGCCGAATGCACGGCGCGGATGGCAAGCGAGGAAGGCGCCCCACCCCGCGGCTGGCTGTCGCCCTGGATCGCGGAGAGCGTGGCGACGCCGGACATGCTCGTCGAGGCCGGGTACCGCTACACGCTCAACTGGTGCAACGACGACCAGCCCATCTGGCACCGCACCGCGCATGGCCGGCTGCTCGCGATCCCCTACCCGCAGGAGGTGAACGACATCCCCGCCATCGCCGCGCGGAAGGATGGCGCGGCCGAGTTCGCCGACATGATCATCGATGATTTCGAGGAACGCCTGACAGTGCGAGGACGGCATCCCACAGGTGATGGGGATCGCGCTGCACCTCTACATCATCGGGCAGCCCTTCCGTATGCGGCAGCTGCGCCGCGCGTTGGCCCATATCGTGGGACAACGCGAGCGGATCTGGGTGACGACGGCCGGCGCGATCTTCGACCATGTCGCGGGGTTCTTGCCGGGAACCATCCCGGGCGATCAGGGCTGAAGCGCCGGCCGGGCTTCCCCAGGGGGCGGGCAACCCCTACCCTGCGCCCATGCCGCCGATCCCCCCTCGCCACCTCCTCGCCATCGAAGGGCTGGAGCCGCCGCATATCGCCGATATGCTCGACCTTGCCGAGAGCTATGCGCTGCTCAACCGGTCCGGAAAGACCCAGCGCGACCTGCTCAAGGGCCGCACGCTGATCAACCTGTTCTTCGAGGACAGCACCCGCACCCGCACCAGCTTCGAGCTGGCCGGCAAGCGACTCGGGGCCGACGTCATCAACATGGCGGTCAGCACATCGAGCGTGAACAAGGGCGAGACGCTGCTAGACACGGCGTCCACCCTCAACGCGATGCAATGCGACCTGCTGGTGATCCGCCATGCGCAATCTGGTGCGCCGGCGCTGCTGTCGCAGAAGGTCGAGGCGGCCGTCATCAATGCCGGCGACGGCACCCATGAACACCCGACGCAGGCGTTGCTGGATGCGCTGACCATCCGCCGCCACAAGGGGCACCTGGACAACCTGGTCATCGCGATCTGCGGCGACGTGCTGCATTCGCGCGTCGCACGGAGCAACATCCACCTGCTGCTGACCATGGGCGCACGGGTGCGGATCGTCGGGCCGCCGACGCTGATCCCGGCGGAGGCGTCGCGACTCGGAGTGGAGATCTTCCACACCATGCGCGAAGGGCTGGCGGGCGCCGACGTGGTCATGATGCTGCGGCTGCAGAAGGAACGGATGAGCGGTGGGATGGTGCCCTCATCGCGCGAGTTCTTCCGCTTCTTCGGGCTGGACGCGGAGAAGCTCGCCTATGCGAAGCCGGATGCGATCGTCATGCACCCCGGCCCGATGAACCGGGGCGTGGAGATCGACAGCGCGGTCGCCGACGACCCCGTGCGGAGCGTGATCGGGGAGCAGGTGGAGATGGGCGTGGCGTGCCGGATGGCGGTACTGGACCTGCTGTCACGGAATTTGCGGCGGAATACCTAGACGCCTGTGGCCCCGAGTTTTGCCTCGGACCTTCATCCGTTCAATTTACCTCTAACGGCGATGACGCAGCGCTCAGCTCCGCTGTAGCGAGTCGAGCCAGCACGACCGGCGGGTGCCCCGCCTACGCTCCGCCTTGTCAGCGGCAACGACCTCGAAGTGATCGCCGACTGCGTCGGTGCTAGGGGGCCTGCCGAGTGGCAAAGATT
Organism: Rhodospirillales bacterium; assembly: GCA_028288785.1. GTDB lineage: Bacteria > Pseudomonadota > Alphaproteobacteria > Acetobacterales > Acetobacteraceae > Plastoroseomonas. Next base: position 2,321 of record JAQGHV010000178.1, on the reverse strand, counting down.
GACGAAAAGCTTGGCGCGCCGGAAGCATGCTTCGAACGCCCACGCAAAGTGGCAGACCCAACGGGAAACGCACCATGACCGTCACCTCCCGCCGCCCCCTGCTGGGCGGTCTCGCCTCCTTGCTCGCCGCCCCTGCCCTCGCACAGGCAACGGCGCGGCCCATCACGATCATTGTCCCCTTCGCGCCCGGCGGCAGCACCGACATCGTCACCCGCCTGCTGGCGGAACGGATGACGGCGGTTCTCGGCCAGGCGGTGCAGGTCGAGAATCGGCCCGGCGGCAATACGATCGTCGGCGCGGAATACGTCGCCCGCGCCCGGCCCGATGGTCAGACGTTGCTGATGGCTGCCGGCACAACGCTCACCATCAATCCGGTCATCGTCGCGAACCTCTCCTACAAGCTGGAGGATTTCGCGCCCGTGATGCTGGCGACGACCTTTCCCTTCGGCATCATCACACGCCTTCAGGGCGGCCCCGTCGATGTCCCCGCCTGGGTCGCCGCCGCGCGCGCCCAGCCGGGCCGGCTTACCTATGGCACCAATGGGCCGACGACACTCACCAATGTGGCGATGCTGATGGTGATGGAGCGACTCGGCATCACGATGCAGGACGTGACCTATCGCGGCGATTCGGCGCAGCTCGCGGCCTTCCTGGCTGGCGACCTCGACATGCTGATCGTCGCCGGCGGCACCGCGCAGCCCGTCCACCTCAATCGCCAGGGTCGCCTCATCGCCTGGACCAGCGCTCGACGCGTTCCTTCGACACCCGATGTCCCCGCCATTGCCGAATTTGCCGAGAATCTGGAAGTGCTTAGCTGGTTCGGCCTGCTGGCACCGGCGCGCACGCCTACCGAGCAGGTGCTCCGCCTCAACGCAGCTGCACGAGAGGCATTGGCCGAACCGCGCATCCGCGACCGCCTCACCACCGAGGCGCAGTTCGTGGCCGGCGGCACGCCCGAGGAGTTCGCCGATTTCCTGCGCCGTTCGGATACCCAGTGGCGCCCGATCCTCAGCCGCCTGAGCGTGCCCCAGAACTAGCCCCCGCCCCCATGGTCTGGAACGGAACCAGCCCCTATAGACACGGACGATGCCCTCCCTCCTCATCACCAATGCCCGCCTGATCGACCCCGGCACCGGCCTCGACGCGGCCGGCGCCCTCCTGATCCAATCGGGGCGCATCGCCGACCACGGGCCGTCCCTCACTGCCCCCGAGGGCACCCCGACGCTCGACGCCCAGGGTGCCATCCTCGCGCCTGGCCTGATCGACATGCGCGCCTCCCTCGGCGAGCCCGGCTTCGAGCACCGCGAGACCATTGCCTCCGCCGCACGCGCTGCGGCGGCTGGCGGGATCACCACCCTCTGCGCCCTGCCGGACACCGAACCGGCGCTCGATGACCCGGCGCTGCTGCAATTTCTCATCCGCCGCGGCGAGCAGACCGGCAGCCTCACCATCCTGCCCTATGGCGCTGCATCCATGGATTGCGGCGGCAAGGACATGACCGAATTCGGCCTGCTTCGCGAAGCCGGCGCCGTCGCCTTCACCGACGGAAGGCGCGCCATCGCGAGCAGCCGCGCGATGCGGTTGGCACTCTCCTATGCGCGTGGCTTCGGCTGCTTCATCGTCCAGCACCCGGAGGACCCCTCGCTCGCGGCGGGCGGGGCGGCGACCGAGGGCGAGCTGTCAACCCGACTCGGGCTGCCCGGTATTCCCGCGGCGGCGGAAGCCATCCTCGTGGCGCGCGATATAGCGCTCGCTCGCCTCACCGGCGGCCACGTGCATTTTGCGCATGTCTCGACCGGCGCCGCGCTCGACCTCATCGGCGCGGCGAAGGTCGAGGGCGTCGCCGTCACCTGCGACACCGCGCCCCCCTATTTCGACCTGAACGAGACCGCGATCGGCGACTACCGCACCTATGCCAAGCTTTCCCCGCCACTGCGCACCGATGCGGACCGGCTGGCCGTCGTCGCGGCGCTGGCGGATGGCACGATCGACGCCATCGCCTCCGACCATCAGCCGCGCGATGCCGATGACAAGCGGTTGCCCTTCGCCCAGGCGGAAGCCGGTGGCGCGGGGCTCGCTACGCTGCTCGGCATAACCCTGGCACGGGTGCATGGCGGCGACCTCACCATGCTTCAGGCGCTGGCGCTGCTGACTTCCAGCCCGGCGAAGCTGCTCAAGCTCGAGACCGGCACGCTGGCACCCGGGTCTCCCGCGGACCTCGTGCTGTTCGACCCGGAGCGCGGCTGGAAGGTCGAGGCCGGCAAGCTGCCCGGCAAGGCGCAGAACTCCCCATTCGACGGACGAGCCCTGGAGGGCCGGGT
>JAQGHV010000174.1 GCA_028288785.1 Rhodospirillales bacterium | reverse complement strand
CGGCCATCCTGGCCCCCGTCCAAGCGTTCGTGGGCGACATGCACGGGCTCAACACGCTGCAACACCAGCCGGCCAAGGTTGCGGCGATGGAGGGCAACTGGACCACCGGGGGCCGCACGCCGCTGCTGCTGTTCGCCATCCCGGACGAGGCCACACGTTCGAATCGGTTCGAGATGGGCATCCCCTCCGGTGCCAGCGTGATCCTCGGCCATGCGCCGGATGCGGTGGTCCCCGGCCTGAACGACTACGTCGGCCGGCACCCGCCGGTGGCGCCGGTGTTCTTCAGCTTCCGCATCATGGTGGGGCTGGGCCTGCTGATGATCGGCATGGCTTGGCTCTCGGCCTTCCTGCTCTGGCGCCGCGGGTCCCTGCCGAAGCTGATCCTGCGCGACCTGACCGGCATGACCTTCGCCGGATGGCTCGCGACGCTGGCGGGCTGGTATGTGACCGAGATCGGCCGTCAGCCCTGGCTCGTCACGGGGATCCTGACCACCGCGGAAGCGGTCGGCCCTGTGCCGGCCAGCGGCGTCGCCACCACGCTCGCGATGTACCTGGTCTTGTACGCCGGGCTGCTACTGGCCTTCATCCTGGCGATCTTCCGCCTGGCGAAGAAGGGAAAGCTGGCCGAGGCGACATCGGACAGCGTCATGCCCATCACCACCGCCGTGCCGCAACAGCCATGAAGGATAGCTGTTGCTGTCTTTTTGTGCCCTCAGGCGCCGGGGGCGCGCTCCGCGCACTTGGCTCGCCGGACGACCGGCGGCGCCTGTTCGGGCTTGTGGCGCAGAGTGCCGTTTGGTGCCCTCAATCGCTAGGCGCACGCTCCGGCGGCTTGGCTCGCCGCGATGGCGGCGCGGGGTCGGGCGCTCGGCCCGCATGGCGGGCCGCAGGTCATCGAGAGATGCCGGCAGCAACGCAGTCCAAGGAAACTTTGGCATGACCCCCTTCCTCGACCCTGACGCGCTGCCCGTCGTCTTCGCCGCGCTGATGGCGATCTCCGTGCTCGCCTATGTGGTGCTGGATGGCTTCGACCTTGGCGTCGGCATCCTGCTCGGGACCACCGCGGAGGAGCCGGACCGGGACCGCATGATCGCCTCGATCGGCCCCTTCTGGGACGCCAACGAGACTTGGCTGGTCCTGGGCATCGGCTTGCTGCTGGTCGCCTTTCCGGTCGCGCACGGCATCATCCTGACGGCACTTTACCTGCCGGTCGCGCTCATGCTGACCGGCCTCACCGTGCGGGGTGTCGCGTTTGAGTTCCGCGCCAAGGCCGGCGCCGCACTCGGCAAGAAGCGCTGGGACTATGCCTTCGCGACCGGGTCGATCGTGGCGGCGCTGGCGCAGGGCTACATGCTCGGCCGCTACGTGATGGCCTTCGGCGAGGATTGGTCCGAATACGCCTTCGCCGCACTCAGCGCGCTCGGCCTCACGGCGGGCTACGCTTTCATCGGCAGCACCTGGCTGATCTGGCGGACCGAGGGCGACCTGCAGCACCGTGCCGTGCGCTGGGCGCGCCGCACGCTGTGGGTTTTGGCGGCCGGTATCGCCGGCATCTCGGTGGCGACACCGCTGGCCTCTGCGCGCATTCTTGGGCGCTGGTTCGAGATGCCGAACGTGCTGCTGCTCGCACCGCTGCCGATCGCAACCGGGCTTCTCGTGCTCGGATTGCACGTGCTTCTGAAGCGCATGCCGTTGAAGGACGACGCACATCACAATGTGCCGTTCTGGGGTAGCGTGACGCTGTTCGTCCTGGCCTTCGCCGGCCTCGCCTGGAGCTTCTTCCCCTATGTCGTGCCCGAGCGCCTGACCATCTGGCAGGCCGCGAGCGCGCCGGAGAGCCTGTCGATCATCCTGGTAGGCGCGCTGGTCGTGCTGCCGGTGATCGCGGGCTACACTGTTCTGGCGTGGCGTATCTTCGGCGGCAAGGCGATGGACCTGCGCTACGACTGAGGGTGGCTTTGGCATACCGTCAGGCGCCGGATGCGCGCGCTGCGCACGTGGCTCGCCGAACCATCGGCGACGCACTTTCGGGTTTGCGGCCCGTGATGCGTCGGCGGGTGTACATGCCGGCGGCGCCTGGTCAGCGCTCCGCTGTTTCCTACCAGGATCGTGCAGGCCACCGGTCGGATCGCTTGGCGGACTCAAAGCCCGCCGCGCCCGCCTCATGGCTCCGGATATTCCCGCCCAGGCCGGGCGCGGTAGGTCGGCAGTGACCAGCCGCGGATGATTGCTGCCCCGCGCAGCCCGAAACCCAGTGCCGCGCCGATGCCGAGCGCGGCTACCCGATCCACCCCCAAGGCATGCAACGCCATGAAGGCGGCAGCGCCACACGCCGCGGCGGTGGCATAGATCTCTCGCCGCAGGATCAGCGGGATCTCGTCGCAGACAACGTCGCGAATTAAGCCACCGAAGGTCGCCGTGATCATCCCCAGCAGGATCGCGGCCCAGGGCGAGGCACCCTCGCGCAGCGCTGCATCCGCCCCCAACACCGCGAAGATCGCCAGCCCGGCGGCATCGGCCCAGAGCAGCCAGACGAAGCGCCGCTCCGCCAGATGCGCGGTGAAATAGACCAGCAGCGCCATTCCCGCCGCGAGCGCCACGAGCTCGGGTGTGCGCAACCAGAACACCGGCACGCCCAGCAGGACATCGCGCGTGGTGCCGCCGCCGAATGCGGTCAATGCCGCGATCAGGATGAAGCCGATCGGATCCATCTGCTTGCGCGATGCTGTGAGCGCGCCCGCAGCGGCAAACACCGCGACGCCGGCGATCGACAGCGCCGCGATCGCGCTTTCGAGCCCAGGCACGCTATTCCGCCGGGACCGCCTTCACAGCAGACCGCCGGGCGCGTGAACCCTGCGCATTGCCGGCACACAGCAGCGAAAGGCCGAGCACGCCGGCCACGACCGGCAGCACCAGCACCGGATACCCCGCATCGATCAGCAACCCCAGCGGCACCGGCATGATGGCACCGCCGAGCGGTAGCCCCGCGGAGACGAAGCCGAACACCTTGCCGACCTCGCCCGGCGGGCTCGCATCCTTCAGCATCAGGTCCCGCGGCGTCCGCGAGGTGCCGAGCGCCAGGCCGCCGGCGAACGCCACGCCCATCGCCAGCCAGGCCGGCATGGACACCAGCCCCAGCGCCAGCAGCATCCCCATCGACCCAAGCGTCAGCAGGATCACGATGCCGATGAGATTGCCCTTCCTGCTATCCGCGAGCCATCCGCCGACCAGCGTGCCCGCCGTCGCGCCCACCATGTAGCCGGTGAGCACCATGCCGCCGATCGCGACCGGCATGCCCCAAAGCTCCGCCATGACGGTCACGATGAAGGACTGCACCCCGGCCCCCGCCATCGCCGAAAGCATGAAGAAGCCGAAGAACAGCAGCATCGGGCGCGACAGCAGCAGTTCGCGCCCGCCCATGGTGGATTCCTTGCGCGGGCGCGCCTGCTCCTTCAGCACCTTGCTCTGCCACAGGATGCCGGCAACGACCGGCAACCCCAGCAGGCCAACCAGAAGCAGCGAGTTCCGCCAATCCATCACGCTGCTCAGCAGGCCGATGACGATGGGAGCCATCATGAAGCCGAGGTTGCCGGTGAAGGTGTGGACGGAAAACGCGCGCCCCATGAAGCTTGACCGCACCGAACCGGTCAGGATCGCATAGTCAGCGGGATGGATGACGCTGTTGCCGATGCCCGAGACGATTGCCAATACCAGCAGCGCCCAGTAGCCCGGCGCGAAGGCCATCGCGGAAATCGCCAGCGCCATCAGCAGCGTGCCGCCGACCAGAAACCGCCGCGCCCCGTAGCGGTCGACCCAGAAGCCCACCGGCGTCTGCAACAGCCCCGTCGTCGCGCTCATCAGCGCAATTACCAGTCCGAGCGCGCCATAACTGACGCCGAACTCGTCTCGCCACACCGGAAACAGCGGCGCCAGGCACAGCATGTAGAAATGCGAAAGAAAATGCCCGGTTCCGATCAGTCCGAGAACGCGAGCATCGCGCATGGCCGCACCGGGCGGGTCTTCGGAGGCATCAACAAGGGCTGGCATAGGGCGAAATCTCCTGCCACCAAGCTGGTGCGAGAGTACTTTCCCGTCAACGCGGCATCCGTTAACATCACGACATGAAGCGGAGCCGATCCATCACCCTGGTCCTCCTCGGAGGAGGCATCATCCTCGCAGGATGCGGCGAAGGCGCCCGCGCCCGCGAATGCCGGGCCGCTACCGAAGCACAAAGACCCGACGCCCAACAGATCTGCGCACGCTCCCAAGCCCGCAGCAGCAGCGGCGGACACGCCTACCTCGGCTCCTGGTACTACGGCCGCGGCGCCAGTCAACAAGCCGGCCTCGCCGGACAAAACGCCAACGCCTCCGCCATCTCACGCGGCGGCTTCGGCTCACGCGGCGCCAGCGGCGGGTGACGCCCTCCGTTAGGAAGCAAGGCTGGGGCTTTGCCCCCAGACCCCCACCGGGGACCGCGCCGATCCCCGGGCCCCTGCGTGTGTTGGATCTGAGTTGGGGAGGGCTGGGACTTGCTGAAATGGGCCGGGCTAGTGAGGGGGCGCATGGTGCGCACTTCATCAAGGGACCTCGTATGATGCGCCCCCTCACCAGCCCGGCTCGCCTCCGGCGAGCCTCAATCCTCGCCCATTTTGGAAACCAAAAAATGGAGGTCCAGGAGCGACACGATCCTGGTGGGGTCCAGGGGCGAAGCCCCCGCCTTGCCTCCTGATGCGCCGCATCTCCCACGACCCCCGGCCGGATCGGGTCGAGCGTGCTCGGCGGTTGGGGTTTGCGTTCGCCGATATTGCGGGCGAGCCGTATTGGGACGAGGCCGCGCATTACGAGTTCGGCGCTGGTGAGATCGAGGTGTTGGAGGATGCGACCAATGCCATCGAGGCGATGTCGATGGTGGCGGTGGAGTTCGCGGTTCGGCAGGGGATGAATGGTCCGCTGGGGATACCGGACGGGGCCTGGCCGATCGTGGTGAAGAGCTGGGAGGCTCGGGAGCCGAGTCTCTATGGGCGGCTGGACCTGCGGTATGATGGCGCGGGGCCGCCGAAGTTGTTGGAATATAATGCGGACACGCCGACGGCGCTGTTCGAGGCGGCGGTGGTGCAGTGGGAATGGCTTGAGAGTGGCGGTACTGGCGCCGACCAGTTCAATGCGATCCATGAGGCGCTGATTGCCGCCTGGCCACGGATGGGCTTGCCAGGGCGGGTGCATTTCACCTGTGCGCGCGACAGCGCGGAGGATCGCGGCACTGTCGATTATCTGCGAGACACGGCGATCCAGGCCGGGATTGAAGCGCCGTTCCTGCATCTGGACGAGATCGGCTGGGATGGCCGGCGATTCGTCGACCTCGACGCGGCCGAGATCGCGGCGGTGTTCAAGCTCTACCCCTGGGATTGGCTGCTGGGGGAGGCGTTCGGCGCCAGCATTCCGGCGGCGCGGACGCGGTGGATCGAGCCGGCGTGGCGGTTGATCCCCTCGTCGAAGGCGTTCCTGTCGCTGCTCTGGTATCTCAATCCGGACCATCCGAACCTGCTCGCGGCGCATCTGGAGCCAGGGCTTACGGGCGGACCGGAGCTTGCCAAGCCGCTTTGGGGGCGTGAGGGCGCGAATATCGTCGCACCCGGCAACGTGACCGACGGTCCCTATGCGGACCAGCCGAAGCTGTATCAAGCCTATGCGGAGTTGCCGGTGTTCGGCGGGCGCTATCCGGTGATCGGGTCATGGATCATCGCCGGCGAGGCCTGCGGCATCGGCATCCGCGAGGATGCGACGCCGATCACGCGGGACACCAGTCGCTTCGTCCCGCATTCATTCACCGGAGGTTCCGCCACGTGACCAGCCTTGCGACATTGCCTGGGTTCCTTACCCATTTCGCCGCCGGGTTGGCGCTGCTGGCCATAGCCGTGGTCGTTTACATGCGGATCACGCCGCACAGCGAGCTGGCGCTGATCCGCGCCGGCAATGCGGCCGCGGCGACGGCGCTGGGAGGCGCGATGCTGGGCTTCGCGATCCCCATCGCGGCGTCGGTCGCGCATTCAGCCAACCTGCTCGACGCCGCGGTCTGGAGCCTGGTGGCGCTGATCGCGCAGCTGGCGGCCTTCTTCGCCGCGACCATGCTGTTCGGCAAAGGGTGGCGAGTGGCGATCGAGGACCGGCAGGAAATGGCGCCGGCCGTGCTCAAGGCGGCGCTGTCGGTATCGGTCGGGCTGATCAACGCGGCGTGTCTCGCGACCTGAGGCGGCCGCCGCGAATTGACGCTACCGTGCAGCGCACCATAGATAGCGCACACCAGACGGCCCGGTATGCGGTTGCGCATCCTGGGCCGCCACTTTGCGGAGCGCGGCAATGTCCCTGAATGAAGACGGGCAGGATGGATCCTTCATCGGCATGCGGACCGATGGGTCGCCGGTGAACCGCCCGCTTTCGCCGCATCTGCAGGCCTACGACATGCTGCAGATGTCGAGCGCGGTGTCTGTCCTGAACCGTGCGACGGGCATCGCCTGGTCGGTTGGACTGATTTTCCTGGTGTGGTGGCTGTCGGCACTCGCGTCGGGCCCACAGGCCTTCGCCGACGTGCAGTGGTTCCTGGGCTCCGTGATCGGCTGGGTCGTGCTGGTCGGGCTGATCGTCGTCGCGTGGTTCCACACGCTGGCGGGCATCCGCCACCTGGTCTGGGATGCCGGCTTTGGTTTCGACATGCCAAGCACCTATCGTGGCGGCTGGCTGGTGATCGGCGGTACCGCCGCGCTTTCCGCGCTTACCCTCATCATTCTTGTCCGGGCGTGGATCTGAGCATGGCAACCCCTTCCCTGCGCTCACAGCTTGGCCGCGTGCGCGGCCTGGGATCGGCGCGGTCCGGCACGCATCACTGGTTGACGCAGCGGGTGACCTCCATCGCGCTGCTGCCGCTGACGATATGGCTGGTGTTTTCGCTGGCCTCGCTGGCGGGCGCTGGCTTTTCGGAAGCCCAGGTCTGGGTCGCGCGCCCGTTCAACGTGGTGCTGCTGCTGGCCTTCCTCGGCGCAGGTTTCCACCACACCTCGGGCGGCTTGCAGGTGGTGATCGAGGACTACGTGAAGCCGGATAGCCGCCGCATGATCGTGATGCTGCTGATGAAGGGGGTTTGCGCGTTGCTCTGGCTCATGGCGTCGCTTGCCGTGCTCCGGGTGGCGCTGCGATGAATTCCGCGGTGCGGCGGGGCTTACGCGAAGGCTCCGACGCACCAATTCTCGCATATGACAGGTGCACGGGCGGCTCGCCCCTCGCCTCACGAGGACAATTTTGATGAACGCAATTTCCAAGCCCAGCCGTGGCGCCTACCGCATCGTGGACCACACCTATGACGTTGTGGTGGTGGGCGCCGGCGGCGCCGGCCTTCGTGCCACCTTCGGCATGGGCGCGGCCGGGCTGACAACGGCGTGCATCACCAAGGTCTTCCCCACCCGCAGCCACACGGTCGCGGCCCAGGGCGGCGTCGGCGCGGCGCTGGGCAACATGGGCGAGGATGACTGGCGCTGGCACATGTACGACACCGTGAAGGGGTCGGACTGGCTCGGCGACCAGGACGCCATCGAGTACATGTGCCGCGAGGCGATCCCGGCGATCATCGAGCTCGAGCATTACGGCGTGCCGTTCTCACGCACGGAAGATGGCCGCATCTACCAGCGCCCATTCGGCGGCCACATGCAGGAATACGGCAAGACGCCGGCGATGCGCGCCTGCGCCGCCGCCGACCGCACCGGCCACGCGATCCTGCACACGCTGTACCAGCAGTCGCTGAAGCATAATTGCGAGTTCTTCATCGAATACATCGCCCTGGACCTCATCATGGATGAGGAAGGGGTGTGCCGCGGTGTCACCGCCTGGTGCCTCGAGGATGGCTCGATCCATCGTTTCCGCGCCCAGCGCACGGTGCTTGCGACCGGCGGCTATGGGCGCGCCTATTTCTCCTGCACCTCGGCGCATACCTGCACTGGCGACGGCAATGCGATGGTGCTGCGCGCGGGCATCCCGCTGCAGGACCAGGAGTTCGTGCAGTTCCACCCGACCGGCATCTACGGCGCCGGCTGCCTGGTCACCGAGGGCGCGCGTGGCGAGGGCGGCTACCTCACCAACTCCGAGGGCGAACGCTTCATGGAGCGCTATGCGCCGACCGCGAAGGACCTTGCCTCCCGCGACGTGGTGAGCCGCGCGATGTCGATGGAAATCCGTGAGGGCCGCGGCGTCGGGCCATTGAAGGACCACATCCACCTGCACCTGGAACACCTGGGCGCCGCGCTGCTGCACGAGCGCCTGCCAGGCATCTCGGAAACGGCCAGGATCTTCGCCGGCATCGACGTGACGAAGGAGCCGATCCCGATGCTCCCGACAGTCCACTACAACATGGGCGGCATCCCCACGAACATCCATTGCGAGGTGCTGCACCCGACCCCAGCCGACCAGGACCGCGTCGTTCCCGGCCTGCTGGCGGTTGGCGAGGCCGCCTGCGTCTCCGTCCATGGCGCCAACCGGCTGGGCACGAATTCGCTGCTCGATCTGGTCGTATTCGGCCGCGCCGCGGCGCATCGGGTGAGTGACACGATCAAGCCCGGTGCCTCGCAGCCGAACCTGCCGCCCAAGGCCGGCGAGGAAGGGCTCGACCGCCTCGATCACACCCGCAATGCCAATGGCGCGACGTCCACGTCGGTGCTGCGGGACGAGATGCAGCGCACCATGCAGACGCATGCGGCCGTCTTCCGCACCTCGGACCTGATGCGCGAGGGTGTCGAGAAGATGAAGGCGGTGCATGCTGGCCTTGCCGACCTCAAGGTGCAGGACCGTTCGCTGATCTGGAACTCCGACCTTGTCGAGGCACTTGAGCTCGACAACCTGCTCGGCAATGCGATGACGACGATCGTCGGCGCCGAGGCCCGTCACGAAAGCCGTGGCGCCCATAGCCACGAGGACCATCCGGACCGCGACGACGTCAACTGGATGAAGCACACGCTCGCCTGGTACGACACCGCGACCGGCGATGTCCGCCTCGACTATCGCGACGTGAAGATGCGCACCCTGACCAATGAGGTTTCGGTCTTTCCGCCGAAGCCCCGCGTGTACTGAGAAAGCCCCAGCGCCATGGCCACCTTCACGCTGCCGAAGAACTCCAAGATCGAGAAGGGTCAGACCTTCCCCGCACCCGAAGGCTCGACCAACGTCCGCGCCTTCAAGATCTACCGCTGGGACCCCGATACGGATTCCAATCCGCGCACGGACACATTCGAACTCGATCTTGATAAGTGCGGGCCTATGGTCCTCGACGCCTTGATCAAGATCAAGAATGACGTGGACCAGACGCTGACCTTCCGGCGATCCTGCCGCGAGGGCATCTGCGGCTCCTGCTCGATGAACATCGACGGGCTGAACACGCTCGCCTGCCTCAAGCCGATCGAGGAAGTAAAGGGCGATGTGCGCATCACCCCGCTGCCCCACATGCCGGTGGTGAAGGACCTGGTGCCGGATCTCAGCCAGATCTACGCGCAGCTCCGCTCGATCGAGCCCTGGCTGAAAAGCGATACGCCACCGCCGCCGGATGCCGAGCGTCGGCAGTCCAAGGATGAGCGCGTCAAGCTGGACGGGCTGTGGGAGTGCATCCTGTGCTTCTGCTGCTCGACCGCCTGCCCGTCCTATTGGTGGAACAGCGACCGCTATCTCGGCCCCGCCGTCCTGCTGCAGGCCTATCGCTGGATCGCGGACAGCCGCGACGAAGCGACCGGTGAGCGGCTCGACAATCTCGAAGACCCGTTCCGCCTGTATCGCTGCCACACGATCATGAACTGCACCCGGACCTGCCCGAAGGGGCTCAACCCGGCCGAGGCCATAGGGAAGATCAAGCAGCTGATGGTGGAGCGGCAGGGCTGAGGGGCAACGGGATCTTGTCCGCCTTTACCTTGTCCTGCGGCTCAGGCCTGCGTTAACTTTCCCCAGTTGCGGTATCCGCCGCCTGGGGAGAACAATCATATGAAGCGCAGCTTAATCGCGCTCGGCCTCATGGCCCTTGCCATGCCAGCCATTGCACAGGCGCCGGCACCGGTTCCCGGCTGGCAGCAAGGCCGCCCGGATAGCTTGGCCGCGTCGCCACTCGCGCCACATTCGCCTCGCCTCACTGTCACGCCCCAGGACCAGGTGCCAATTGCAGCGCTGCGCGTGCCCGCCGGTTTCCAGGTCGAGCTCTGGGCGCACGGCCTTCCCGGCGCGCGCATGATGGCGCAAGGCGCTGATGGCACCGTCTTCGTCGGCACCCGCACCATTGGCCGCGTCTATGCGGTCACTGACGCGAACAACCAGCGCACGGTCCGCACCGTCGCGGAACGGCTGAGCGACCCCAACGGCGTCGCGGTGCGCGACGGCAACCTCTACGTCATCGCGATCAACCGGGTGCTGCGTTATGACGGCCTCGGCGCGCGCATGGGCGAGGTGCCGCAGCCCACCGACCTGACGGCTGCATTCGCCCTGCCAACCGAAACTCATCACGGTTGGAAGTTCGCGTCGTTCGGCCCGGACGGTCGCCTCTACATGAACGTTGGCGTGCCCTGCAATATCTGCGAGTTCGATCGCGACAGGCACGCGTTGATCGTGAGCTATAACCCCGACAGCTCCGATCGCCGCATCGAGACGCGCGGCATCCGCAACTCGGTCGGCTTCGACTGGCACCCGGTAACGCGCGAGCTTTGGGCCACGAACAATGGCCGCGACTGGGCCGGCAATGACACGCCCGAGGACAGCCTGCACCGCATCCGCGCGCCCGGCGCGGACCAGGGCTTCCCCTTCTGCGTCGGCACCTGGAACGATCCCGGCGCCCATGCTCGCCGCGAATGCAGCGAGTTCGCCCAGCCCGCCGCGCTGCTCGGCGCACACGTCTCCCCGCTTGGCATGCGCTTCTACGCCGGGCCGCAGTTCCCCGAGACCTACCGGAACGCGATGTTCATCGCCGAGCGCGGTTCCTGGAACCGTGAGCGGCTGAGCGGCTTCCAGGTCGTCGTGGCCCGCCTTGATGCGCAGGGCAATGTCGCCGGTGTCGAGCCGTTCCTCACCGGATTCCGGGATGAGGCGGCGAACCGCTTCCTCGGGCGTCCGGTCGATGTGCTGGTGCGCCCCGATGGCTCCCTGCTGGTATCCGACGAGCAGAACGGCGCCATCTACCGCATCACGTATCGCTGACGATGCGGGCGGCGATCGTCGCGGCGGCATTGCTCGTCGCGGCACTTCCTACGCAGGCCCAGGCACCGCCGCAGGCTGAACAATGCGGCACATGCCATGGGCTGCAAGGGCGCTCGGCGATGCCGGGCGTGCCCTCACTGGCGGGAATGCCTCCGGAGTTCATCACGCTGCAGATGATCCTGTTCCGCGAGGGCCTTCGCGACGCGCCGCCGATGCCGCAATTCGCCGCCGGCCTCACCGACGCTGACATCGAGGCGCTGGCCGGCCACTACGCCGCAATGCCGCCCGAACCGCCGGAAGACCGAGTGCCGCGCAACGAAGCTCTCGCCGCACGCGGCGAGGCCTTGGCGGCCCGGATGCATTGCGGGTCCTGCCACCTGCCGGATTTCAGCGGCCGCGCGCAGATGCCGCGTATCGCCGGCCAGCGCGAGGAATACCTCGCTGAAGCGCTGCGTGCTTATCGCGACGGGCGGCGCGTCGGGACCGACACGCAGATGAATGCCGCGATGTACGGCGTGAGCGATGGCGACATCGACGCGCTCGCGCACTACGCGGCGCACCGCTGACCCTCAGGCCGCCGCGGTTTTTACGGGTGACACGACATCCATCGGGATGCCCAGCGTGATCTCGGTGCCATGCTCGTGCGTCACCGTAGCTTCGCCGCCGAGATGGTGGGCAAAGCCGCGGATGAGCTGCATCCCAAGCCCGCTGCCGCGCGCACCCGCGGTGGCGATGCCGACGCCATCATCGGCAATGCGTAGCAACGCATGATCGCCCTGGCGCTTGAGGGAGACGGCGATCGTGCCGCGCCGCTCATTGGGGAAGCCGTGGCGAAGCGCGTTGCTCACGGCCTCTGTGACCAGCAGGGCAAGCGAGATGGCGGAGTCCGACGAGATCTCGATCGGGTCGGCGTCGATGGTCACGGAAATTCGGTCGTCGCTGCGCAGGTCCATGGCGTCGCCGAGCTGGCGGCACAGCTCCTCCAGGAACGGCCGCATCGCGATGCTGCGGTAACTCTGATCCAGATAGAGGTGCCGGTGCAGCGTCGCGAGCGCCTGGACCCGGTCGCGGGCGATGCCGAGCTCGAGGCTGGCGCGCGGCTCCTCGAGACGCGCGGCCTGCATAGAGAGCAGCGACGCGATGATCTGCAGGTTGTTCTTCACGCGATGATGGATCTCGGCCATCAGCAGGTCGCGTTGCCCGATGGCCGCTCGCAGCGCCTTTTCGCGATCCGCGATGACGGACGACGCGCGAGCCAGGGCCAGGTCGAGCGCCACCACCTCGTCGGGGTCGCTCGTGCGGCTCGCCGGTTTGAACAGTTGCCCAGGCGCCCAGTCATGCACGCGCTTGGCAAGTTGCCGCATCGGGCGCGACACCGAGACCTCAGCACCGAACAGGATCGCCAGGATGCAGATGGTGAGGAAGGCCGCGAGCTCCAGCAGACGGTCGAGAAGCTGGGACCCGGCGACGACATAGAGCGCGTCGGCCGGCACGCCGACCACCATGCGCAGGTCCGGCGCCAAGACAGCGATCGACCAAAGATGCGGGTGGCCGTCTAGGCCCGCCCATTCCACCATCGCGCCATCATTCTGCAGCGAAGCCAGCCGCGTGGCCGGCGGCAAGACCGACGCACCCGCATGGGTGATCGTAAGCGCGGTACCACGGCGATCCAGCAACCATGCATCATAAGCCGCAGCAGCAGCAGTGTTCCTTGCCGGCGATGCCAAGTAGTCGAGCCGAAGTGAGACTGCGGCCACACCTGCCAGTGTGCCGTCGTCGTTGACCATCGGGCTTGCGGCGGGGATGACCCGCTGCCCGCTCAGTTCGCCTTCGATGAACTCCGCCAGAGCGAAACGTCGTGAGGAGACCGGTGCCTGGAAGGTCCGCGTCATCGAGTAGTCGCGCCCGATCGCGCCAGGCAATCCGCTGCACACCAGCCGGCCGTTCTTATCCATCAACCAGATGTTGGCATAGCGATCGCGAAACAGCGCGACGAGCGCCTGCAGCGCGGACGCGCAGGCATCAGGCGTGGCGGTGAGGAGATCTGTCCGACGCGCCAGGCCGGCCAATAATTCCTCGGTCGAATCGAGCATCGCAGCCTGCCGCGCGACCGCTCCCTCACGGATCACGAGCGCTGTCTGGCGTGTGAAATCTCTCGCCCGGTCATGATTGACCCAAGCATGGCCGCCCGCGGTACCAAGAACGGGGATCGTGGCAATGGCCACGAGAACGAGGAGCCTGCCACGGACTCCGCGAAAAAAGCGCCAAGGCCTGTCGCTGCTTTTTCCGGAATCCGCTGGAGCAACTGGGCCGGCTTCCGCCCGCCCCTCCGAGCTCATTTTCTGCGATCCTGCTCGATCAGGCGTAGCAACTCGGGCGGAATCACTTCGTTCGCGACGCCGTCATAGAGTTGATGCAGGCCCCGCCTCAGCCAAAGGTCAAACGCGGCGTCGGGCACGCGGCGCGTGCCACCCGGAACTCGTTCGCGAGCCTGCATGACATCATCCGGGGGCTTATTTTCGTCCGGCTCGTCCATCAGATCCGAGGTTGACTGTCCTTCGCCACATCTTCGTGACGATCGGCAGAAGTCCTACCCCGGAGCGTGACAGTAGCGCCAGCGTTACGTGCGCGGGCCGGCGAACGGCGACCCTCGCCTTCACCCAGCATCCAGATCTCGAGCTGACGACGAGCGCGGAAGACGCGGCATTTGGCGGTGCCGACGGCGCAGCCCATTGCCTCCGCGACATCTTCGTAGGACATGCCCTGGAGCGAAACCATCACCAGCGCGGTGCGCTGATCGGCCGGCAGGCGCGCCATCTGGCAACGGAGCTCGGCCAAGGCCAAGCTGTGCTCCTGACCTGCGGGACGAGCAACGGCCGCCGGCGGTGCGTCGTCGATCTCGATGGTATCGCGATTGCGGCGACGATCCGAGAGGAAGCGGTTGCGAAGAATGCGGAACATCCACGCTTGGAAGTTCGTGCCTGGCGTGAAGCTTCCCTGGGCGGCAAGGGCGTTCGTGACCGCGGCCTGCACGAGATCATCGGCATCGGCGCGGTTACGGGTCAGCGAGAGCGCCTGGACGCGCAATCGCGGCAGGGCGGAGACCAGGGCGTCATGGAACGAGAATTCCTGCTCCGCTGCCTGGGCTTCGAGTGTCGGCGAGAGGGTCTGGGTGTCGTTTTCCATGCGCGCATAATGCACGGACGCGGAAGATGGTTGCATCACGGATTCTTGTGTCGCATTCAATCCGACGGCTGCGGTGACGTGGCCGCGCGAACCCATATACGACTGAGCGACCCTCACGGGGTTGCAACGTTGCGCCGCTGCCCGTTCACCTAAACGACACTACACATAGGTCTGAGATGAACGCTGTTTCGCCCTCCGAGTTGCTTCGCGTCCTTCCGCAAGCCCGTCGATTTGCGCGTGCCATCACCGGAGATCAGCCTTCGGGCGACGCCCTGGTCGCGGAAGCCCTGCGCGGGGAACTCCCGGACCTGCCTGCACGTCTCACTCTCTATGCTGCCATCGTCGGTGTTGCCCCGGTGCGCGACCATCTGCCCGATGCCTTGACGTCCCGGCAGCGGCAATTGCTGCTGTTGATGGCGCTGGAGGACCTCAGTCTGGATGAAGCGGCCCTCGTGGTTGGTATCAACGCGAACCAGGCGCAGGCCGAAGCCGCGGCGGCGCGCACGACGTTGCGCGGTGTCACCGCGACCGACGTACTCGTGATCGAAGATGAGCCGATCATCGCCATGGATGTGCAGCGTCTCGTGGAGGCCTGCGGCCATCGTGTTGTGGGCGTTGCCGCCAGCGAGGCCGAAGCCATTCGCATTGCAGCCGCCTTCCCACCCGGACTGATCCTTGCCGACATCAACCTCGGGCGTGGCGGTGACGGCAGCGTCGCGGTGTCGCGGATCCTGCAGACCCTGAAGGTTCCCGTCATCTTCGTGACGGCCTATCCGGAGCGCCTGCTCACCTCCGAGGGGATCGAGCCCGCCTTCATCATCAGCAAGCCGTTTGAGCCGCTCGCGCTGGCGATCGCAACCTACCAGGCGGTCACCGCCGGCCGCCTTCCCTTGGTCTGACCTGACGCAACCGGGACTACTCTAACGTGTTCTTTTGGCGTGGCGTGTTTCACGCCCCGCAAGAATATGGTAAATTCGCGATTAACCGAAAGCAGATAATCGGCAAGGTTCGGGAGCAGGGGGCCAGCTCCCCGGGGACGATCTCGCGACTGCAAGTGCGACCAGTTCTTGGCAAGGTCCAGGAGCGATGCGGAATCACCAAGGTCGAAGCCAAAGACCAGCTTGAGAGTTGGGCTTCGGGCCACAGGTAAGCAGCGGTGAGCGTCCGCCTGGCGAACTAGGCTGGTGAAGCATTGCGGAGGGCATGGTCAGATGCTTCCCTGCGGATGCGTGAGCTGGGAGCTGGGAGCTGGGAGCTGATAACAGCGAAGGTTTAGCTCGGTGGCGGAATTTATTCCGCAGCATGCTGCTGCATCGGCTTGCCGTCATCAGCAGCGTGGTACTCGCAGGTTTTGTTGGCATCGCGGCACGGGGTGCGGAGCTGCCGAGGCAGGGTGATGCTTCCTGCGGGAGCGGAGAATGGCATTCAGCGCGATTTTAGGGTCCGCCGAGTATACCAAGTCAAGTCACGCCAACCACGGCATCGCGAATTCGTCATGGACAGCCAATCCATGGTTCAATGCTTGACGCAGCGCAGCATGCGCTACATGCCGCTGCGTGATCTGGAGACGAGATCGAATGGCGCGCCTTCATTCTGCTGCCGCGGCCGCAGTACTGCTTATGCTTGCATGCGTGGGCGAGGCCGCCGCGCAGTTTGGGCCACAAGGCCCCCCGGCGGTAGGCATCGTCACCGCCGACCGGCGCCCGATCACCGAGACCTCCGAATTCGTGGGCCGCATCGAAGCGGTCGAGCGGGTGACGATCCGCGCCCGCGTCTCCGGCTTCATCCAGGAAATCGCATTCCGCGAGGGCCAGGAAGTTACGCGCGGCCAAGTGCTCTACCGGCTGGAGCGCGCACCGTTCGAAGCCGAGTTGGAGCGGCAGCAGGCGGCGGTTGCCTCGGCGCAGGCCACACTGATCAATTCCCGCAGCAGCCTCGAACGAGCTCGCGAACTTGTGCGCACGTCGACCGGAACCCAGTCGCGCCTGGATGAGGCGATCGCCGCCGAGCGCACGGGCAATGCGCAACTGCTGAGTGCCAATGCCAGCCTGCGCGTGGCGCAGATCAACCTCGACTACACGGTCATCACGGCACCGGTCAGCGGGCGCATCGGTCGCACCAACTACACCGAGGGCAATGTCGTGGGTCTCGATGCCGGCGCCCTCGCGACCATCGTGAGCCAGGACCCGATGCGTGTCGCCTTCGCGATCAGCCAGCGCCAGGCGCGCGACCTGCGCAACCGCTTCGAGGGGCGCGGCGGGCCGGAGGCGGTGCGCGTGCGCGTGCGGCTGACCGACGGCACGGTGTTCCCGCAGGTCGGCCGCGTGGTGTTCATCGACACCTCGGTGGACCGCAACACGGACACGCTGCTGGTTCGCGCACTGATCCCCAACCCCGCGCGCGAGGTGAACGGCCAGCGCCCCGATATCGGCGACCGCGAACTGGTCGACGGCCAGTTCGTGTCCGTCATGGTCGAGGGTGCTGAGCCCATCCAGGCCATTGCGGTGCCGCGCACAGCGGTGCTGCAGGACCAGCAGGGCAGCTACGTCTTCATCCTCGATGCCGAGAACAAGGCGCAGCGCCGCAACATCACTCTCGGGCGGAGCCCGGGCAATACGGCGGTGGTGGAACAGGGGCTGGAGGGTGGCGAGCGCGTGGTCGCCGAGGGCGTGCAGCGCGTCCGGCCCGGCCAACCCGTCAATCCGGCACCCATGAGCGCGCCGCCACCGGCGCCCGTGCCGGGCGGCCCGCAGCGAGGCTGATCCAGCATGTTCGCATCGATCTTCGTGGATCGGCCGCGCCTCGCGGTCGTGATCGCCATCGTCATCACGCTGGCAGGCGGCCTCGCCATGATGCGTATCCCGGTGTCCCAGCTTCCCGACATCGTGCCGCCGCAGGTCTCGGTCAGCACGCGCTACCCGGGCGCCTCGGCCGCGGTCATCGAGCAGACGGTGGCGCAGGTGATCGAGAGCTCCGTCAATGGCGTGGACCGCATGCTGTACATGCGATCGAACTCGGCCAATGACGGCACCTACACGCTCTCGGTGTCTTTCGCGCTCGGCACCAATCCGGATATCGCGACGGTCAACGTGAACAACCGGGTGCAGGCGGCGCTGGCCAGGCTACCGCAGGAGGTGCAGCGAAATGGCGTGACGGTGCGCAAGCAATCCGCCGCCATCCTGCAGTTCGTCTTCCTTTATTCCGAGAGCAGCGAGCACTCGCCCCTGTTCCTGTCCAACTACACGACCATCAACATTATCGACCGCATCGCCCGCGTGCAGGGCGTTGGCCAGGTGAGCCTGTTCGGCGCGCTCGACTATTCCATGCGCATCTGGTTCGAGACGGATCGGCTCATCAGCCTGAACCTCACGCCCTCGGATATCGTGGCGGCGATCCAGGCGCAGAACGTGCAGGCGCCAGTTGGCCGGCTGGGCGGGCGGCCCACCGGGGATGACCAGCAATTCCAGTTCAACCTCGAAACACGCGGGCGGCTCAGCACGCCGCAGGAATTCGAGGATATCCTGATCCGCGCCAACCCGGATGGCTCGACGCTACGCGTACGCGATGTCGCAAGGGTGGAGCTGGGCGCCGCCAGCATGGACACCGAAAGCCGGTACAACGGGCAACCGGCGGTGACCTTCGGCATCTACCTCGCCCCGGGCGCCAACGCCGTGCAGGCGGCATCTGCGGTGCGCAGCACCATGGAGGAGCTGAAGGGCCGCTTTCCCGCCGGCGTGAACTACCGCGTCTTCTTCGACACCTCGGACTTCGTGACCGACACGATCTATGAGGTGATGAAGACCCTGCTCGAGTCCTTCGCCCTCGTTGTCATCGTGGTCTATCTGTTCCTCGGAAATTTTCGCGCCACCATCATCCCGACCGTCGCGGTGCCGGTGAGCTTGGTGGGTGCCTTCGCGATCCTCCTCGGCCTTGGCTATTCGGCCAACACCATCTCGCTGCTGGCAATGGTGCTGGCGATCGGCATCGTGGTCGATGACGCCATCGTCGTGGTCGAGAATGTCGAGCGCGTGATGGAGGAGGAGCCGAATCTCACTCCCGCCGAGGCGACCAAGAAGGCGATGGCGCAGATCACCGCGCCGATCATCGCCATCACCCTCGTGTTGCTGTCGGTCTTCGTCCCAATCGGCTTCATCCCGGGCCTCTCGGGCGAGCTGTTCCGGCAATTCGCGGTGACCATCTCGGCGGCAATGGTGATCAGCGCGATCAATGCGCTGACGCTCTCGCCGGCGCTCTGCGCAGTGCTCCTGCGGCCGCATCACGGCCCACGAAGCGGTCCGATCAGGTATGTGCTGCGCAGCATCGACTGGACGCGGGACAAATACGCCGGCGCCGTCAGCCGGCTGGTGCGTGTCGCCTTCCTCTCGATCCTGCTGACGATCGGCTTCGGGGCTGGGGTGTATTTCCTCTCCGGCCGCACCCCGACGGGTTTCCTGCCGCAGGAGGACCAGGGCGCCTTCTTCGTGCAGGTGCAGCTGCCGCAGGGCGCCTCGGTTTCCCGCACGCGGGAGACGGTGGTGCAGGTCGAGGAGATCCTGCGCAATATCCCCTCCGTGGAGGGCACGCTGGCCATCGTGGGCTTCTCGCTCATCGATGGCGGCGCGCAGTCCAATTCGGCCTTCCTCGTCGCGCGGCTGAAGCCGTTCGCGGAGCGGTCGGAAGCGTCGATGTCGGTGCAGGCGGCGATCGGGCGCGTATTCGCGCAGGGCGCCGGCATCCGCACCGCCAACGTATTCGCCTTCAACCTGCCGCCGATCATCGGTCTCGGCACCGGCGGCGGCTTCGAATACATCCTCCAGGATTACGAAGGGCGCTCAACGCAGGACCTGGCGGCCGCGATGCAGGGGATGGTCGTCGCCGCCAACCAGGATCCGCGGCTGGCGGCTGTGTTCTCGACCTTCAACGCGTCCAACCCGTCGCTGTTCCTCGATCTCGACCGTGAGAAGGCGCAGGCGCTGGGGCTCTCCATCGCCAGTGTGTTCAACACGCTGCAATCGACGCTGGGTGGCTTCTACGTCAACGACTTCAACCTGTTCGGCCGCACTTGGCAGGTGAACATCCAGGGCGAGCCGGGCGACCGCAACGACATCGAGGACATCCTCCGCATCCATATCCGCAATTCGCAGGGGCAGATGGTGCCGCTGGGTGCGGTGGCGGAGCTGCGCCCGGCGATCGGGCCGCAGACCATCTTCCGGTACAACAACTACCGCGGCATCTCGATGAACGGCGCCGGACGTCCCGGCGTCTCCTCGGGCGATGCGCTGGCAGCGATGGAGCAGACCTCCGCCCGCGTCCTGCCGCCCGGCTTCGGCTATGAATGGACCGGCGTCGCCTATCAGGAGAAGGCGGCAGCGGGGCAGACGGTCTACATTCTCGCGCTCGCGGTACTGTTCGCCTACCTGTTCCTGGTCGCTCTCTATGAGAGCTGGGTGATCCCGATCCCGGTGCTGCTCTCGGTCGCGGTCGGCGTACTCGGGGCCTTCGTGGCGCTGCTTGTCTCGGGCCTCCCGCTCGATGTCTATGCGCAGATCGGGCTGGTGGTGCTAATCGCGCTTGCCGCCAAGAACGGCATCCTCATCGTCGAATTTGCGAAGGAAAAGCGCGAGGAAGGGGTGCCCGTACGGGAGGCCGCCATCCAGGGTGCGCGGCTGCGGTTCCGCGCGGTGATGATGACCTCGATCGCCTTCATCCTGGGCCTGGTGCCACTCGTCATCGCCTCGGGCGCGGCCATGATGTCGCGCCGCGCGGTCGGCACGGCGGTGTTCGGCGGCATGCTTGGCGCCGCGCTCATCGGCATCTTCATGATCCCGATGCTCTACGTGGTCTTCCAGTCGATGCGGGAGGCGACCAAGCGCCGATTTGGTGCCAAGCCACGCGAGCCGCAGATCGCCCCTTCCCCAACAGGGGATTGATCGCAGATGATGGCCGGAACAGTCGTGCCGCAAGAATCGTGAGGGAGCAGTTTCATGGCCAAGTTCGGTTTGAGCCAGCATGTTCGTCGTGTGGAAGACCCGCGGCTGCTGCAGGGGCACGGCCTCTATACGGATGACATCGGCACCGTGGGCGCGGGGCACGGCGTTGTCCTGCGCAGCCCGCACGCCCATGCCCGCATCCTGAGCCTCGACACCGCTGACGCGAAGGCGATGCCGGGCGTACTCGCGGTGATCACCGGCGCCGACATGCAGGAAGCCGATCTCGGCGAGGTGCCCTGCGTCATTCCGCTGAAGAACACCAACGGCACGCCGCGCGCGGACACGCCGCGCCTGGCACTCGCGACAGACATGGTCCGCCACGTCGGCGACCCCGTCGCCTTCATCGTGGCCGAGACCGAGCAGGCCGCCCGCGACGCCGCCGAGGCTGTCATGGTGGATTACGAGATCCTGCCCTCCGCCACCGACCTCGCGACCGCGCATGAGCCGGGCGCGGCAAAAGTGTGGCCGGGCATCGCGAGCAACATCTGCTTCGACTGGGATGCCGGCGACAAGGCAAAGGCGGATGCGTTGTTCGACCAGGCCGCGCATGTCACGCGCCTGACCGTGGTGAACAACCGCGTCGTCGTCGCCAGCATGGAAGCGCGCGCGGCACTCGCCGAATACGATGCCGCCAGCGATCACTGGACGCTGACGACGAACACCCAGGGTTCCTGGCTGCTGAAGAGCCTGCTGGCCGATGTGGTGTTCAAGCAGCCGGAGAGCCATTTCCGTGTCATCACCCCCGATGTCGGCGGAGGCTTTGGCATGAAGCTGTACCTCTACGCCGAGCACGTGATGGTGTGTTTCGCGGCGCGCCTGCTCAAGCGCCCGGTGCGCTGGGCCTCTGCGCGGACCGAGGCCTTCGTGGCCGACACGCATGGGCGCGACAACATCACGCGGGGTGAAATCGCACTCGACAAGGACGGCAACTTCCTTGCGCTGCGGACCCGCAACCACGCCAATATGGGCGCCTACCTCTCGACCTTCGCGCCCTTCATCCCGACCGGCGCGGGCACCAAGGTGCTGGCCTCGGTCTATAATTTCCAGGCGATCCACGCGCAGGTGCTTGGGGTGCTGACCAACACCACCCCGGTCGATGCCTATCGCGGCGCTGGCCGCCCCGAGAGCAACTACCTGGTCGAACGCCTGATTGACGCCGCCGCGCGGGAGACCGGGCGCGACCGCGTCGCGCTGCGCCGGCAGAACATGGTTGGGGCCGCGGCCATGCCCTACACCTCCGCGATGGGCCAGCGCTACGACAGCGGCGAGTTCGAGCGGCTGATGGACACCGCACTGGCGAAGATCGACTGGGCCGGCTTCCCGGCGCGGCAGGCGGCGGCCGCGGCCAAGGGCAAGCAGCGTGGCATCGGCATGGCCTACTACCTGGAGGCCACCGGCGGCGCCAACTCCGAGAACGCCAAGGTGGTGTTCGCCGAGGATGGCTTCGTCGACGTCTATGTCGGCACGCAATCCACCGGCCAGGGGCATGAAACCGCCTACGCCATGCTCACGAACCACGAGCTCGGCGTACCGATGGAAAAGATCCGCATCCGGCAGGGCGATTCATCCTCGCTGCCCTCCGGCGGCGGCACCGGTGGCGCGCGCAGCCTCTATTCCGAAGGCCAAGCCATCCTCGTGACGACCGCGAGCGTGGTCGAAAAGGGCAAGCAGGCAGCCGGTGAAGTGCTGGAAGCCTCCGTCGCCGACATTGAGTTCACCACCGGCCGCTTCGCAGTCGCCGGAACCGACCGCGGCATCGCCATCCTGGAACTTGCCGCGACCCAGCGCGCGCGTGTGGCCCGCGGCGAGAGCTCCATCATGCTGGACGCGGAGGAGACCGCCGAGATCAAGGCGCACACCTTTCCGAACGGCTGCCACGTGGCCGAGGTCGAGATCGACCCCGATACGGGCATCGTCTCCATCCCGCGCTACATCGTCATCGACGACGTGGGGCATGCGATAAACCCGATGATCGTGCGCGGCCAGGTGCATGGCGGCGTGGCCCAGGGCATCGGGCAGGCCATGCTGGAGCGCACCGCCTATGACCCGGAGAGCGGCCAGCTGCTCTCCGCCTCCTTCATGGACTACGCACTGCCGCGCGCGGACGACCTGCCAAACATCGATGTCGATTTCATCGAGGTGCCGTGCGAGACGAACCCGCTCGGGGTTAAGGGTGCCGGCGAGGCGGGTTCGGTGGGTAGTCCGCCAGCCTTGATGAACGCGATCGTGGATGCGCTGGGCGGGAAGTTGGTCGACATGCCCGCCACTCCGGAGATCGTCTGGAAGGCGCTTCGGGCGGCTTGAAAGTTGGGGGGAAAGAATCCCCCCAGACCCCCTATCTTTTGTTTTTGTCTGTTGGTGCTGGGCGGGCAGTCGGCACCCAGCCGATGATGTCGGCGCGGACTCCATGGGCAGTGCCATAAAATTATTCTCGGGTTTGGCCCTGCAGTCAGCCCCTCACGCCCAACATGACGGCTGGTTCCACAATCAGCACCAGAATCCAAAATCAAGAGAATGGGGTCCGGGGAAATTCCTTTCCCCGGCCTTTCTCCCTACTGCCAAGGGGTCCGAAACGCCGGACGCACTGCTGCTGGCGCCCGAAAACCGCCCGCCATCGCCTGTAGCGCTGCCACCCGGTTTTCCGTCTTGGGGTGGGTGGAAAACAGCCCGTCCATTCTTAGACCCGACAGTGGGTTGATGATGAACATATGCGCCGTGGCGGGGTTCGCTTCGGCGGTCTGGTTTACCCGGCCCTGTGCGTAGTGCTCCAGCTTCAGCAGCGCGTTGGCCAGTGCCAGCGGCTCCCCACAGATTTGTGCGCCGACGCGGTCAGCCTCGTACTCGCGTGAGCGGCTGATCGCCATTTGCACGATCATGGCGGCGAGGGGGGCGAGGACCACCATCAGGATCATCCCGATGGGACCGAACGGGCTCTGCCGCCCCTCGCTGTCGCGGCCCCCGAACATGAAGCCGAACTGCGTCAGCATGCCGATCGCACCGGCGATGGTCGCGGTCACCGTCATGATGAGGGTGTCGCGGTTCTTGATGTGCGCGAGCTCATGCGCGATGACGCCGGCGGCCTCCGGCTCGCTCATCAGCTCGAGCAGGCCGGTATTGACCGCAACGGCGGCGCGAGAGGGCGAGCGGCCGGTAGCGAAGGCGTTCGGCTGGTCCTCATGGATCACGTAGAGCGCCGGCATCGGGATACCCGCGCGTGCGGCCAGGTGGGCGGTGATGTCATAGAGGCGCGGCGCGTCCTGCGGCTGGATCGGCTGCGCATTGTGCATCCGCAGCACCATGCGGTCGCTGTTCCACCAGGCGAAGACGTTCATCGCGCAGGCAACGGCGAAGGCGATCACCATGCCGGTGCGGCCGCCCATCACGAAGCCGATGCCCACGAACACCGCGGTCATGCCCGCGAGCAGGATCACCGTACGGAAATAGCCACTCATGATCGGAACACTCTCCCGCAAACGCCTCGGCGATCCTAGATGTAGGGGATGACACCTGAAGAAAAAACACCCCCGGCTTTGCCACCCGCCTCGGTCGCGGAAAAGCCCAAGCCGCCTGCGATGCAGAAGGAGGTCGATGGACCGAAAGGCCCGGAGCCCACTCGGTACGGCGATTGGGAGCAGAAGGGCCGCTGTACCGACTTCTAGTAGGTATCGTGCGGCTCGGCGCTTCTTTGATTGCGCTAGGCACAGCATCGACCGATATCGCCCGCATTCCGTTCGCTCATGGAGCATCGCTGTGATGGGGCCGTCCCAGCGCCGCCGGTGTCACGGCCGTGGAATCGCGCGAAGTCGCGTACAGCGCCTGCGCCTGCTGTCCCTTGCCGCCGCGCTGCTGCCGATCGGGTGCAGCACCCCGCACCGCCGTCGGGTACGCCGACGCACAGGTGCGTCACCACGCCCTACGGTTTGGTCGAGTGTTCCCTGATCGAAGATGCACCGAGCGGTGGCCACGTTCCCGTCCACCGAGTCCCATACCAACGGACATGAAAATGCCCGTCTGTATTCGGTAACCCGCCCTCAAGCGCCAAGCGCAGTCTCCGAGGCTTCGGTCGCTGCACGACTGGCGGCGCCCATGCGGGCGTGAGGCCTGCGATGCGGATCGACGGTCAATCTACAGTGCCGTTGATATCAGCTTCTCCCCCAGGCGCCGAGGGTGCGTCTTGCACCCTTTGTTCGCCGAGAGACCTGCGGCGGCCATGCGACCGCCAGGCTCGCGTCAAGCCTCGTGCCGCTGGTTTCAACTCTCATGCCTATCCCCAAGGTTGAAGCATGAACAGGCTTGTGTTTGCCCAGGACGCTGAGCCACCATCCCTTGTGCAGTGACCAGCGACTCGCGGCCCGAGTCGCGCGTCTGCGCTTTGTTCGCGCGACTCGGACCAAGACATTGGAATTGCCTGCTTCAACACTCCTGCGCGCAGGCAGTCGTTGGTGGTTTGTTCCGGCTATCCCGGCCGACGCCCGATCAGGATGGCCAACACGACCAATCCCAAGCCAGCCATCACCAGTGTCACCGGTGCCCCGAGCCCGCCCAGCGCCACGCCGTAGAGGATCGGCCCCAGGCTCTGCCCGCTGAAAAAGCTGAAGGCATGCAGCGACACCGCCGAAGCGCGGGATTGCGGCGCAACCTCGCTCACCCGCGTCTGGATCGAGTTGTGGATCATGTAGAAGCCCACGCCGAGCACCAGCATCGACCCGATGGCGATAGCCAGGCTGGGTGCCGTTCCGAACCCGGCGAGCCCGATTAGGCACAGTGCGCCCCCCATCATGACCATCGGCCCCTGCCCCGCCCGGCGCAGGATCGGCGGCGCGATGATCGCGAAGACGATGCCGCCCACCCCGAACCCGCCGATCGCAAGCCCGGATTCCGCGACCCCGCCGAGGCCGCGTTCGAGCAGCAGCGGCGCCACGTAGGGGAAGATGCCATAGATCAGCGCGCCCTCGATCGCGACCATGATGTAGAGGAAGCGCGCCGCCGGGTTGCCGATGATGCTCCGGTAGCGTTTCAGGGCAACCACAGGGTCGAACCGCCCGCGCGCCTCGCGCATGCCGCCGCGCCAGGCCTCGTTCAGCACGAAGACGCCGGCGGCCAGCGCCACGCCCGCGCAGCCGAGGATCACGCCGCGCCAGCCCACGAACCCCATCAGGAAGCCGGCCAGCGCGCCGCCCGCGATCTGCCCGGTGATGGCGAAGACCAGCAGCCGGCTGATCGCCACCTGGCGCTGCGCCATCGGCACCGCGTCGCCGATGATCGCAATGGTGACCGGCATCACCCCGCCGGCCGCCGCCCCCGCGAGGATGCGCGCCACCATCAGCCAGCCGAGGGTCGGCGCCATCGCGCACAGCGTCAGCATCAGCGCCAGGACGATCAGCGCCAATGCCACCATGCGGCGCTTGCCGGTGGCATCCGCAACCGAACCCAGCACCGGCTGGATCAGGGCAAAGGGCAGCGAGAAGGCAGTCGAGAGCAGCGCGATCCGGTCCGCGGAGACCGAGAACTCAAGACCCAGCTCGGCCGCCGCCGGATCGAGCGCGCGGATCGCGAGCGCCCCCGAGAAGCTCGCAGTGCCGAAGACGCAGGTGAGGCGAAGCACCGAGGGTGTGGGGGGGAACATCTGGACCCGATTTTGGCCGCCCTGGCCGCCGCTGCCCAGGGGCCGTGGGCGCATGGCGGCATGGCGTGGAACGGGCACGCGCGAAAAGCCAGGCAGATCACGTGCCCCACTGGCGCACGCAGGCGCAAAGGGCGGTTTCGGACGGCAGCCCGCGCCTAGAAGAGCGCGCCCCATAGCGCCGCGATCACCCCCGCAGCGATCGCCAGCAACGTCAGGAGCATGCCGTACTTCCGGAAGACCAGGGGCTCCGGCTCCTGCCGGATGCCGAAGGCGTGCAGCGCCCGCCCGACCAGCGTCGCGAGCCCTATGGCGTGCAGAAGGAGGCGTGGCGCGCCGGTGCTTTCGGCGAGCGCCATGAGCAGCAGGATCAGCGGCACGTATTCGGCGAAATTGGCATGCGCCCGCGATGCGCGCAGCAGCATCCGGTCCTCCCCGGTGCCGACCGCGACCTTGGCGGCGCGTCGCGCGCTGAACACGCCCACGGTGATCACCAGGAACAGGATGCCGAGCAGCGCTGCGTAGAGCGCGGTGGTCCGCGGCCCGATCACGGCGCGAACTCCGACGCCGTCATTACATCGCCACTGAACATGTGCCGTCTCCGCTTCTCATACCCGATCCACTCGCACAGGCGCGTGATCCAAGCATGGGCACTCCCCTCCGCACAATAAGGGCGCCAAGCGCCGTTACGTGGGAGTTCGGGACCTGCCTCGATCGAGGCAGCTCGTTCTCGGCATCCGCCATCAAAAGCAGGCGGAGCAGACTATTGCTAGGGTCGTTCCGGAACACGGCCGGAAACCTGCTGCTCATCCATAATGTGGGCAAGCATAGCAGGCCGGCGCACGATGTTCGCGGACATGCTCATCGACGCCATGGTCCTGAAAGCCTGAGGCGCCTACATGCGGGCGGATGGAACCGCTCGCCCTCTACATCCACTGGCCGTTCTGCGCGTCCAAATGCCCCTATTGCGACTTCAACTCCCATGTCCGGGAGGGGGTCGACGCCGCCCGCCACGGCCGCGCGCTGCGCCGCGAACTCGCCCATGAGGCGGCACGGGTCGGACGACGGCCGCTGCGCTCCATCTTCTTCGGTGGCGGTACGCCGAGCCTGATGCCGCCGGAAGTGGTCGCGGACCTCATCACCGACGCCAGGTCGCTGTTCGACGCCGCTGAGGATATCGAGATCACGCTCGAAGCCAACCCCACGAGCGTTGAGATCGCCAAGCTGCGTGCCTTCGCGGAGGCCGGGGTGAACCGCGCCTCGCTCGGCGTGCAGGCGCTGGATGCGGAGGCGCTGCGTTTTCTCGGCCGCCAGCATGGCGCCGGCGAGGCGATCGCCGCCTTGGAAATCGCCCGCGCCATCTTCCCGCGGCTGTCCTTCGACATGATCTACGCCCGCCCCGGGCAAGGCGAAGCCGCCTGGCGGGCGGAACTGCGCCGCGCCCTGGACCTGGCGGCCGACCACCTCTCGCTGTACCAGCTCACCATCGAGCCAGGGACGCGGTTTTCGACGCTGTTTGGGCGCGGCGAGTTCGTC
This sequence comes from Rhodospirillales bacterium, assembly GCA_028288785.1. GTDB lineage: Bacteria > Pseudomonadota > Alphaproteobacteria > Acetobacterales > Acetobacteraceae > Plastoroseomonas. The sequence continues at coordinate 3,794 of JAQGHV010000174.1, read as the reverse complement.
CTGCCTGAAGGCGACGAGGCGGCTGCGCTCTACACCGCCACGGCTGAGGAAGCCGCCCGCTTCGGGCTCGCCGCCTACGAGGTCAGCAACTACGCGAAGCCCGGCGCCGAGAGCCGGCACAACCTGCAATATTGGCGCTATGGCGACTACCTTGGAATCGGCGCCGGCGCGCATCAACGCGTGCTGGAGCCAGCGGGCATGCGCGCATCCCGCCGGCACCGGGCGCCGGAGGAATGGCTCGCGCGGGTGGAACGCGATGGGCACGCCGTGGTCGAGGAAGAAGTGCTGGGCCCGCGAGACCGGGCGCGCGAGGCGCTGCTGATGGGGCTGCGCCTGGCGGAGGGCATCGAGACCGCGCGCATCGAGGCACGCAGCGGCCTCGCTTTCGAGGATTGCATTGATGCGGGCACGCTGCGCGACTGCCTCGAAGCCGGCTACCTCAAACAAGCGCCGGGCCGACTGAGTGCCACCGGCGAGGGCCTGATCCGCCTCGACGCGATCTTGCCTAGGCTGGTGAAGTAGGATCCGTGCGCGCTACCCCGCGTCGCCTCGCGTTCAAGGTTCCCGGTTGAGCGCCAGCGCCGCCTGGTAGACCTGCTTGCGCGGCAGGCTCATCGCCTCAGCCACCGTCGCAGCCGCGTCGCGCAGACTGAGGCCCGCAGCCAGCGCGGTTCGCAGCTGGTCCTCCAGGGCACCCTCCACCGCCGCTTCCTCCGGCGCCGGTCCCACCACGATCACCACCTCGCCACGCGCTGCGTGCTCGGCGTAGTGCAGCGCCAGGGCGCAAAGCTCGCCGCGGCGGACCTCCTCAAACAATTTGGTGAGTTCACGTGCGACTGCGGCCGGCCGCGCTTCGCCGAAGGCCAGCGCCATCGCGGCCAGGCTTTCGGGCACCCGGTGCGGCGCCTCGTAGAAGATGAGCGTCGCCTGCAGCCCGGCGCGCTCGACCGCGCGCATGCGCTGCAGCTCGGCGGCGCGAGCACCTTCCTTCGCGGGAAGGAAGCCCAGGAACAGGAAGGGGTGGGGCGGCAGCCCCGAGAGCGTCAGCGCCATGACAGCCGCATTCGGGCCCGGCACGGCGCTGACGGACACGCCCTCGGCGATCGCTGCGCGCACCAGCCGGTAGCCGGGGTCGCTCACCAGCGGCGTCCCGGCATCGGAAACCAGGGCAAGGCGAGCGCCACCCCGGATGCGCTTGAGGAGCGAGGGGGCTTGCGCCGCCTCATTGTGGTCGTGCAAAGGGATGAGCGTCACGGAAACACCATGCTTGGCCAGCAACCCGCCGGTTACCCTGGTGTCTTCGCAGAGCACCGCATCGGCCGCGCGCAGCGTTTCCAGGGCGCGCGGTGACAGGTCGCCGAGGTTGCCGATGGGCGTGGCGACGAGAACAAGACCCGGCGTTTGCGCCGGTCGCAGTGGAGGGTCCGTTGCCTCAATTTCTTCGTCTTCGGCCAATGCGCCGGATCCTTGTGCCGCTGGTTGCCCTTGTGGCGCTCGCCGGTTGCGTGGCGCAACCCCTCTACCGGGCGGGTCCCGGCTTTGTTCCGGGCGTGGCGGAGCCGCCGCGCACGCGCGTGGCGCTGCTGCTGCCGCTGACCGGGCCCCAGGCCTCGCTCGGGCGCGCCATGCAGCGCGCGGCTGAGCTTGCGCTGTTCGATGCCGGCAACCCCGACGTGGATTTCATCCCGGTCAACACGCAGAGCACCGCCGGAGGCGCAGCAGATGCTGCACGCGGCGCCATCAATGACGGCGCGCGGGTGATCGTGGGGCCTCTGACGGCTGCCGAAACCTCCGCCGTTTCCGTGCCGGCTCGCACCGCACGGGTGCCGGTGCTGGCCTTCACCAATGATGCGGCGCAGGGCGGCCCGGGGATCTGGCCGCTGGGCGTCACGCCAGCGCAGCAGGTGCGGCGCGTCGTCGCGATCATCGCCGGTGCCGGCGTGCGACGCGTGGCGCTGGGTGCGCCTGATGATGCCTTCGGGCGAGCCCTTGCGCGCGCACTCCGCGACGCCGCCACGGAATTCTCCCTTCCGCCGCCGGTCGTGGCCCTGCACGCAGTGCGCGCCGAGCCCGGTGCTGCCGCACGCGAACTCGCGACCAGCGCAGGGCCGGACGGGATCGAGGCGGTGCTGATCGGCTATTCCGGCGCCGCGGCGCGCGTCTATGCGGCCGGGCTCGTCGCCGGCGGGCTGACGGTGCCCCCGTTGCGCATCCTGGGGCACGGGCTGTGGCAAGGCGATGCCGGCCTCGCCAATGAGGCGGCGCTGCACGGCGCCCTGTTCGCCGCGCCCGATCCGCGGGCGCGTGCACGTTTCGAGCAGAGCTACCTCCAGGCCTACGGCGAACGCCCGCCGCGCGTTGCCAGCGTCGCCTACGACGCGGCCAGCATCGCGGCCCGGGCCGTCGGGCGCGGCGGATCGCCGATTGGGGCCGGCGACGTGTTCGGGGGTGCGGACGGGCCGCTGCGGCTGCTGCCGGATGGCACGGCGCTGCGCGGCCTGGCGCTCTACCGGGTCGAGGAATCGGGCGAAGCCACCGCGATCGAGGCCGCACCGCGGCCTGGTGCGGCCGGTTCCTGAGGACCCACCCGGCGCGCGGCCGGCCAGGCACCCGCACCCCGCGCGGGCGCTGAGGGACATCCGCGGCCCGCGACCGCCATTGCTGCGCTGGTTGCGCGCATCCGCTATGGTCGGCGGCGTGCCGATCGCGGCGCTCATCCTGCTCGTCGCCACCGGGCGAGCGAGCCTGTTGCCGAGCCTCTATGCGATGGCGGTGATCGCGCTCTCCGCCGCGGCGGTGTCCCGGCTGTGGCTGAGCAATCTAGGGCGGCTCGGCGAAAGGCTGCGCGGTGCGCTGAATGACACCGCCGAACCCCTCGTCCTCGACGATACGCCTCTGCTGCCGGCGGTGCGCGAGGTCGCCGACGGCGTAACCCGCCTGACCCGCAGCCTCGCCGAGCGCGGCGCGCTGGTGGAACGCCTGCGCCGGTCCGACGCCACCATCATCGAGGCTCTGCCCGACCCGCTGCTGGTGCTGTCCGACAAGCGGGTGCTTCTTCGCGCCAATGGCGCGGCGCGGGCGATGCTAGGCCTCACCGGTGCCCCGCGCAGTGGCGACGCGGCCGCGCTGCTGCGCCACCCTGTGCTCGCCGATGCCATGGACCAGGCGCTGCGCGACGGCCTGCCCCACCCGGCCGACATCATGCTGCCGGTGCCGATCCCGCGCGACATATCCGCCCAGGTGATCCCGATGACGCCGCCGCTCGCCGATGGCGGACGCCTGATGCTGGTGCTCGCCGACCGCACGCGGGAACGCGCGGTGGAGCGCATGCGCGCTGATTTCGTAGCCAACGCGAGCCATGAGCTGCGCACGCCGCTCGCCAGCCTGATCGGCTTCATCGAGACGCTGCGTGGCCCCGCCGAGGATGACGCCCTCGCGCGCACCCGCTTCCTCGGCATCATGGCCGAGCAGGCCGAGCGGATGCGCAACCTGATCGACGACCTGCTCGGCCTCTCGCGCATCGAGCTCACCGAGCACCAGGCGCCGACCGGCAGCGCCGATATCAGCGCCATCGCGCGGGCCGAGGCGGATGCGATGGCACCGATCCTCGCCGGACGCGGCGCCACCCTGCGGGTCGAGGCGCCGGAATGCGCCATCGTGCGCCCCGCGGACGACGAACAAGTCGCCCAGATCATCCGCAATTTGCTGGAAAACGCGATCCGCCACGGGCGGCAGGGCGGCGAGGTGACGCTCTCCGTCACGCGCGGCCCGCGCCAGGGGGTGACGCTGGCGGT
>JAQGHV010000035.1 GCA_028288785.1 Rhodospirillales bacterium | reverse complement strand
CTCGGTCCCCTTCGACGGGCGGCTGGTCTGTTGCGGCAACAACACCTGCGTGCCGATCTGCCCGATCGGCGCGAAATACGACGCCTCGTTCCATGTCGCCAAGGCGGAGGCAGCGGGTGCGCGCCTGATCACCGAGGCGCGTGCCGACTTCATCGAGCTGGGGCCAGACCGCCGCGTCGCCGCCATCCGCGCCGCGCGGCCTGACGGCAGCACCCTGCGGCTCACCGCGCGCCATTACGTGCTGTGCTGCCACGCGATCGAGACGCCGCGCCTGCTTCTTACCAGCCGCCAGGAGCAGGCGCCGGACGGCGTGGCGAACAGCCACGACAATGTCGGGCGCTGGCTGCTCACGCAGGCCAACCAGGATTACTGGGGCCTGACGCAGGACCCGGTGCTGCCCTATCGCGGCCCGCAGCAGACGAGCGGCATCGAGCAGCTGCGCGACGGACCCTTCCGCGCCAGCCACGCCCCGGTGGGCATTTCCTTCATGAACAGCGGCTGGTCCGGAAACAGCGACGCCACCACGTGGCAAAGCAGCTGATCGCCGCCGGGCTGAAGGGCGGCGACCTGATCGAGGCTCTGAACCAGCGTGTCTCCCGTCATCTCCGCCTCGGCCGAGACGCTGCCGAACCGCGACAAGCGCATCGACCTCGACCCCGAGCTGCGCGATAGGGCCGGCGTGCCGCGGCCGCGCGTGACCTTCGCGCTGGATCCCTACACCAGTGCCGGCCTTGCCGAGGCGCTGAAGGTCAACCGAGACATCTTCGATGCCATGGGTGCGACGGAAACGCAGTTCAACGCGCCCTACCTGTCGAACGCCATCATCGCGGGCACCACGCGCATGGGGCACGAGGAGAAGGGATCCGTCGTGAACGCGCATCTGCGCAGCAATGAGCACGCCAACCTGTCCATCTGCGGCGCCTCGACCCACGTCACCGCGCCCGTCAATGCGCCGAGCCTCACCATCACGGCCATGGCCTATCGCCTGGCCGACCACCTGGCCGCGCCGGGCGGGATGGTGTGATGCCTCACCCCACCGGCAGGCCGGCGCGCCCGAGTCCATCGACCAGCGCGCTGACCGCGCCCGGGGCCGGGAAGGAAGGTGTGTAGTAGACGAGGGTGGATGCGCAGGTTTCCTCCGGACTGAGCGCGAGCAGGCGCAGCACGGCCTCGCGGCCTTCCTCCAGATGGCCGAGCAACCCGAAGCAGGCGGCGCGCAGGCGCCAGGGCGGTGCGTAGTCCGGCTTGCTCGCCAGGGCGCGCTCCGTCCAGGTCAGGCAGTCCTCATAGCGGCCCACGCCGAAGGTGGCCCAGGCGGCGGCAGTCTGCTTGTTGTAGGTCTGTGCGTCGACCGGGCTGAGTTGTTGGGCGCGGGCGAGGTGCTGCAACGCCACATCCGCATCGCCCAGATAGGCCCGGGCCATGCCGCTATACGTCAGGGCGTCGGCCGAATTCGGATTGATCGCCAGTGCGCGGTCGATCATCGCGATGCCGCCGCGCACATCGCCGTCGGCCAGCGCCACGACAATGCCGGCCATCCACAGCACCTCGGGGTCCATTCCGGCCAGGAGCGCGGCGCGGCGGCCCATGCGCGCACCTTCGGCGATGGAGGGGTCGGTTGGTGGCACCCAGCCCTGCACCTTGCGATGGAGGCGGCAGCGTGCGCCCAGCGCCAAGCAGCGTGCGTTGTTGGGGTCGAGGCGCAATGCTCGGTCCGTCAGTTCCTTGGCACGCTCGACGTCCTGGCGCCCCATGGCGTAGAAATAGCCGGTCGCCTGCAAGAAAAGGTCATGCGCCTGCAGGTCGTCGGGCGGCGCCCGGCGGGCACGCTCGACCTCGGCAAAAAGCAGCCTGGGCTCAATGACGGCGGCGACCGTCTCGGTCACCTTGTCCTGCAGGTCGAAGACTTCGTCCACGCTCCCGTCAAAGCGGCCGGACCACAGCTGGGTGCCGCTCTCGCCCTCAAGCAGTTCGCTGGTGACGCGCAGTCTTTGCCCTGAGCGGCGCACAGTGCCTTCCAGCAGGTAGCGCACGCCCAACTCAAGGGTGATCTGCGACGAGGGCAGCGCGCGGTCGCGGAAACGGAAGGAGGAGCTCCGGGGCACCACGAAGATTGAGGGCAGGCAGGCTAGGCCTGCGATCAGGTCCGTCACCAGCCCGTCCGCGAAATAGGACTGATCCGGATCGGCGCTCAGGTTCTCGAAGGGCAGGATCGCGATGGACGGCTTGTCCGGCAGAGCCGGATGGAGGGCGGGGGGCACATCCCGCATGCGCCTTACCTGGAAGCAGCGCACCGGCTTTCCAAGGCCGCGCACCGCGAGGCCACCCAGATCCTCCAGCGCCGCGCTGTTGGTGCCGCGCGTCGCTTCCACTGCCGCACCTGAGATGACGATGCCGCCCGGCTCCGCCAAGCTCTGCAGCCTTGCGGCGACATTAACCACGGTACCGAAGACCCGATCGTCATTCACGATCGCCTCGCCGACATTGATACCGATGCGCAGGCTGATACGCCGGCCCGCCGGGTCTGTTGCCGTCATCACCTCGACGCGATCACGCACTGCGAGTGCAGCGGCCAACGCCTGGAGCGCGCCTGGGAACAGGGCCAGCAGCCCATCCCCGGCACGGTCCACCACGTGGCCCTGGCCGGCGGTAAGCACGGCGATCACCTCTTCCATCACCTCCGTCACGCGCGCGAAGGCCCAGTCCTCATCGGACTGCGTCAACGCAGTGAAGCCAGCAATGTCGGCAGCCAGGACCGTGATGTTACGGCGGCTGGAATTGCCAAGAGCGGAGGCGAGGGTGTTGGTCACTACATCTACATGCTTTCACGCTTCCGGCTTACTAGTTTGGACGTTCCGCATTCGAAAATAATCAGGAGGTTGGGGTTACGGCTTGAGCGTGTGCATAGACCTTGCGAGGGCTGCCCGTCCATGCTTGGGCATGAATACACTTGGTGTCTACTTCAGCGAACGCGAACGTCGATGAGGGGGCTGTCGTCATCCGTGGTGCTTCTCTGTGCAGCCTGACCCTGTTCGCGCTGCACGAATTCTTTCACGTCGTCCTGGCGGCGGGGTAAAAGCTCTACCAAGTCGTCCCGCGCGACAAGGCCGCGCAGGTGATCAAAGAAAAATTCGACATTTTCTCCGGCGCCGCATTGGCTGGCAAAGATCCTGTCGGCGCGCAGCGCTGCCTAGCTTAGCGGAGCAACTGGGACGTCTGCTCCGCACACCAGTTGCTCTCTGGCCGCCTGCCAAGGCAGATGAATTCCACATGGTCAGATCTGGCTGTAGCCTGCCTCCACTTCCGCTTTCAACTTTTCCGGCTGAGGCAGCAGAAGCCCCCCGCGCTCGGGAACCACAAGTCCATCACGCTGCAGGACGCCGATCGCACGTGAAACAACTTCGCGCCCCGTTCCGATACGCGCTGCCAGTTCATGATGGGGACGTGGTGGCGAGACCATGAGCCCTCCGGTCGCGTGCGGTCTCGCGATCCGGAGAAGCAGGGAAATCAGCCGCATCCTCACCGGCAATACGGTGAGTTCCAGAAGCCGCGCATCCTTCTCTCGAACCAGTCCAGCCAGTAACCGCAACACCTGATGCGAGGCCGCGGGCGTCGAGAGCGCAAAGCTCATGAAGGGTTCCGCGGCGATTATGCAGACGCGCGCGCGCGTCAGCGCCACCACCCCAGCTGAGCGCAGGCCTCCGTCGATCGCAGCAATCTCGCCGAAGAACCCGCCGGCGCCGAGTTCGTTCAGGATGATCTCCTGCCCAGACCTGCTCCGGGTGATGATGCGCACCTCGCCCTCGGCGATGAAATAGACGTCGCGTGCCTGGTCGCCCGCAGCCAGTACGGTCTGTCCAGCGTCGAAAACGCGCCACCGCGCGACGACTGCGAGTGCGGCAAGAGCAGGTCCGGGGAAGGCGGAGAAGAATGCGAAGCGGGAGAGGTCAAGCATGGTGCAAGGCTCTTCGATGCGGAAGCCGCATGGCCACACTGTCATGGGCCTGACCTGCTGTCTCACGCCGTGTGCTCGGGCTTCGCCCATCTGAGTGCGCGCAGAAGCGCCGTGCGCATGGCGTTCCAGCGAACAAGCAGCTCTGCGCTCCGCGCCTCACGCGCAGCCTCCATGAGGCGCTCGAGTTCCGCTCTGGTGTTGATGGCTGGCATGCGGGGCCCTTTGCTCAAAGCGGGAGAGGTGGCCTGAGAACATTTCTGCGGTCCGCGATGTGACCCAGCGCACTGCAGGTGCCGCACGCCAGGGGTAGGCTAGGTCACACATCGACGGACTGGACGCCCCATGACTTCCGCACGCTGTCCTCGCCTAGGAACACGGCGACATGGGCTGGTAGGCGGCCTCGCGGCGATGCTCCTGCTCGGCAGCCCGGCGTGTGGCTGGGGGGCTTGGGAGGCTCCGCTGCCACCTTCGGAGGAGACCGAGTTCTTTATGGTTCCCGGTGTCGCCGGTATCCTGACCCTCCCAGTGGGCGCGCCCGACCGGCGAACGCCTGCCATAGTGATCCTACAGGATGGGCAGGGCCCGGACGGTCGCGCGAGGCACTACATCGACCAACTCCTCGGCGCGGGCTTCGCAGTGCTCGACGTCCAAACCTTGGAGACGGACGCGCTCGGAAGGGCGCTGAGCGCGCTTTCAGCGCATCCGCGCGTGACCGGGCAGCCGATTGGCCTGCTGGGCTTTGGCCAAGGCGCCCGGCTCGCGACGCAATGGTCCGGAGCCGTGGCTGCGCGGGCGCTGCTCTATCCCGGTTGCGGTGGGCTCTCGCCTGCAGCGGTGGCGGGAGAGGCGGTGCTGTTGATGTACGGCACAGCCGATCCGAGCAATCCGTCGGACGCCTGTGCCAGCTTTGCCCATGCCCTTGGCATGGCCGGGGCCTCGGTGCGGCTTCGCGCTTTTGACCAGGCCAGCTACGCGTGGGACCGGCTGGCCTTCGGCAATGAGGGGCGTTCCCGGCTGCCGCGGCCGGATGGTCTGAGCCGAGTGATTGCACAGCCGTGGCCGGCACTGGCGGAGCTGTCGGCGTCCAACGTGGCAGGATTTTTCGCGACAAACCTGCTCGCGCAACGGCCATGACGGCCATAACGGGCAAGCTGGCCGGCGGGCTTGGTCGCCTCGGGGACTTTGGACTGGTGGCGCCCCTGCTGGCCGTGGCGATGGGGTGGTTGCTGCCGCCGGTGGGCGAACTCGGCCACACGCTGCTCGTGCCCTCGGTCAGCATGATGTTCGCCATGAGCGTGGCGATGGTCGCGCTGCCCTCCCTGCTGGGCCTTGCACTGCGGCAGGCACTGCGCGGCGCACATCGCACTCTCGCCTTCCGCCCCATGAGGGGCCTCGGGACGCTCGGCCTTTGCGACGTTGGGCTGGCATTGGCGCATGGGCTTTCGGCCAAGCTCGATGCAGACATCCCCTGGGCCGCTTGCCTGGTCGGACTGACCCTGACCTCGCTGGTCGGCGGCACGCTGGGCCTGACCACGGGTTTAATTTCGGGGCGGCTTGGGGGCGAGCGCCTTGGCGCAACCTTCGCCCCGGGTGGTGCGGTCGCCCTGGGTGGTGCGGTTCGCAACGTTAGCCTGCTTTGGAGCGCCACCGTAGGCATCAGCCCGCGGCGGGCGAAGCCATCATGATGCTCTGTACGATCTGGACGCTGCTGCTACCCACGCTGCTCGGGCTGACAAAATGGCAGCGCAATCGCTCCGACGCTCGATCGCGCCTCCAAGGACTGCCGCGCCGCCATGGACGGCGCGGCTTCGTTACCTGGGGACGACATGCCTCGCAGCAGCTCGCAAGTGAGCGCTCCGGGCGACCCTCTGATCAGATGACGTTGCCTGTGGTAGAGCAGCCGAAATTCAACCTGCGCACTGTGCCGCAGCGTCGGTTCCAGGCCTGTCCTCCGGCAGGGGGTGGCGGCAGTGAACGCAATCGCAAATGCCATCCTGACGCACGCCGGCCGCAATGGTCCCGCGCTTCTCTGCGGCGGTGTGCTGATCGGCCTCGTCTCGCCTTGGCTCGCCGACGCCGCGCGTCCGCTGAGCGCGATCATTGGAGGCGCTGCGCTCACCGCCTGGCTCCTGCGCCGTTATGCGGGAAACTGGGTTGCGGCGAACCCGAACGCCATGACCGGGATCGCCGTGCTGGGCCAGCTGCTCGTCGCCGTGGCCGCGATGCGCGGCATGCGCGAGGAGATCATGGCGGCGCCCGGCCAGGCGGCCTTGCTGCTCGCCCTTGCATTCCTCGTGAACGGCGGCCTTCAGGCGATTGGTACGCATCTTTTCGCCGGCATCGACTATCGCCGCGCGCTGACCATTGGTCTGGTCAGCGGCAAGCGGAACATCACCCTCATCTGGGCCGCAGCGGCGCCCTTCCTGGCCGACCGGCCGGGCATCGAGCTGTTCCTGGCGATGAGCGTTTTTCTCATCTTCATGCTTCGGGCAATGACGCAACGGATCTTTGCGTCTCTGCTGGAGCGGACACGGGTATTGGCATGATGTCGGCATCAGTCGGACTGCCAACGCATACCTTCGTCAGCCTGCTTTGGGGCGTCACCTTGGGCCTCAGCACGCCGGAGGGCGGGGCTGTTTCGACGGGTCGCGCGTCCCAGTCCATGGGGAGGGGTGGCCTGTGAGCACGATCCTTCCAGGTCTCGCTACCGCGCCGTCACCCACCTGGCCCGCCGCAGCACGTGCCGAAGCCGCTGTCGCACTGGCAGGGCTGCAGCATGCCGGGGTCATGTGCGCCACCTTGGCCTTCCCGATCGTCGTTGGCCGACAGGCGGGCCTCGCTGGCGAGGCATTGGCCGCGTTCGTCGGCATGGCCTTGTTGGTGCTTGCCGCTGCCAACCTGTTGCAGGCGCTACGCCCGCCGCTAGGCAGCGGCTATCTCACCCCGACGAGCTTCACCGCCACCTATCTCGGTCCTTCCATGCTGGCCGCCGATATGGGCCGCTTGCCCCTCGTCTTTGGCATGACGTTCCTGGCCGGCTGCGCCGAGGCCGCCATGTCGCGCTTCATGGATCGGCTGCGCACCGCGATCCCGGTTGAATTCGTCGGGTTGATCATTTTCCTGGTCGGCTTGACCAATGGCGTGGCCGGCTTTCGCCAGATCTTTGGCACGAATCTGGGTAATCCGGATGGGGCCCAGATTGTGGTTGGCGCCTTGGCGCTCGGGGCGATGATCGTGCTGCAATGTCTCCGGTCAGTGACCGCACGGCTCTACGCAGCGGCAATTGGAATGCTCGTGGGCTATGCTTGTGCCACCGCGGCGGGGCTGGTCACGGCGGCTGATCTGGATGCGGCGCGGCAAGTGCCGTGGTTTGCCGTCCCTGCCTTTGCCGTTCCGCAGATGGCCTTCGACCTGGCGCTTGTCCTACCATTCACCGTGATTGCCTTCGCGGCGGCGATGAAGCAGATGGGCTTCGTCCACCACGCGCAGCGCATCACCAACGGCGCCCAAGGCGAACTTGATCATGCCGCCGCGCGGCGCAGCGTGCTGGCCGATGGCGTGGGTTCCGCCACGGCGGGCCTCCTGGGTGGCATCGGCGTGAACGCATCCGCCTCGAGCGCCGGCCTACTCGCCGCTTCGGGTATGACCAACCGGCGCGTGGTCGGCTACGTCGCCACGATCTTCGCCGTGCTGGCCTTGATGCCGGGTGCGGCGTTCCTGCTGGCCACCGTTCCCCCCGGCGTGGTCGGCGCGGCGTTGGTGTTTACCGGCGCCTTCGTGGTCACCGGTGGCGTGAAGATGATGAGCGAGCGTGGGTTGAGCCAGGATATGGCGCTCATGCTCGGCATTGCCATCTTGGCGAGCTTCGCGGTGGAGCTGTGTCCCGCCATCCGCGCCTTCGCCCCTGCCGCCATCTTGCCCCTGCTGTCCTCGCCCATCGTCGTGGGAACGATCACGGCGGCAGCCCTCCTGCTGGTCCAGCGCCTCGCCGCCATTGGTCGGGCCTAGGGCGATGTTGAGCCACTCATCACGCGTGTTGCATGCGATGCGATGGAGTTGCCTGCTCGGCATGCTATCGGCTGGCGCACAGGCCACTGACCGGCTGAACGCCGAGGCCATGGAGGCCCTGCTGCGGTGGGATATCGCAGCCGTCCTGCCGGACGCGCGCGGGCAGGCGCAGGATTCCGCACCGCGGATCACGCAGTTGCGCGGCTTTCATCTGGCATTACAGTTGCGCATTCCTGTTTTTTTTGGATCAATGGGCAACCATGATTTGGAGATCATGGATGACGGGCGCTTCGATCGAGACGACGCTGGAGCTGTGGGCGTCGTCCTTGCGTGAGGTGACGTCGCGGATCCAGCCACTGTTCACGCAGGAACGGGTTGCGGGCTCGGCAGGCCTGTTTCTCGATGGGCTTGTTGTCTAATCGCAGTCAACCTCTATTAGCTGGGCAACGTCCTGGCGCAGCAGTTCTTGTCGTCTTCGAGGTCGAGACGGGCTCGCCTCATCATGGCCCTCGCCAGCTGGTCCCCCGATGTGATTCCCGCGCTCGCGTTTGGGGCGCACAAGCGAGTGCGGGGTGACCTGGCCAGCGTCCTACTCAGGACGTTCCCCCGCCAGGGCGGGAGCTCAGTGGGCTGGGACGGCCTCGAACTCGGTGCCGTCCAGCCAAATGCGGTGCAGGATGGTTGCCAGCTTGCGAGCGACGGCCACCTTCGCCTTGCGACTGCCGATCCGTTTGGCCAGGCTCAGGCCCCACTCGCGCAGGGTGCAGTCCTTTCGCACACGCGTCATCAGCGCGTTCGCCGCTTCGAACAGCAGGCTGCGCGCGGTGCGATCCCCCGACTTAGAAATGTGCCCAGCCAAGTCGACTTCGCCGGACTGGTAGCGCTTCGGCGTGAGCCCGGGATAGGCCCAACGTCGCGGGAGCGTCGGAACCGGGTGGGATCATCGAGCGCCGTCACGAAGGTCAGCGAGGTGATCGCGCCCACCCCGGGCACCGTTGCCAGCCGACGGCAAACATCCTGCTCGCGTGCAATCCGGATCAACTGGCGCTCCAGCGCCATCTTGCGCTCGCCCGCCACCTTCCAGGCGCTGAGCAGGGCGCCAATCGCGTCTTGGACCAGCGGGTCGTCCGGGCACTGCTCGTGAACAGCGCGCTCGAACACACCGCCAGCTCCAGCCCCAAGCACCACACCAAACGTCTTCAGCAGGCCGCGGATCTGGTTGTACAGACTGGTCCGCACCTCGACGAGCTGGCGGCGCGCTGAAAGGATGGCCCGCACCCGGCAGCTGTGCAGGCTCTTGACCGCTACCGCACGATACCAGCCCGAGCGGACCACCTGGGCGATGCCGTGGGCATCGTTGGCGTCGGTCTTGTTCACCTGCAGCGACAGGGCCGCAGCAACGTGGCGGCGTGCAGGCAGTCGATCGGGACATCCAGGGCCTTCAGGCCGTGCCACAGCCAGATGGCAAGCGGCCCGGTCTCCATTCCAACCTTGGTGGCGCCAGGCGCGTGCTCTCCCAGCACTCCGGCGATCGCCTCAGGACGCGAGGGGCACTTGCCGCGCCAAACCCGGCGTCCCTCCGCGTCAACGACGCAGATCTCTGTCTCCTTCTGAGACACGTCCAAACCTACATAGAGAACCATCGCATCCTCCATCCGATTGGGACCGGGGCAGAGCCTGACTTGGCTCCAATGCGATTAGGCCATGTGATTGCACCGCCAGCCCTGGGCCTTGAGCAG
>JAQGHV010000375.1 GCA_028288785.1 Rhodospirillales bacterium | reverse complement strand
CAGTCCGGGGTGAGCCCGCAATCCCGATGCTTCCCTCCGCGGCAGTCCTCCGCTAAGGCTGCGCCGCTCCGGAGGTCTTCTTGTCCCGCCAGGCCGTGATCCTGACCCTGCTGGCGACGCTTATGTGCGGCGCCGTTTTTGCCCTTTGGCCGGAGCTCGACCTCGAGGTCGCGCGGCTCTTCCTGCGGGATGGCGCTTTCGCCGGCTCCGGTGCATCGGCGCGCGCCTTGCGCTGGCTTCTGTACGTCCTGCCATCGGCGGCCCTGGGCGGCGCTGCCCTGATGTGGCTCGCCGGCCGGTTGGGGGGGCGCAGGTTCCTGTTTCTGGTGCTGTCCATGGCGCTTGGCCCGGGGCTTCTGGTCAATGTGATTCTCAAGGATCACTGGCACCGGCCGCGGCCGGTCCAGACCATGGAGTTCGGCGGACCGGACCCGTTTCGTCCCTGGTACCGGTTTGACGGAGCCTGCGAGAAGAACTGCTCCTTCGTCTCAGGAGAAACATCCGCTGCCGCCTGGCTCGTGGCCCCGGCCAGCCTGGCACCGCCGCCGCTGCAGCTGCCCGCCATTGTGCTAGCTTTGGGCGTCGCCGCCGCCACCGGGGCGACGCGTATGGCCTTCGGTGGGCACTATCTGTCCGACGTCCTCTTTGCCATCCTGTTCAGTCTGCTGGTGGCGCAGGGCCTCGCACGGCTGCTCCACCGCACCGAGACGACCCCTCCGAAGGACGAGCCGCCCTTGCCGTGACGAGGGTTGCACCGCAGCGCTCCATCTCTATAGTCCGCGCAGTTTTTCCTCTGTCCTCAGCGCAGTTTCCCGGCGCCCAGTGCGCCGGCAGCCCAACGAGTTGCACCCATGTCGAAATCTGAGATCAAGCGCGTCGTCCTCGCCTATTCCGGCGGTCTCGACACGTCCATCATCCTGAAATGGCTGCAGACAACCTACGGATGCGAGGTCGTGACCTTCACCGCCGATCTCGGCCAGGGCGAGGAGCTCGGGCCGGCGCGCGACAAGGCCATCATGCTCGGCATCAAGCCGGAGAACATCTTCATCGACGACCTGCGCGAGGAATTCGTCCGCGACTTCGTCTTCCCGATGTTCCGCGCCAACGCCCTTTACGAGGGCATGTACCTGCTCGGCACCTCGATCGCGCGCCCGCTCATCGCCAAGCGCCAGATCGAGATCGCCGAGCTCGTCGGCGCCGATGCCGTGGCGCACGGCGCCACCGGCAAGGGCAATGACCAGGTACGCTTCGAGATCGGCTATTACGCGCTGAAGCCGGATGTGAAGGTCATCGCCCCCTGGCGCGAATGGGACCTCACCAGCCGCACCGCGCTGATCGCCTTCGCCGAGCAACACCAGATCCCCATCGCCAAGGACAAGCGCGGGGAGTCGCCGTTCTCCGTCGACGCGAACCTGCTGCACTCCTCCTCCGAGGGAAAGATCCTCGAGGAGCCCTGGGACGCGCCTGATGAGATGGTCTGGCAGCGCACGATCAGCCCGGAGAACGCGCCGGACAAGCCGACCGAGATCACCGTCGAGTTCGAGCGCGGCGACGCCATCGGCATCAATGGCGAGCGCATGTCGCCGGCCACCCTGCTCACGGCGCTCAACACGCTCGGCCGCGAGAACGGCATCGGCCGCCTCGACCTGGTGGAAAACCGCTTCGTCGGCATGAAGTCCCGCGGCTGCTACGAGACACCTGGCGGCACCATCCTGCACGTCGCGCATCGCGCCATCGAATCCATCACGCTCGACCGCGAGGCCGCGCATCTGAAGGATTCGATCATGCCGAAATACGCGGAGATCCTGTACAACGGCTTCTGGTTCTCGCCCGAG
This sequence comes from Rhodospirillales bacterium, assembly GCA_028288785.1. Taxonomy (GTDB): domain Bacteria; phylum Pseudomonadota; class Alphaproteobacteria; order Acetobacterales; family Acetobacteraceae; genus Plastoroseomonas. Next base: position 8,527 of record JAQGHV010000375.1, on the reverse strand, counting down.
CGCCGCATGATCCAGGCCATGGTTGATGAGAGTCAGAAGAGCGTCTCCGGCACCGTCCGGCTGAAGCTCTACAAGGGCAACACCATCGTCACCGGGCGCCAGTCGCCGAACAGCCTCTACTCGATGAAGCACGTCACCTTCGAGGATGACCAGGGCGCGTATGACCAGTTCGACGCGCAGGGATTCATCAAGCTGAACGCGCTGCGGCTGCGGCTGGGGGCGATGGCGGGGCGGAAGGGCGGGGCGCTTTAGAAGCGAGCAAGGCTGGGGAAAGGAATTTCCCCAGGCCCCATTCTTTTATTTTTGAGTTATCGGCACCGGGGTTTTTCGGACGCGGGCTGATTTGGCAGCCAGCACCAATTGGCCAAAAATAGAAGACGGGGGTTTGGGGGAATTGATTCCCCCATGCTGTCGCGTGAACCGTCACGCCAAGTCGCGAAACGCCTGCAGAAACGCCGCCACATCGGCCTCGTCATTGTAAACATGCGGGCTGATCCGCAGACGCCCCAGACGCGGCGCCACATGCACTCCGCGTGCGGCAAGGGCGTCGATCAGGCCGGGCTTCATCCCGCCAGCGAACCCCAGGCTCAGCACGTTCGGCGCCCGCACTTGCTCTGAGGGCATCTCCACACCGGGCATCCCCGCCAGGCCTTCCGCCAGTAGACCCGTGAGCCAGCCGAGTCTGGCGCTGATCGCGGCCGTTCCCCAGTCGGCCATCATCTCCATTCCGACTGCGGCCATCTCCAGCCCGATCAGGTGGTCCCGCTCGCCCATGTCGAACCGCTTCGCCCCATCGGTGAAGCCGAGGTCGGCGAAATAGGGCTGCGCTTCGTTGAACACCCTGCGACGCGAGGACCCGGTCTGCTCCAGCGGCACGCCGTCCTGCCAGCGCTTCGCGATGTAGAGGAAGGCCCGCCCATAGGGCCCGAGCACCCATTTGTAGGTCGGGAAGATCAGCACATCCGGGTCCAGCGCCGCGACATCCAGCGGCAACACGCCGGCATGGTGCGTGGCATCGACCAGCAGCATCGCCCCCGCCCCCCGCTGCGCTGCCCCGACCGCGTCGAGATCGATCAACCCGCCATCGGCCCAATGCACGGAGGAGATGGACACCAGGGCCAGCGGCGCAGCGCCCGGCCGCGCGATCGCCTCGAGCAGCGCCGCCGTCCAGTCGCCATCCCCCGGCCGCTCCACCGTCTCGACCGAAAAGCCGCCCTCGGGCGCGCGTTGCAGCCATTCCAGCACCGGAGAGGAATGATCGTCCCCCAGCACCAGAACCCGGCTCCCCGCCCGCACCGGAAGGATGCGGCCGGCCACCGCGACGCCGTAGGAGATGGAGGGGATCAGCGCCACATCCTCGGGCGCCGCACCGATCAGCCGCGCGGCGGCGGCGCGTGCGCGGGCGAACTGCCCCGCCATATGCTCGGCGGTGATGCCCCAGGGGCGTGCCTTGCGTTCGACGCCGGCGTGGCCAGCCGCCTGCACCGCCTTCGGCAGTGGGCCCCAGGAGGCAGCGTTGAAGTAGGCGACATCGCGCGGGATGTCGAAGGCGTCGCGCTGGCAGTCGAGCATGGCGGTATCCCCGGAACCAAGGCTTGGACACTGCGCCGCACGCGTCGGGCGATCAACCGCATTGGCTGCCGAAGTGCCCATTGCGCGGCGCGCTAGCGGCGTCCTGCGCGAAATGCAACAGTCTTCCTCAGGCTGGCCTTCCTCCTCGAATTCCGGCCGCTATCCGCATTTCATCCACAGCCCCATCCCCAGTTTCCGTGGATAAGATGCGGTGGCCTGGAAGGGCCTTGCCAGCCCCCCCCTGAACCATGCGAAAGGCTAAACTTGCGGGGAGTTAATCGCCTGCTTCGCAAGCCGGGAGGCGCGTCAGACACCGATGGAGCAGTTGTGGGCTGAATACGGCGCACTCGCCTATGTGATCGCCTTCGCGTGGTCCTTCCTCGAGGGCGAGACCTTCGTCCTTTTCGCCGCCGCGGTGGGCCGCACCACCGGCCTCGTTGACCCCTTCATTCTGCTCGGCTGCGTCTGGATCGGCTCCTTCCTTGGCGACCAGACCTGGTTCTTCCTTGGCCGCCGCTACGGGCCCTACGCCATGCGCAAGATCCCCGGTGCCGAGAAGCGCATCGCGGTCGCCACTGGCTTTCTCGCCAAGTACGGCGACGTCTTCGTGCTCTCGTTCCGCTTCATCTATGGCATCCGCAACGTGGCATCGGCGGCTTGCGGGATCGCGGGCATGTCCTTTCCACGCTTCGCCACCCTGAACTTCATCGCGGCGGGGCTGTGGGCGAACGCCTTCGTCTGGGTCGGCTGGTTCGTGGCGGGGATGTTCACTCCGTCGCAGATCGCCCATGGCATCGGCGGCATCGGTCTCGCGATCTTCCTGTTCTTCATCGCCCGCTTCTTTATCCAACGCCGCAACCGGAACCGTGCCAGGGCGCGCGAGGCTGCCAAGGCGGCACAGCCTCCGCAGGCCCCGCAGACGCTGGCTGAGCGCGAAAGCGTCTAGGCTAACCCGCACCGGCGGGCACTTTGCCCGGATTGAAGACGCCAGGTCACAACGGTCAGGTACTTGCAACGAGCAGCCCGCATCTGGACCTCGGCGCCGCGCCCGCCTACTCATTTGCCAACGCGCCGGCCAAGGCGCCGAGGAGGATCACCGCATGTACCAGGACACGCTGCTGCACATTGCTGGCGAATGGCGCCAGGCCCGCTCCGGCCGCACCATCGCCGTGCTGAACCCCGCGACCGAGGAAGTGATCGGCCAGGTCGCCCATGCCGGGCGCGACGACCTCGACGAAGCGCTCGACGCCGCCGAGAAGGGTTTTGCGGTGTGGCGGAAGGTCTCCGCCTATGACCGCGCCAAGATCATGCGCAAGGCGGCCGACCTGCTGCGCGAACGGGCCGGCGCCATCGCGGAACTCATGACGCTCGAGCAGGGCAAGCCGCTCGCCGAGGCCAAGGGCGAGGTGCTCGCCGCCTCCGACATCATCGACTGGTTCGCTGAGGAAGCCCGCCGCGCCTATGGCCGCGTGATCCCCGCCCGGGGCGAGGGCATCTACCAGCTGGTCGTGAAGGAGCCGGTCGGCCCCGTCGCCGCCTTCACGCCGTGGAACTTCCCGATCAACCAGGTCGTGCGCAAGCTCTCCGCCGCGGTCGCGACGGGCTGCTCGATCATCGTCAAGGCACCTGAGGAGACCCCGGCCTCGCCGGCGGAGCTCGTCCGCTGCTTCCTCGACGCCGGCGTCCCGGCCAACGTCATCGGCCTGGTCTATGGCGTGCCGGCCGAGATCAGCGAATACCTCATCCCGCATCCCATCATCCGCAAGGTGACCTTCACGGGCTCGACCCCGGTCGGCAAGCTGCTGGCGGCCCTCGCCGGGAAGCACATGAAGCGCGCGACGATGGAGTTGGGCGGCCATGCGCCCGCGATCGTGTTCGACGATGCCGATCTCGATCACGCGGCCAAGACGCTGGCCTTCGCTAAGTTCCGCAATGCCGGGCAGGTCTGCGTATCGCCGACCCGCTTCCTGATCCAGGAGGCGTCGTTCGCGCCCTTCGTGGAACGCTTCACGGCCCACGCCAAGGCGCTGAAGGTCGGCGCCGGTATGGACCCGGAGAGCCAGATGGGCCCCCTCGCGCATGATCGCCGCATCCCCGCTGTCGAGACGCTCGTCGCCGATGCGCGCAAGCACGGGGCCGAGGTGCATACCGGTGGCGAGCGCATCGGCAACAAGGGCTATTTCTACGCGCCGACAGTGATGACCAACGTGCCGAAGACCGCGCGCATCATGAACGAGGAGCCTTTCGGGCCGGTCGCGCTGATCTCCTCCTTCCGCGACCTTGACGAGGTGGTGGAAGAGTCGAACCGCCTGCCCTTCGGCCTCGCGAGCTACGCCTTTACGCGTTCGGCCAAGACCGCGAATGCGGTGGCCGCGCGAGTGGAAGCCGGGATGATGACGATCAACCATCTCGGGCTCGCGCTGCCCGAGGTGCCCTTCGGCGGCATGAAGGATAGCGGCTACGGCAGCGAGGGTGGGTCCGAGGCGATCGAGGCCTACCTCAACACGAAGTTCGTGAGCCAGGCGGGCCTTTAAGGCGCGCGCAATGGGATGATCCGCCGAAGCTCGGCGGTACCACCACGATGACGTGACCGCCGCCGGCCTTCGGTCGGCGGCGGATCCATGAAAGCCTGTGCGGCGCCCAAATCATTCCCTGCCGCACAGGAGACCTCGATGGCGATGTATCCGAACCGCGATGGCGAATACATGATGACCGAGCCGGGTTCGTTCAAACCCGGTCGCAACGGCGACGTGGTGCGGATCATCATGCACCAGACCTGGGCGCCGCAATCCATCACGGACCAAGCGCCGATCAACGACTCTTTCTGGACGAAGCAGACGGGCGACGCCCACAAGGCGAATTCCAAGAGCCAGTTCGGCGTCTCCGCGCATTTCACCGTGGAGGGCGATGGCCGTATCTTCCAGCATGTCGATACTGCCGATGGCGCGATGGGAACACGCGCCCTGGCGTTTAACGCTGTTCACATCGAACTCGCCTCGAAGGATCAGCCGCTGACCACCGACCAGATCTTCTGCGGCGTGGACCTGATGGCATGGATCGCGCGCGAACATCCCAGCGTGCGGCTGGTCGCCGTGGGCACCAGCAACAAGGACCATGGCGACAAGAAGCAGCGCGGTATTACCTGCCACAGTTTTGTCGAGCTCGCGGCCAAGGTGGAGAACCCCAAGCTGGCTTGCCGCGGGCCCGCGATCCTAAATCAGATGAACCAGGTGGCGGTGCTGGCCTCCGTGCGGGCTGCGATTTTCTGAGCCTCGGCGATGCTGTGGGTAGATTGGCGCCTGACGGGACGACTTCTTGTCCGGGTGGTGGGGTGCAGAAGCGGGACCGTATCTGGGTGGCCATCGGCTTGCGGGCCTGGTTGAGGCTCGAGCGGGGTTATTCCGGCTCCCCTCAAGGCCTCGAAACGGCGCAAGCGAACATCGAAAAGGATGGCTGATCCATGGCAGCAATCCCCATGGAATTTCACATTGGGAAACTGTATAAAGCGCCATGCTGATCCGTCGCGACCGCGCGCTTCTCGCCCTGGATATTCTCCTCGACGTCGCCTTTCATGCGGGGCGCGGCACCACCGTCACCGGTGCGGCCGAAATCGCTGACCGGCTTGGGCTTGCGCGACGAGGGATCGAGCCCGCGTTGCAGGCCCTGGTTCGCGCCGGCCTGCTGGAAAGCCTGCGCGGTCCACGCGGCGGCTATCGCCTCGGCCGTGCGCCGCGCGCCATCACGCTGCTGGATGCGGCCTTGGCCAATCACGATGATGATCCAGGCGACCCCGGGGCATCCGGAGCGCTTTCGGCCGCAGTCGTGCAGCCCCTGTGGAAGGAGCTGGACAATGCGCTCCGAGAGCGCCTTGCCGCGCTGACCATCGGGGACCTCCTGCAGCGTGGGGCGGCCAAGGGCCTCAAGCGTGCGGTGACGGAGCCGCTGAACTTCGCCATCTGAACGATCAGCCTGTCGCGTGGCGGGACGAAAGGCTCAGCCGGCAGGTTCCCGTGCAGGGTCGCGTGACGTTCAGGCATTGCTGAGTGTTCGGCCTTATTCCGGCCTGGTGCTATCTAAGCCATCTCGCAAATATCCTGCGCAAGCATAGATAAAGCTCGTGTACCGGATCGCGCCACCCTTGCGGCTATAATCGCCGCATGGTTGTTCCCTGCGGTACTGGACCAAGCCTATTCGCCCCAGGGTTCCGGCCGGTTGGCCACCCATCCAGAGTTGCTATGGAGTTGAAGCGACACGCTTTGCAGGCCGCTTGCCCTGCGTCAGCGTCACTCCGAGTGGAGAAAGTCATGGACTACGAGTCCTACTTCCGCAGACAGATCGACGGGCTGCAGCGGGAAGGCCGCTATCGCGTTTTCGCCGAGCTGGAACGCCACCGCGGCGCCTTTCCGCGCGCCACGCGTCACGCCGCCGGGCGCACCGAGGACGTGACGATCTGGTGCTCAAACGACTACCTCGGCATGGGCCAGCACCCTGTCGTCATCGCGGCGATGCACGCTGCACTCGATGCGAGCGGCGCGGGTGCCGGCGGCACGCGGAACATCGCCGGCACCAACCATGACCACGTGGTGCTGGAGCGCGAACTCGCCGACCTCCACGGCAAGGAAGCGGCGCTGCTTTTCAATTCCGGGTACATGTCGAACTGGGCGACGCTTTCGACCCTGGCGGGGCGTATTCCCGGCTGCGTCGTGCTTTCGGACGCGCTCAACCATGCCTCGATGATCGAAGGCATCCGCCACAGCCGCGCGCGGTGCGAGGTTTGGGAGCACAACAGCACCGAGGATTTGGACCGGAAACTGTCCGCACTGCCGCCTGGCACGCCCAAGCTCATCGCCTTTGAGAGCGTCTATTCGATGGATGGCGACATCGCCCCCATCGCTGAGATCTGCGACATCGCAGACAAGCACGGCGCCATGACCTATCTCGATGAGGTACACGCCGTCGGCCTCTATGGCCCGCGCGGTGGCGGCATCGCCGAGCGCGAGGGATTGATGGACCGGCTTACGGTCATCGAGGGCACGCTGGCCAAGGCGTTTGGCGTCATCGGCGGCTATGTCGCGGCATCCGCAGCGCTGTGCGACTTCGTGCGCAGCTTCGCTTCCGGATACATCTTCACCACGGCCCTGCCGCCGGCGATCGCGGCCGGCGCCGCCGCCTCGATCCGCCATCTAAAGGCATCTCAGACGGAGCGTGCGGCGTTGCATGAACGGGTGGCTGCACTGCGCGACAGGCTCGACGCTGCGCACATTCCGCACATGATGAACCCGAGCCACATCGTCCCGGTGATGGTTGGCGATGCTGTCGCCTGCAAGCAGATCAGCGACGCCCTGCTCGACCATCACGGGGTCTATGTGCAGCCGATCAATTTCCCGACCGTTCCGCGCGGCACGGAGCGACTGCGCTTCACGGCGACGCCGCTGCACAGCGACGCCGACCTCGAGCATCTCGTCGCCTCGCTCGCCACGGTGTGGAAGAGCTTCAGCCTTCGTCGCGCTGCCTGACGGCCGAAGCGCCCCACATCCAAGCTGCGAAAGGTGCGGCTCAAGCACCGGGGCACCTGAAGCAGGGTCTTCCGGTCGACCGGCGAGTGGAGAGGTGCGAGTGGCAAAGGATCCTTCAAGGACCCACGCGTCGAGAGCGTCATCGCATTGCGACGACGCTCCGACTTCTAGACCCGAGTAGCTGTGGCGGGAATCAGGTAGTGATTTGATCCGGTTCGGTTGGGTGTGATTGGTAGGTTTCCAGGTTGCGCTGGAGGTGGCGATGGCTTGGCGTCGTGGGCAGGCGTATGGGCAGGACCTGCGCGATCGTGTGCTGGCGGCTGAGGGCGAGACGGTGCGCCAGATCGCCGCGCGGCTTTTGGTCAGCCCGTCCTACGTCGTGAAGGTTCGGGCGCGGTTGCGGCAGACGGGCGAGCGTGAGGCGCGGGCGCAACACAACCACTTGCCGCTCCGCCTCGCACCGATGCTTTCCGCGCTGCGCACGCACGCGGCGTCGGACGCGACGATCAGCGAACTGCGGGCCTGGGCTGTTGCCGAGCACGGCGTGCAGTCAGTCACCCCGTCATGTGGAAGGTCCTTGCCCGGCTCGGGCTGACGCGCAAAAAAAGCGCCTCCGCGCGGCCGAGCAGGACCGCCCCGACGTCGCCCAGGCCCGTCGCGCCTGGATCCAGGCCTTGCCCCGTCTGGACCCCGATCGCCTGGTGTTCCTCGATGAAACCTGGGCCACGACGAACATGACGCGCCCCCATGGCCGGGCACCGCGCGGGGCGCGGCTGGTTGCGGCCGTGCCGCACGGTCACCGGCACACCACCACCAACGTGCGCGGCTTGCGCAGCACCGCTCCCGTGGCTCCGCTCGTGCTCGACGGCGCCATCAACGGGGGCGCCTTTCGTGCCTACATCGAGCAGATGCTCGCGCCCACACTGGCGCCGGGCGAGATCGTGATCATGGACAACCTGGGCAGCCACAAGGTCGGCGGCGTGCGCGAGGCAAGCCCTACGGCGGCGATCATCGACAGCCAGAGGGTGAAGGGTGCGGAAAAGGGGGGCTTCGATCGACCCGCACGGCTACGATGGCGGCAAGAAGATCAAGGGCAGCAAGCGCCACGTCCTTGTCGACACGCTGGGCCTGATGCTGCACGCGGTGGTGCACAGCGCCGGTGTGCAAGACCGTGACGGTGCCGTCTTGGTGATGGCGACGCTGTTCGCGATGTTCCCGTTCCTGCGCAAGCTCTACGCCGATGGGGGCTACCAGGGGCCGAAGTTCCAGGCCACGCTGAAGCGCGTGCTGCGCCAAGTGGACATCCAGATCGTCAAGCGCTCCGATACCGCGCAGGGCTTCGAGGTGCTGCCACGACGCTGGATCGTCGAACGCACCATCGCCTGGCTCAACCGGTGCCGCCGCCTCGCCAAGGACTGGGAGAACCTCAGCCGCACCGC
>JAQGHV010000374.1 GCA_028288785.1 Rhodospirillales bacterium | reverse complement strand
CAGCTCATGACCGGCACCTACATGGATTACGGGCTGCCCCGCGCCGACGACCTGCCGAGCTTCGGCTTCCTTAGCCACCCCGTGCCGGCCAAGACCAACCCACTCGGCGCCAAGGGCTGCGGCGAGGCGGGGTGCGCGGGGTCGCTGCCGGCTGTGATGAATGCAATCAGCGATGCGCTGGGCGGGCGGCATATCGATATGCCGGCGACGCCGGAGCGGATCTGGGAAGCGATCAACAAGTAAGGCCGGGGAAAGGAATTTCCCCGGACCCAGTTCTTTTGTTTTTGGCTAATAGTGCGAGTGGGGAGGCGGTAGGCGGCTGGGGTGAAATGAAGCAAGCTCCCGGGAAAATAGGGGGAAGTACATGATTTCACGTCGCGCACTCGGGCTCGCCATGCCGGCGCTGGGGATTGCATCCTCGGCTCGGGCGCAAGGGGCCTGGCCGAACCGGCCGATCCGCATGGTTGTCCCCTGGCCGCCAGGCCAGGCGACGGACCTCATCGGGCGCCTGGTTGCATCCTTCCTCAGCGAGCGGCTTGGACAGCCGGTGGTGCCGGACAACCGGCCAGGCGCGACCGGGATGATCGGCACCGACCTCGTCGCCAAGGCGCCACCGGATGGGTACACGCTGCTTTCCGCCTCCGGGGGGCCCATCACCTTCGCGCCGCTTGTTCAGCGCACGCCCTATGATCCCGAACGCGACCTGACGCCGATCATCACCTTCGGCCTCTCGCCCTACATCCTGGTCGTGCGCAACGACTTCCCCGCGACCAACGGTGCCGAATTCATGGCCCGCCTCCGCGCCGAGCCGGGCAAGTACACCTTCTGCTCCTCCGGCACCGGCGGGAGCCAGCACCTGGTTTGCGCGGTGTTCAACGCGATGGCTGATGTGAACGTGCTGCACGTGCCGTTCCAGGGCAGCGGCGCTGCAATGGCCTCGCTCCTCAGTCGCACCGTGGACTTTGGCATGGAAACGCCGGCCGGCGCGTTGGCGCTGATCCAGCAGGGCTCGATCCGCGCCATCGGCCAGAGCCTGCCACGGATGACCACGCTGCTGCCGGGAATGCCGACCGTGGCGGAGGCCACCGGCGTCACCGGCTACGGCATCGGCGGCTGGAACGGGCTGATGGGGCCGGCGAACATGCCCCCCGCCATCACCGCGCGCCTGATCGCGGAGATGGAGATCGGCCTGGCCACCCAGCAGATGCGCGACCGCCTCGCGCCGATCGGGATTGAGGTAGACCCGCGGCGGCCGGAAGCGTTTACGGCGCTGCTGCGTGAACAGCGCGCCCTGTTGGAGCCGCTCATCCGGCAGCTCGGAATCCGCGCGGACGGTTGAAACAGGTAGGGCCAGAGACGCATGTCTCTGGCCCTCAAAGAATTTCAGCCCAGCGGCGCGGCCGTAGTCCGGTGCTGCCAGCCAAACGCGCCCGGGGGCGCTCTGTACTACCCCGCGTTGATCACCGCCCGCTTCGCCATCACCGTCACCAAGTGCGCCCGATATTCCGCGCTGCCGTGGATGTCGGCGTTCAGCCCATCCGCTTCCTGCTTGATCGCGGCGACCGCGTCGGCCGACCAGTTGGCCGAGAGCGCCGCTTCCATCGCCGCCTGGCGGAACACGCAGGGTCCAGCGCCGTTGATCGCGACGCGTACACCCATCGGACCCTTCGAGACCAGCGCGCCCGCCATGACGTAGCGCGAGGCCGGATTGCGCATCTTGGCGTAGCCCGCCTTCTCCGGGATCGGGAAGGACACGCCGGTAAGCAGCTCGCCTTCCTCCAGCGCCGTGGTGAACATGCTCAGGAAGAAATCATCTGCCGCGATGCGCCGCTTGTTGGTGATGATGGTGGCGCCCAGGCCCAGCACCGCCGCAGGGTAGTCCGCCGCCGGGTCGTTATTCGCGACCGAGCCGCCGATGGTGCCGCGATTGCGCACCTGCGTGTCGCCGATCACCGTCGCCATGTAGGCGAGCACCGGAATTGCCGCCTTCACCTCGGCGCTCGTCGCCACATCGGCGTGCCGGGTCATGCCGCCGATGACGATCGAGTCGCCCTCGCGGCGGATGCCCTTGAGCTCCGCGATGCCGGACAGATCGATCAGCGCGGAGGGCTTGTTGAGCCGGTGCTTCAGCGCCGGCAGCAGCGTGTGCCCGCCGGAAATCGGCTTGGCGTCGGGGTCCGCCGCCAGCAGCGCCACCGCATCCGCGACCGAGGTTGGCTTGTGATAGGTGAAATCATACATGGCTGTTCTCCGTACCGAATGGCGCTGGACGCTGACTGCTACTCGGCCGCCAGTTTCTGGCCGCCCTGGATGATGGCAAAGATCTTGGGCGCTGTCGCGGGCATGTCGAGATGCCGCACCCCATAATCGCGGAGAGCATCGACCACCGCGTTGATCACCGCCGGCGGTGAGCCGATAGCACCCACCTCCCCGCAGCCCTTCACGCCGAGCGGATTGTGCGTGCAGAGCGTGACGTGCGTGGCAACGCTCACCGGCGCCAAATCGTCGGCGCGCGGCATGGTGTAGTCCATCATGGAGCCGGACACGAGTTGCCCCTGGTCGTCATAGAGGCAGGCCTCGAGCAGCGCTTGCCCGATACCTTGAGCGACACCGCCCTGCACCTGGCCCTCGACGATCATCGGGTTGATGACGCGCCCCACATCGTCGACCGCGGTGAAGTTCATCATCGCGACGTGGCCAGTATCGGTGTCGATCTCGACCTCCGCGATGTGGCAGCCGCCGGGATAGGTGAAGTTCTTCGGGTCGTAGAAGGCGGTCTCCTCCAGCCCGGGCTCGATCTCGTCGATCGGATAGTTGTGCGGCACATAGGCGGCGACGGAGATGTCGACCAGCAGCTTGGTCTTGTCGGTGCCGGCAACGCGAAAGGTACCGCGGTCGAACTCGATATCCTCGACCGAGGCCTCCATGAGGTGCGCCGCGATGCGCTTTCCCTTGGCGATGATCTTGTCCATCGCCTTCATCATCGCCGAGCCGCCGACCGCCATCGAGCGGCTGCCATAGGTGCCCATGCCGAACGGCACCTTGGCCGTGTCGCCATGCACGATATCGACCTGAGACGTCGGCACGCCGAGCTTGTCCGCGACCAGCTGCGCAAAGGTCGTCTCGTGCCCTTGCCCGTGGCTATGCGCCCCGGTCAGAACGGTGACGCTTCCGGTCGGGTGGACGCGGATCGTGCCGACTTCATAGAGCCCCGCGCGTGCGCCGAGCGAGCCGACCACGGCCGAAGGCGCAATGCCGCAGGCTTCTAGGTAGGTCGAAATCCCGATACCACGCAGCTTCCCGCGGCTCGCGGCCTCCGCACGCCGCGCCTCGAACCCTGCCCAGCCGGCGGTCTCCAGGCAGGCGGCCAGCGTGCTTTGATAGTCGCCGCTGTCGTATTCGAGCGCGACCGGCGTCTGGTAGGGAAAAGCATCGACTGGAATGAAATTCCGCCGCCGCAGCTCCACCCGGTCGATGCCGAGTTCGCGCGCCGAGACGTCCATCAGCCGTTCCAGCAGGTAGCTCGCCTCGGGCCGCCCCGCGCCACGGTAGGCATCGACGGGGACCGTGTTGGTGAACACCGCCTTGACCTCGGCATAGATCACCGGCGTCGCGTAGCAGCCCGCGAGCAGGGTCGCATAGAGGTAGGTCGGCACGCAGGGCGCAAAGGTCGAGAGGTAAGCGCCCATATTCGCCTGCGTGGCCACCCGCAGCGCCAGGATCTTGCCGGAGGCGTCGAAGGCGAATTCGGCACGGCTTACATGGTCGCGCCCATGGGCGTCCGACATGAAGGATTCCGTCCGGTCCGCGACCCACTTCACCGGGCGCTTCACCTGCGCCGAGCCCCAGCAGACCAGCGCTTCCTCGGCATAGTGATAGATTTTGGAACCGAAGCCGCCGCCCACATCGGGTGCCACGACTCGCACCTTGCTCTCCGGCAGCTTCAGCACGTGCGCCGACATCAGCAGCCGGATGACGTGCGGGTTCTGGCTGGTGGTGTAGAGCGTGTAGTCCCCCCCGAACCGGTCGAACTCGCCGACCGCCGCCCGCGGCTCCATCGCGTTCGGCACCAGGCGATTATTGGTGAGGTCGAGGCCCACCACCTTGTCCGCACGCGCGAAGGCGGCATCGACGATCGCCTTGTCGCCGATATGCCAGTCGTAGCAGAGGTTCCCCTCGACCCCCTCGTGGATCGGCACCGCACCGGGCCGCAGCGCCTGGGCCATCGTCACCGAGGGCGTCAGCGTGTCGTACTCGACGATGATCGCCTCGGCCGCATCGCGCGCCTGGGCCCGCGTTTCGGCCATAACCATCGCGATGGGATCGCCCACATGGCGCACCCGCTCATGCGCGAGCACCGGGTGCGGCGGCTCCGCCATGGGCGTTCCGTCCTTGTTGTGAATCTGCCAGCCGCAGGGAATGCCACCCAAGCCCGCGGCCTGCGTATCGGCGCCGGTGAACACACCGACGACGCCGGGCATCGCCTTGGCCGCGGCGACGTCGACCGAGCGCAGCAGCGCATGGGCGTGGGGACTGCGCAGAAACCAGGCATGCACCTGCCCCGGTCGGTTCAGATCATCGACGTAGTTGCCGTGGCCCTGGAGAAAGCGGGCATCTTCCTTGCGACGCAGGCTCGCGCCGATGCCCTCGAAGGGTAGGACCACGTTCATTGTTGTGTTCTCCCTGATGACAGCATCGGGGAGAT
>JAQGHV010000332.1 GCA_028288785.1 Rhodospirillales bacterium | reverse complement strand
TGTGCGGATAGACCTTGCTGACCAGGAAGGCGTCCGCGCGCCTGCCCTCCAGCGCGTCCCCGACCACCTCCTCGGCCGCGCCGTCGGCGTACATCTCCGCCGTGTCGATCACCGTCATGCCGAGGTCGAGGCCGAGCCGCAGGGCATCGGCTTCCCGCGCGCGGTCGCCGTCGCTCTCGCCCATGTGCCAGGTGCCCTGGCCGATGGGCGGAAGTTCCACGCCATCGGCGAAGGTAACGCGCGCCATCACCTCAGAACCCCACCATGTCGCCACCCTTCAGCGCCAGCATCTGCCGCGCTTCCGCGGGCGTCGCGATCTCAAGCGACAACTCTTCCAGAATACGCCGGATCTTCGCCACCTGCTCGGCATTCGACTTCGCAGCCACGCCCTTGCCGAGCCACAGGCTGTCCTCCAGCCCGACGCGGACATTGCCGCCGAGCATCCCCGCCATGGTCGTGAACGGCATCTGGTGCCGGCCGGCGGCGAGCACGGACCAGACATACTGGTCGCCGAACAGCCGGTCCGCGGTCTCCTTCATGAACATCAGGTTGCGCGGCTCGGCGCCGATGCCGCCCAGGATGCCGAAGATGGTCTGCACAAACAGCGGCCCCTCAACCACGCCGCGGTCGAGCATATGCGCCAGGTTGTACAGATGCCCAACATCGTAGCATTCGAATTCGAAGCGAGTGCCGTGCGTCTTGCCCAGCCGCTCCACCACCTGTTCGATATCCTGGAAGGTGTTGCGGAAGATGTAGTTGGTCGTGTTCTCAAGGTACGGCTTCTCCCACGCATGCTTCCACGTCTTCACCCGCGCGGCACTCGGCGCGATGTTGAAGTTCATGCTGCCCATGTTGAGGCTGCACATCTCGGGCTTGGCCAGCAGCGGCGCCGCGAGACGCTCGTCGAGCGTCATCCCCAGCCCGCCGCCGGTGGTGATGTTCACCACCGCATCGGTCGACTGCTTGATGACCGGCAGGAACTGCATGAACACGGCCGGGTCCGGCGTCGGGCTGCCATCCTCCGGGTTGCGGGCGTGCAGATGCAGGATCGCCGCCCCCGCCTCGGCCGCGGCGATCGCCTGCTCGGCAATCTGCTGCGGGGTGATCGGCAGGTATTCGCTCATCGATGGCGTGTGGATCGCGCCGGTCACCGCGCAGCTGATGATGATCTTGGCCATGGGGCTTCTCCCTGTTGCGCCGATCCTGCATTCCCCACGCCTTGGCGGCAACACGTGTGGCCCCTAGCCTGCCCGAAAAGGAGAACTCGCATGCGCATCCTCGTCCTCGGCGCCGGTGCCCTCGGCGGCTATTTCGGCGCAAGGCTGATCGAGGCCGGCGCCGACGTCGCCTTCCTGGTCCGCCCCAAGCGCGCCGCGCTGCTGGCCGAACACGGCCTCCGCATCGAAAGCCCGTTCGGCGACTTCCACCGCCGGGTCACGACCTTCACCGAAGCGACGCCAGGCTGGGACATCATCCTGCTCGCGTGCAAAGCCTACGACCTCGACGACGCGATCAACACCATCCGCCCCGCCGTGAACGCCAACACCGCCATCCTCCCCGTCCTCAACGGCCTCGCTCATATCGAGAGCCTGACCGAGGCCTTCGGCGCCACCCATGTCCTCGGCGGCCTGGCGAAGATCCAGGCGACCCTCACCCACGAAGGCACCATCCGGCACCTCAACGACTGGCGCTACATCACCTTCGGCGAACTCGACGGGACCCTCTCGCCGCGCGCCCTAGCCCTCCGCGACACCTTCGCCACCGCACCAGGCGTCGTCGCCGAAGCCGTTCCCGACGTCATGGCGCGCCTTTGGGAAAAACTCACCCACCTCGGCACCAGTGCCATCGCCACCGTCCTCATGCGCGCCAACGTCGGTGAAATCGCCCGCAGCCCCGGAGGCACAGCCCTCATGGCCAAAATCCTCGACCGCAACATCGCCATCGCCGCACACCACGGCTACCCCGTCCGCCCCACCTTCCTCGCCGAATACGCCAAAGTCTTCAGCGACCCCACCAGCCAATACGCCGCCTCCATGCTCCGCGACATCGAAGCCAATAACCAAATCGAAGCCGACCACATCCTCGGCTTCCTCCTCGCCGCCGCCCAACAAGCCAACATCTCCACCGCCCTCCACGAAGCCGCCTACATCCACGCCAAAGCCTACGAACAACGCCGGGCCAGCGGTCGGTAAGGGGAGCAAGGCCGGGGGCGCTGCCCCCAGGCCCCCGCCGGGGATCGCGCCGATCCCCGGGCCCCTGCGTGCTTTGGTCCTGAGTTGGGGAGGGCTGAAGTTCATCGAAGAGGGCCGGGTAGCCGAGGGGGACGCATCACGGGACTACGTGTTGGGTAGCGCCAACCCTGCGCCCCCTCGACTACCCGGCTCGCCTCCGGCGAGACTCAACACCCTCTCAGTCCCAGGACCCAACACATGGAGGTCCAGGACCGCCGTGAAACGTACACGTTTCACCCTGGCAGGTTCGCGGGCCGGAGCCCTCGCCTTGCTGCCCTACCGGAACGCAGGCGCGGAGTCGTCATCGGGTTCTGGGGGTGGGACTTGGATGGTGACGCTGGCGGGGTCGACGCCGGTGCCGCGGTCGATCCAGTAGGTCACGCTTTCGGGCCACAGGATGATGATCAGCACGAGAATGAGTTGCAGTCCGACCCAGGGGAGAGCGCCCCAGTAGATGTCGGAGCTTCGGATTTCCTTGGGTGCGATGCCGCGAAGGTAAAACAGTGCGAAGCCGAAAGGTGGGTGCATGAAGCTGGTTTGCATGTTCACGCAGATCAGAACGCCGAACCACACGAGGTCGATCCCCAGTTTGGATGCGATGGGGGCGAGCAGCGGGATGACGATGAAGGCGATTTCGAAGAAGTCGAGGAAGAATGCCAGGAAGAAGATGAACAGGTTGACGAAGATCAGGAAGCCGGTTTGGCCGCCTGGCAATGCGGTGAGCAGGTGTTCCAGCCAGCGTCCGCCGTCCACGCCTTGGAAGACCAGG
>JAQGHV010000310.1 GCA_028288785.1 Rhodospirillales bacterium | reverse complement strand
GCCGCCACGGGATGACCCGCATAGGTGTAGCCGTGCACGAAGCTTCCGAGCTTGTCGCTCTGCGTCAGGATCGACTGGAAGATGCGCTCGTTGAGCAGCACGGCGGAGATCGGCTGCATGGCGGCGGACAATGCCTTGGCGCAGCTGATCATGTCCGGCTCCATGCCGTAGGCTTCGCAGCCCCACATGTGCCCGGTGCGGCCAAACCCGCAGATGACCTCGTCGGCGACCAGCAGCACGTCGTACCTGCGGAGCACCTTCTGGATCGCCGCGAAGTAGCCGCGTGGCGGCGGCAGCGCGCCGGCGCCGCCCTGCACCGGGTCGGCCCAGAAGGCGGCAACCGTCTCCGGCCCCTCCGCCAGGATCTGCGCCTCGAGTCGCTCGGCAAGGCGGGCGGAGAATGCCTCCTCGGTCTCGCCCGGCAGGCCATCGCGGTAGTAGTGCGGGCAGTCCGTGTAGAGGAAGCCTTCGAAGGGCAGTCCGAAGCCCGCGTGGTAGTCGGGCTTGGCGGTCAGGCTGATGGTGACGCAGGTGGAGCCATGATAGCTGCCGGCGCGCGAGATGATCTTGCGCTTCTCAGGCTGGCCCTGCGCACGCCAGTGGTACCAGACCAGCTTCACGGCGGTGTCGTTGGCCTCCGAGCCTGAGCACTGCAGCAGCACTTTGGACATCGGTACCGGCGCGATGCTCAGCAGCTTCTCCGACAGGTCGATGGCCGGGCCGTGCGAGGCGTGGCGAAAGATCTGGTAATAGCCGAGCGTCTTCATCGCCTCGTAGGCGGTCTTGGCCAGGCGCTCGTTCGCGTAGCCGAGCGAGGCGCACCACAGGCCGGCGCCGGCATCGAGATAGGACTTTCCGGTGTCGTCGTGCACGAAGACGCCGTCGGCGTGCGTCATGATCGTGGGGCCGACCTCGATGTGCTTCCGCGCATTGGTCTGCGGATGCAGCACCGAGGCGATGTCGCGGGCATGTGGGCTATTGGCCGAGAAATGGGTCATGGGACGGTCCTGAACGGCTCTGCTCCAGGGATTGTGAAACAGGTTTTCAGCCGAAGGAAAATGGTCGTTCGATATGGCGCCATCTCGGTTGGAGACGGCTCACGCCGACGCAGGTGCCTCCTGGAGAAGCGTATCGAGCAATAACTTTGCAGCAGGGGAAAGCTTCGCCGGATCCAGCACGCACAGGCGGTGCTGCCGTCGCGCCCAGGAATCGAGCACGGGTAGCGTCACCAGCCCCATTGCCGGCGCAAAGAGGCTCGCCGAACTTTCCGCCACGATCCCGATGCCGAGCCCCTGCTGCGCCAGGCGGCACACCACGTCATAGCCATCGGCGCTTACGCGCGTGCGGAGGGAGCGGCCAAGCGCCGCGGCCTGGCGCGCCAGCAATGCGCCGAGGGCACCGCGTCGATCCTGCCCGATGATCTCGTGGTCCAGCATCTCGTCCATGGTCACGCCCGGGTAGCCGGCGAGCGCGTGGTCCGGCCGTACGACCGCGAGGATCTGGTCGCGGCTCCAGGGGCGGGCCCAGAGTCCTTGCGGGATAGCCTCGCCCGGCAAAGCGCCGATGTCGGCCGCCCGATCCTGGACGGCACGCAGCACATCGGCGTGGTGGCGCTCGTCCAGCTCCACACGGATGCCCGGATTGCTGCGCAGGAAGCTTCCCAACATGTCTGGGAGCGGGCTCATCAGCATGGTCTCACCCGCCGCGATGCGGACGAGGCCGGTAACGCCGGTGCCGAGCAGGCGAAGCTCGGCTTCCAGTTGCCCGGCCTCGTTCAGCATGTTGCGCGCCCGCCGCAGCACCGCCGCACCGGCCACCGTGAGTTCCACTCCGCCGGCGTGACGTCGCAGCAGGACCTGCCCGAGCCGCTGCTCGAGCTCGCTGATGCGCTTGCTGATGGCCGATGCGGCGATGGACTCCCGGCGCGCGGCGGCCGCGATGCTGCCTTCCTCGAAGACCGAGACGAAGAGGCGGGCGGTGATGATGTCGAGGAGATAGGCCATGGGTGGGGAGCTTACGCCGGCGGCAGCGCGCCGTAAGTACGGCCAGACGATGCGGCTGCCTGCTATGCAAGCCTTGTCGCGCACATCCCCGTAGATCAACCGACCCCATACTGCCGGATGCTCCGGTCACGCGGATCAAGGATCGCCGCGGCTGTCGAGCGCGGAGACTTGTGCGCCGAGTTCGGCCTTGCACCATGTGATGAAGGCTTGCTTCATCGTCAGGCCTTGCGATTTTTCGGTGGTGACGATGAAGTAGCTGCCATCTCCATCGATGCTCTCGGCAAATGGCCGTATCAGGCGCCCTCGGACAGCGCTATGGCGACATTGCTGTAGCGGGCGATGGCGATGCCCTGACCGGTCTCGGCATCGGCAAGCGTCAAGGCGGTCTCATCGAAGCGCGTCCCTATCTTCGTCTGTTCCTTCACGGCCTCGCGCAAGAGCGCGGAGCACTTGTCGGCGTCCGCCGTGTAGTGCTCTTCGGAGCGCATGCCGTGCAGCTTCAGGTAATTCAGCTTGCCGGCGGCGCCGACGATCACCCGCATGGCGTCGGAGCCGTCGCCCGTGTGCGTGTGCGTTCGTCGGATGTTTGGAAGGGCGTGGCATAGGCCCATTTGCGGATGCTGGTTTGAATGAACTGCGCTGCCTTGCCGTTGGTCTTGGGGGTGTAGGGCCTGGTGCGCTTGTGCTTCAGGCCATGCTCGACGATGGCCTTGGCGAAGGCGGCGCTGCGATAGGCTGAGCCGTTGTCGGTCATGACGCCTTGAACAACGAGGCCATGCGCCTCGAACCAGGCGATGGCGGCTTCGAGAAATGCCACGGCGCTTTCCTTCTTCTTGTCGGGCATCATGGCGGTGAAGGCCAGTCGCGAGGCGTCGTCGATAGCGACCTGGAGGTATTCCCAGCCGGTGCCGGGCTTTCTGCTCTGGCCGTGGCGATCACCGCTGATGCGACGGCCAACGCCGTCGCTGCGCCCAAGCTTTTTGATGTCGATGTGGATAAACTCGCCCGGGTGCTCGCGCTCGTAGCGGATGATCTCGGCGTACTGGTGATGAACAAAATCCCCGCCGTAGGCCTGAACTTCGAGGATCCGCCGGAGGCAACAGCGCAGCGCCTCACTCAGGCCACCCGGCAGATCCGCGAGCTGATCGCGCGCGACAAGAACCACCCCAGCACCATCATGTGGGTGGTGGCCAACGAGCCGAGGGGCGGTCCCGTACTTGGGGCTGGGCCGCCCGTGCCGTCGGCTGTCGAATCCGGGATGCGGTTCTTCCAGCAGATGTATGACGAAACGCGCCGGCTGGACCCGACGCGGCCGGTGACGCTGGTGGGCGTGAAGGGCGGCCCGCTGGATTGGCATGGCATCTTCGACGTGGTGGCGTTCAACCGCTATTACGGCTGGTACACCCATGGTGGCAGGCTCGATGAGGGTGCCGAGGTGCTGGCACGCGGGCTCGATGACCTGAACGCACGGTTTGCTAAGCCGATCGTCATGACGGAGTTTGGCACCGACACCATCCCGGCGTGCATGCCCAGCCACCCGAGATGTGGGCGGAGGAATACCAGGTCGAGTACCTGCGCCGATACCTCGACATTGCGGTTCAGCGGCCTTTCGTTGCGGGCATGCAGATGTGGAACTTCACCGACTTCAAGACCGGCCAGGGCACGAGCCGCGCCGGCGGCATGAACTTCAAGGGCGTGTTCACCCGCGACCGGCGGCCCAGGATGGCGGCCCACTTCCTGCGTAGCCGGTGGGCCAGCGGTAGCCGAGGCAAGGGTGCCGCTGAAAGAAGGGGAGACCGACCTGGCTGGTCGAGAGGCGTCCAGCGTCGGCCGGCGTCGCTTTGGAGCCATGCTGGCGGGAGTGCCAGCCTTGGCGGCCTGCGCGCCGTTCCCGCAGTTGCCGGAGGGACCGGGCGCGCCGATCGAAGCCGCTCCTTTGTTTCGCGAGGCAGCGGCCAGCGCCCCGTGCTGTCCGGCAATCGGGTTGCCCTCCTGCGCGCGGGCCTGCAGGCGTTCACCGCCGTGTTCGATGCCATCGAGGCGGCCCGCGACCACGTGAACCTGGAGTTCTACATCCTTCAAGACGTGAGCATGCCCGGAGCGGATGGACCGTCGCTCTTCGCGCTGTTGCGCGAGAAGCTGCGCCAAGGCGTGGCAGTGACAATCATCTATGACAGCCTCGGTTCTGCTGCCACACCCACGGCGGACCTCGACACCCTCCGCGTTGCCGGGGCGACTCTGCTGTCCTTCAATCCGGCCAGTCCGCTTGAGGCACGTGGCGCCTGGCGTCCCAACGAGCGTGACCACCGCAAGATCCTGGAGTAGTTGGCCGATCGCCCGGAACGGAAACGCGATCGAGCTGGTGACGGTGATGATGCCTGGTCTTCACATCATCGCAAGCGAGCTTTCGGAACGGGCTTAGGCGCGTTCGCGGGAACCCGCACGCCTCGAATCTAAACCTTGCCAGCGGACCGAGCCGACGCCGGCCCATAGGCGTCCGCGGAACTTCGTCGCTGGCGGCCTTTCCCTTCGGCGACTGACCATCTGGTCCCGCAGGTAGGGCGGCAAAGCGCTTCAGCCGAGAACCACGCTTGGTTCGGCGCGGCAAGATCAATGGTTAGGTGCCGCTGGCGTCCAAGCCCAAGTTAATGCAGCTTGGTTGAGCGCCTGCTGGAACACCGTCATGGGGCACGGCTCACCGCGCCTCGAACTTGTAGCCGCCTGTCGCCTTTGCATGGCGCGCCCGCCGCCTCGCCGGCTGGCCTGTCAGTGGCCCTGTCAACGAAATCCCGGCCTGCCGTTGCAGGTGGGGTTTGTTCTGTATCGGACGATTCGCGGACACCCAACCAGTTTGTCGCGGTGATGGTCTGAACAATTGCTCGTACTTGCAGCTTTTGCCGGCGGATGCGTCCTACTGATCTTCATCACGGTTCGCGGAATTTCCACGTGCGCTGCAACGTCATGCGCCGCCGAGAATTGGTAGCGGTCATGGCCAATATCACCTTCAAAAGCTTCTTCATGGCGGGCTTCGAATGCTCGTCCCACCGCCGGCATAGCGACGGCGTGCGCCTCGATCTGATCGCCAGCACCGGTCATGACCAGCTCGTCCGCGAGGATTATCGGAGCTGCGCGGAACATGGGCTGCGTACCATCCGCGATGGCCTGCGCTGGCACCTGATCGAGCGGGAGCCAGGTCGCTACGACTGGTCGAGTTGGCTGCCCATGCTGGACGCGGCGGCCGAAAGCGGCGTGCAGGTGATGTGGGACCTCTTCCACTACGGCTCGCCCGATCATCTCGACCAGGGAAGTCAGGAGTTCATCCATTCCTTTGCCCGCTTCGCGGCGGAGGCCGTACGGCTTCACCGCTCGGTCACCGGCACCGCCGCGATCGTCTGCCCCGTCAACGAAATTTCCTTCCTCACCTGGGCGGCGGGAAACGGCGTGTTCCCCCCTATCGGTTCCAACCAAACGGGAGACTGGATCAAGCGCCACCTGGTCAGCACCGCAGTGGCGGGCATGCGCGCGATGCGGGAGGTCGATCCCGACTGCCGATTTATCTGGGCGGAACCGCTCATCAACGTGATTTCCAAAACCCCTGGCGGCGCCGAGGGTGCGGAGGCCTGGCGGCTCAGCCAGTATCAGGGCTTCGACATGCTGAGCGGCCGCAGCGACCCCGAGCTCGGGGGCTCGCCGGAATGGCTGGATGCGGTGGGGCTCAACTTCTACTCGGACAATCAGTGGTATGCGGAAGGCTCGACGATCCCGCTCGGCCATCAGGATTACCGCCCGCTCGCCGACATGCTGGCCGAGACCTACCAGCGCTACGGGCGCCCGCTTCTGATCACCGAAACCGGCGCCGAGGGGTCCGCCCGTCCCGCCTGGTTTCACTATGTCTGCGACGAGGTGCGGGAAGCGATCAGGCAGGGCGTTCCGGTTGAGGGCGTCTGCCTTTACCCCGTCGCCAGCTTCCCCGGCTGGGACGACGAGCGCCACAGGCAGTTCGGTCTCTTCAGCGTCCCCCGTCCGAACGGCAATCGGGATGCTTATCAACCGCTAGCCGCGGAGCTCAACCGCCAGCAGGAACTGCTCGCACGAGCGCGGAGCTGAGGTCCGGCGTACCGGTTCGCGGCTGAGGGCGCCTTGGGCGCAGGCGACCGCACGGACTCGGCCGAAGGAGGTGGCGGTCCGAGCGTCAACGCGACGGATGAGACATCTGGGCTCGTCCATCGCGCGAAACATTCGCCGCGCCAGGCGCATGGATTGCGAGCCGTCTCCCTGAACTCAGGTTTGCCGCGGAAAGCGTCACCTTCCCTCAACCAGCAAGTACATCTCCTGCGCCGCGCCGAGAGGTGCAAATCAGTGGCACTGAAGTCCCGCCCAAGACCAACGGCACGCCGCATGGTGGTGCGCACGGCGGCGCACCGAGCTGAAACACCCGGTCGATGTGCCGACGACACCCATGGCAAGTCTCAAGCTGCGGGGCTTAGAGCGAATGGAACTTTGCACGCCAAATCATCTTAATTCGTGACGCCCGCCCGCCCCGTCGTCTCCAATTGGAGCCTCCTCATGCCACAGCGCGGCGCCGAGCGCGCCTTGGACGCCCTGAGTTTCTTCGTGTCCGACTCTCGCTACGGTCTCGGCGCCTTTCTCGGCGTCTACCTCCTGGCCGAACACAACTGGGACCCGGCGAGCATCGGGGTCGCCCTGTCCTTCGGCGCCCTCTCCGGGCTGGTGGCCCAGGCCCCGCTCGGCGCCGTGGTGGATGCCGTGAAGGCCAAGCGCGCGTTGATTGCCGGTGCGGTCGTGGTGGTGACGGCAACTTGCCTCGTGATTCCACTCGCCCCGCACTTCTGGACGGTGTCCATGGCCGGGCTGGTCGGCGCTCTGGCCGGCGTGACGATCGGTCCTGCCCTGGCGGCGATCTCGCTCGGCGTCGTGGGTCCCGACCGATTCGCCCGCCGCGCCGGCCGCAATGAGGCGCTGTTTCACCTTGGCGACGGCACGATCAGCCTCGTGATCCTGTTGACCGCGCCATTCCTGGGCAATTCCGTCCTGTTCCTGACGATGATCTTCACCGCCATCGCGAGTGTTCTCGCCGCCGCCGCCGTCCCGGGCAAAGCCATTGACCACGCCGTTGCCCGCGGCCTTCTGCCCGATGACGCTGAGCACGGCGCGCGCGCCTCCGCATGGCGCCTGCTGCTGAACTCCCGCCCCCTGCTGATCTTCGCCGGCTGCGGGGCGCTGTTCCACTTGGCCAACGCCTGCATGCTGGGCCTTGTCTCGCAGAAGCTGGCGCTGGACGACCTCAGCCAGGGCGTCGCGCTGACCGCCGCCTCGGCCATCATCGCGCAATCCGTCATGGTGCCCGCGGCGAGCTTGGTCGGCTTGCGTGCGGACGCCTGGGGCCGCAAGCCCTTGTTCCTCGCCGCCTTCGTGGCCCTCGCCCTGCGCGGCGCCCTCTACACGTTTTCCGAGGAGCGGGCCTGGCTGCTCGGCGTCCAGCTGCTCGATGGCGCCGGTGCCGGGCTGATGGGCGCGCTTTTTCCCATCATGGTCGCGGACCTGACGCGCGGCAGCGGCCACTTCGCCGCCGCGCAGGGCGTGGTCGGAACGGTGCACGGCGTCGGGGCAATGCTGAGCATGACGCTCGGTGGCCTGCTGGCCGTCTGGATCGGCTACGACGACGCTTTTCTCGTCCTGGGTAGTATTGCCGCCTTGGGCGCCCTCGCGGTTTGGCAGTTTTTGCCTGAGACGTTCACTCCTCACGATG
Source organism: Rhodospirillales bacterium (assembly GCA_028288785.1). Lineage (GTDB taxonomy): Bacteria > Pseudomonadota > Alphaproteobacteria > Acetobacterales > Acetobacteraceae > Plastoroseomonas. The sequence continues at coordinate 9,632 of JAQGHV010000310.1, read as the reverse complement.
GGCCCTGATGCTGCACGATTCTGCTGCGTCGCCCCGGCGAGACGCCTGAGAGGGGCCGGGTTTGATGAACGCCGTACTGGCGCTGACACCATCGATTCATGCCTTCACGCGCGCGCCACCAACTCCGAGCGGTTGTCCAAACAGACTCAGCCAGGCACGCGATACGTGATGAACATGCGCGCCACCACGTTGGTCATGTCGGCCGCCTTGAGGCGGCGCCCGCTTGGTGCCTAGGCACTCGCGGCTAAATTCATCGACCACGCTTGATTCCAGCCGCGTAGCGGCAAGTTTATGCGACCAGCCGCGCGCCGCGACGACCTCCGCCACGATCCCGAAAGACCGCAGCCGTGCGGTGTGGTCGTGGATCTTTGGGATTGACCCGTCTTGGTGGACGGTTGTTGGACTTGCGGTCTAGGTTCTGTGAACACTTATCTCAGCCACAAGACGATGGCGGCGCGAGTGACAACGGCGAGGTAGTTGCGGGCGGTCTTCTCGTATTGTGTTGCGACGCGCCTGAACTGCTTGAGATTGGAGAAGCAGCACTCGATCAGGTGGCGCTGGGCGGAGGGTGCGATCAGCGTGCCGGCCGAGATGCCGGTCACGACGTCGAAGCTCGGCCGGTCGCCGTGCCCGGCCCAGCCCGTCAGCAGCCCCGCCCCGAAGGCGCCGTCGCCGCCGCCGCCCGACAGGGCGAGAAAGTGCCGCTCCGCCCCGGGAACACGGCGTGAGGCTGCTAAGAGGGCCTCTGCCAGAGGGGGCCCGACGCGCCGTCGGCCAGGAAGCGGCCATTGCCAATGCCCGTCACGGGGAGGCTGGATACCAGCGCCTCGGGCGGCGCCGGCAGGCGGGTCAACGCGGCGCAGCCTGGCAGCAGGAGCAGCAGCGCTGCGGTCACGCGGCACTTCGGCATCCCCGGATTTTTCTACATGCGATCAGAACCGTGCCACCGCGCCGGCCAGCAGGCGGGTGTCGGCGCCCCGGCCGAAGGCGGTTCCGCCGGTCGCGCCCGCGCCGCCCACCAGGTCACGCCGGGTGAACATCGCTTCCACTCCAAGATCGAGCCAGCCCGAGCGGGCCGTGCCATCCGTGTAAGTGGCGAAGGGTGACCAGATCAGGTTGACGAAGCCTTGCGTCAGTTCGCGGTTCAGCGACAGCGCCGCCGACGAGCCCGGCTCGAAGGCGCGCACATAGCCTGGATAGTCCTGCCGCGCCCAGGAGAAGGAAAACTGGAGCGCAGCTGGTCGGTCCAGAAGCGCCGATAGGCGATCGTCGAGCCGTAGGTTTGCAGTTGGTCCAGCGTCAGCGTGCTGGTCGTCGCAGACAGGCCGAGGTTGGAGACGGCATCCTGCCCGTCGGTGGTGCTGGACATGTAGCGCCCGATGCCCTCGCCGGTGTAGCCCATCAACACGAGCTCATCCCGGCCGAAGGCTTCGCTCAGGGCGCGCATCGGCATCTGCACCAGCAAGGCGAGGCCATAGCCGGTGGCCGATTTGCGCTGGTCCAGCACCGATCCCGCCCCGGCCGGGCGCAGCTGGAGGTTGCGCAGCATGGCGCGCAGCCCGACCTCCCAGCCGGACTGCTGGTAGGCCAGCCGGGTGTGGAAGTCCGGCCAGGCGTTGAAGGCCGGGCTGGAGCCGCCCTCGAGCGAGGAGCCGGGATCGAAGCTGCCAAGATTGGAGATGACGTTGGTTTCCGGCGCCTCGACCGACACTTGCCCGGTGAGGCCGGAGGCAAGGCGGGCCGTGAGGCGGAACTGCGCCTGCCGCACCTTGGACTGATTGAGGCTGGTGCCATCGATCAGCGTCACGAACACGCTCTCGTGCAATAGGCTGTTAGCCTGGCCGATCAGTAGGGAGAAGCGCGGCATCGTCAGCTCCGCGAAGGCTTGGCGCAGCCGGAACGTCGCATTGGAGGACGTGGCCGAGCCGCCGGCGAAATCGCCCTCGATGCGCGTCTCCAGCGTGCCCCAGTTGGTGAGCGATTGCGTGTCCACGCCAAAGCGGCTGTAGCGCGCCGTGATGCCGAAGTCGCCGCCCTGCCGGTCAGCCTGCGAGCCGCGCAAGGGCAGCGACGCCGCGAAGGCCGCGTCGGTCTGGTTGCGCGTGTTGAGGTCGTGCCAGGTGGTCACCTTGGTGAAGCCGTAGAGCCGCACCTGCGTATCGGTGCCGGGCACGCGAAAGGAGATACCTGGCAGGCCGGAGCGCAGCGCCTCCTCCGTCACGTAGCCGCGCCCCATCGGCTCGGATGCTGCCAGGCCCGGAACGGGGCGGCTGGCCTCCAGGCGTTCGCGGCGGGAAAGGTTGAGCTCGGCCGCGGCGGCGCGCGCCACCCGGGCCGCGTCGCGGGCCTCGCTGGCCTCGGCGGAGGCCGCCACGGAGGGTGGGGGCGATGGGGCGGCGCGGGCCCGGCGGGCGGCGAACCGCGGCGGGCTGGGTGGCACGCGCCTCCAGCTGCGCCAGCCGCCGCTGCATCTCGTTGATCTGGCGGCGCAGTTCGGCCACGGTGGCGGCATCGCTGCCCTGTGCCAGGGCGGGCGCAGCGATCAGCATGTGGCTCCGAGGGCGGCCCCAAGGGCGGCGAAGGAAGTACGCGGCGCTGTCATGGCGTTGTCCCCATCGTCACTTTTTCCGTGCGGTGGCGTCCACGGCGCCAGCCGCCGCAAGCGCCGGTACCGCCCGGGACATCAGCGCAAATCGGGCGGGCAGCACAATGGAAAAGGGGCAGCCCCGCTGGCACGGCCGAGCGGCCGGGCCCTCCGGCTGCAGCATCATTCTATTGTTTTGTTGGTCACCTTCGAGCCATGATTTGCATTCCTTCGGTGCCGATCCCGATCAGGAGCGGAAGTCATGAAGCACACTGGGCGCTCGATCTTTAGTACCTGTCAGAAGCAATGGAGGTGGCAGCCACCATCCCCAGGAGCAAGCCACGCCGATGCATAGGGCGTCTCCTGTCCGTGTCAGGTCCGCACCACACAGCGGAAGCCGATGTCGCAGGCCGAAGTGTCGACCGCCTCACTTTGCCGTGCCGCAGGCCGGTAGCGCAAACAGTAATCGGGTGCGCACAGGTGCGAGCCGCCCTTGAGCACTTTGCGGGGGATGCCGGCATCTTGCTGGCCCGGCACGCAGCCCTCGACAGACGTCTCCACGCGCGGATTGCGCGGTACACAGCATGGCTTTGCCGCTGCGTCCGGATGGCGTGCCCGGAAGAAGTCACACGTCCATTCCCACACGTTGCCGGCCATGTCGAACAGCCCATAGCCGTTGGCGGGAAAGGCACCCACCGGCGAGGTGCCCTCGTACCCGTTCGTCGCCAAGTTCTCCCAGGGGAACTCGCCCTGCCACGTGTTGGCCAGCGGGTGGCCGCCCGGCGCGTCCTCGTCGCCCCACACGTAGGCGGCGCCTTCCAGTCCACCGCGAGCGGCGAACTCCCATTCCGCCTCCGTGGGCAGTGCCTTTCCCGCCAGGACGCGTACGCAGCGGCGTCCTCGTGGACAACGTGCACGACAGGGTGACCGTCCCGGCCGTCGAGCCCGCTCCCCGACCCCTCCGGATGGCGCCAGCACGCGCTCGGCACGTAGGTCCACCACAGGCGGAAGTTGTGCAGGCCGACCCGGTGCGGGGGCGCCGAAAGACGAGCGAGCCCGGGGCCAGCAGCGCCGGGTCCACGCCCGGGTAGTCGGCGAGGTCCGGCAGGCGCTCGGCCACGGTGACGTATCCGATGCTCTCGACAAAGCGGCGGAATTCGTCATTCGTGACGAGGTGCGCGTCCATCCAGAAGCCGTCCACCACGACGCGATGGGCTGGCTGCTACTGCGGGTAGAAGCCATCGGATCCCATCAGGAACGTGCCGCCCGGAACCCGCACCACGCCCTGGGCCGGTGGCAAGGAACACCACGACGTTTCGGCCGTCAAAGCAGGTCCTGCAGCGGCCAGGTCAGCACCTCCTGCAGGCGCTGCCCAATGCCCCGCTCTCGCCATTGCTCGAGGGACACCGGCACGGCCCGGCCGTGACGCGAGCCATGGAGGCTTCCAGCGCCGCACCGATCTCGGACCCCTGCACGATCACGTCCACCTCGTCGTTCCAAGCCACGCTGCGCCGGTCGAGGTTGGACGAGCCGATGGCAGACCAGGTGCCGTCGATCAACCCCACCTTGGCGTGCAGCACCGCCTCCCACAGTTCCATGACGCGCACCCCCGCAGTGAGCATGGGCTCGTAGAAGGACTGCTGCGCCGTCTTGACGAGGGGCTGGTCGTTCGCGCCCGCCAGCAGCAGACGCACGTCCAGGCCACGTCGTGCCGCCCGAGCCAGCTCCCTGCACTCGCGGGGCGTGGGCACGAAATACCCGCTGGCGAGCCAGACCCGGTGTTGTGCCCGCGCTATCGCAGCCATGCGAGCAACGTAGAAGCTCGGTTTCCCGTATCCGGGTGCGCTGCCCACGACGCGCAGCAAGGTCTCCCCTAACCGCGTGGGGGGCGGAAACCAAGCCCGAGCCGGGAGCGTGGGGCCGCGCTGTCGCGCCCATTGCTCGAGGAACAAGCGCTGCAACGCGGACACAGCCGGACCCTCGATGCGCAGGGCGACATCGGCCCAGCAAGCGTCATCCACGTTCCTGGCGGGGGGCGCTATGCCCAGGCGGGCGCGCCGGCAGGATTTCTCATACACGTGGCCGAGGTTGATGCCGCCCGTGACGGCAACGCGGCCGTCAACCACGTCGCGGTTGTTCTTCCGGAGACCATGCGTCTAAATGAGTACGCCAATATAGATTGGTTCCGAAACATGCCGCTCTGCGATACAGATCCGTAATGGGAACGGCGCATAGACGACGGTTCCCAAAGGCGAACGAGTGACAGTCGCACCGAGCGAATCTTTGTCGTTCCGAAATACTCGGTCCCGCAAAGAGGCTCCGCTGCACGCTATCTAGTTCATCCGTGTTCCTAAATTTCAGCATCTCCTCCAAAGGGCGCAACCACCTTTGTCGCGCGACGTTTTCGTGGAAGTCCAGCCGCGGATTGCGCCCTGACTGAGGTCGATCCCGGTGACAAGCGAACCAACCGCGAGGCCGGCCATGCAAAGCACTGCAGAAAACCCGAAACCCGCCGGCGATCCGCTGGCAACTGCGCGCGACGACGCTCACGCGGTCCTCTCGGACCTGAGCGCGCATGGAACTGCCGCCGCCCAGGATGTTCGCGAGACCGTTGTCCAGGTGACGGACAAGGTTCAATCACACGGCAACGAAATCCTCGAAGCGGCTAAAGAGCGTGCTGACGCCCTTGCCACCGAGACCAAGGAAGCGGGTTCCGAACAGATTTCGGGCTTTGCCGCGGCAATACGAAACGCTGCGAAGGATCTCGAAGGCACGTCCCCGGAAATTGCTGGTCACGTCCGAACCGCGGCGGGTTCGATCGAGGAGCTTTCAACCGCGCTTCGCGAGCGGAGCGTGGGACAGCTTTTCCAGGATGTGACTTTGCTCGCCCGCCGTCAGCCCACGGCATTCTTCGGCGTCGCTGCGATTGCGGGGTTTGCAATCGCGCGCTTTGCGAAGAGTTCAGGCGACCACGCCTCGGTGTCGTCGCGTGCTCCGCAGCGGGCGCCTGGTGCGAATGCGGCGCCCGGATGGGTGCAGCCTGCGAGTGGAAGCGCTCCTCGACCCGCGACCATGGCCGGGGCGACGCTCGGTGGCGCCGCAGCCCACCGTCCCGGAGATGCTGCCCCAGGCACCATGCCGACGCCAGCGTCCGAACACCCGAATTTCCAGCGGGATGTGGCCTCGGAGAATACGGGTTCTGTGAGCCACTCCGACCCGATCCCCAACGAGCGCTCAGGATCGCAGCTATGAACAACGACACCAATCGATCGGTCCCGGATCTACTCGGTGATCTCGTCAACCAGACATCATCTCTGGTTCGCAAGGAGATCCAACTCGCGCGTGCTGAAATCGGCGAGAAGGTGTCGACGGCTGGAACCGCCGGTATTTCACTCGCCGCCAGTGCGATACTGTTCCTCGCTGCCCTTATTATCCTGTTGCAGGCGGTTGTCGCAGCGCTCGTGGAATACGCGCATCTTTCACTCACCGTTTCCTCATTGATCGTGGCGGTGGTGGTTGCGCTCGTTGGCTACCTTTTGCTTCGCAGCGGAACCCAGACACTAAAGAACGGCAGTCTCACGCCAAACCGGACCGCTACTCAGCTCTCGCGGGACGCACAGGTTGTCAAGGAGCAGGTGCGATGAGCACGACATCAACCGACCCCAACAACAAATCAGCAGCCCAGATCGAGGGTGAAGTCGAACAGACGCGAGCGAGCGTGTCGGGAACACTCGACGCTCTTCGCGGAAAGCTGGAGCCGAGGCAGATGCTTGATCAGATGGTCGAACAAGTGGCCGATTATGCACGGGGCTCGGGTGGCGCGGACTTCGCGCGTAACCTCGGAGCTGCAGTCCGCGACAATCCGTTGCCTGTAGTCCTGATTGGGGCTGGCATCGGGTGGCTCCTGCTGTCGAAGAGCGGGGCGGGAACAGAGACGGGTTCGTCGATGGCGCCGAGGACGAATGATGGTGGTTCAGGCATAGCAAAGGCCCTGACTTACGGACGAGAGCAAATCTCCGGCGCCGTCAGCGCGACACGGGAGAGCGTTGGGAACGTCAAGGAGGCCGTCAGCGATGCTGCTTCCGGTGCCTCAGCACACGTGAGCAACGCGGTCTCGCGTGCAGGTGAAGCGGGATCGTCCGTCGCCGGTAATATTTCTGAAGCAGCGTCCGAGGGAGTTCGCAGAGCCAGGGCTCTTGGGGACCACGCTTATAGTGCGGCAACCTCGGTCGGGGACGGCCTGGATGTCGCGCGAGACAGAGTTTCCTCGACCGCTCGCGGGACCGCGGATCGATTCAGCGCCTTGGTTGAGGCTCAGCCGCTAATGCTTGGCGTTCTCGGCATGGCTCTGGGCGCTGCGGTCGGTGCGGCGCTGCCTCGCACGCGAACGGAGGATCGCGTGCTGGGCGGCGCACGTGACGCGGCTGTTGACCGGTTGAGCGCGGTCGTAAGCGAGAGCTACGAAGACATCAAAGGCGCCGCTGGGGAACAGATCGAGCAGGTCAAAGGCGCCGTCTCCGAGACATACGAGAAGACGAAAGATCACCTGGATCAAGGCGGCATATCGGCAACCGGCAGCGCCCTTGGCAATGCCGCGGGTGACGTCGCTCAGGCGGTCGGTGGCGCGGTAAGCAATATAGCGGCGCACGTTGCGCGCAAAGTTGACGAGGCCGGACCGGAGAGGGAACGCCCTGAAAATGACGGCGCGTCTTCTCCGCATGCACCAGCCACGGTGAGTCGTTGAACTTAAGTTAGGGCGTTTGCCGCCCAGCCGCTGGATGTTCAGGCCAGGACCGGTCCGCAGCACCCAGGTGCTGCGGGTTTCGCGGCGCGAGGCATACGCCACTCGTCCATCAGAACGGTGCGGCCATAAACACGGTGCTCCCGGGGGTTCTGTGTCTCAGGCGGCGGGGACGACGTGTTTGGGAATCGCGCTGGCCGGCTTGGTCCGCACACACCAATAGATGCCGAGGACGCCAAGCGCGGCCGGCACCACTGCCAGAGATGGCGAGGCTGTCGCCCAGACCGCCACCGCCGCAACCAGGCAGCCAGACGCGGCTCCCACATCCCAGCCTGCTTCAGCCGCCACATGAAAACGGTAGGCCTCGCCGGATTGCTTCGCGCGGTCGTAGATCACACTCATCAGGACCGGCGCGTAGAGACCCATGACCGCAGCGCCCGTTATGTTGGCGATGGTCGCGGCCAAGGGTGACCATCCGGCGCCGGCGCGCAGCGCGAAGCCTAGGCCCAGGGCGACGCAAACGAGGATGAGGTAACGGTCGCGCTCACCGCGGTCGACAGCACGGCCGCAAACGAGGCCGGCCGCGGCACCAACAAGGCCTGCCGCGGCATTGGCGACGCCGAATGCCTCGTAATGCGAACCCAAGGCTAGGAACAGCGCCATTGGCCAGGCCAGCGCGAGGCCTGACGCCATCCATCCATCGGCGGCAAAGGCCATGACGGCGGTACGATCGACGCCACGCATGGAACCAAGAAGGCTGGGGATCGGGCCGGCTTGGAACTCCCGCAGCAGCACCAACGGAAGGATCGACAGCACAGAGAAGATTGCCGCAATGCCGAAGTCTACCGCTGGACCAAACTGCGACAGCAGAATGCCACCCGCCAACGGGCCCACGACGCCAACGAGCGCACCAACCGCGGTCCTGGTCCCGAGTTCCCGTCCGCGAGAGGCGCCGCCGGTGACTGCCACGGCCGAATGATAGACCGGCCAGTAAAGGCCTTCCGCGAGCGAAATCGTCACCAGCCAGACCAGCAGCCACAGAGTACTGTCGGCATGCATCAACGGGAAGAACTGCAGTCCGCCAAGCACTGCGCCGAGCATCATCGTGCGCCGATAACCCAAGCGCCGGACCACGCCGAGTGCAAGGGTGCGCATGCCAAATCGCATGGCGAGCAGTCCCGCAAAGGCAACCAGTGCGACGGGCATGCCGAAACCAAGCTGCAGCAGGTAAGCGCCTGCAAACCCCCCGGCCATCGCGGATGACAGCTGATAAAAGGCATAGTGAATCGTAAGCAGCCCGACAGGGCTGAGATTCGGCACGATGGCGGATCCTTTTGGAGGATGCCGCTCCGTGACGGGCACGAAGGTTGATCACGGCCCCTGATGGTTGCCGCATTGTACGATCAGCTGATCGTGATATTCAAGTGTGAGTGATAACCTGCTGGACTAAATACAATCCTTTTCGAAGCTGCCGCCGGCTCAACCTGGACTGATGGGCGCGCCGGCGACAGGGTAGGGCGGCCAGTGAAACACCGGCTCCTGGCCTGACACGATCCAGTGCAGAATCCTTGGATCGTGCCGGAACAGATACCGCCAGCCTTGCACCAGGCTCACGAGCAGTTCGTCTGCATCAAGCTGCTGTTCCTGAAGGTCGGCGCCGATGCCCGTGAAGGTTACCATTCGCTGGCCGCAGTCGTTGGTTGTCAGGATATCATCCGATTCCGCTAGCACGCGCCGACCCAGCTCGGGATCGCGGAACTGCCCCACGGCCCTGGTATGCAGCACCGGCGTTGCATCGATGATGCCCAGGTTTTGGTAGTTGAGCAGCTTCGGCCACAGAGAATCGAGGCCCCAACCCCAGCCCGTCGTCGTCAAATCCAGGGTCGGCAGGAGCTGTTCCAGTGCCGAGCGGCTGAAGCCAGGCACCATGATTTCTACAAAGCCGACGCGCCTGGCGAAAAAACTGTGGTTCCGCATGGTGATGAAGTGCGCGAAGTGCGATGCGTCGTGCAGCGCTGGGGCAAAGAGATCGAAGTGCAGCGCCTGCGCCGCATCGAACATGGCGCTGATGACCTCCTGATTGGCCAGGATGTCGTCGTCCGGTAGCCAGATCTGATCATAGGCGCGCCAACCATCCCAGCTATTCAATAGCTGCCTCAGCCCGCTCCACTTCGGCCCAGCGATCACCTCACCCTCGATACAGTCCAGATCGGCCTGCGGCGCTATCTCCTGGAAGGGACAAAGGTAGAGGTCCCAGTTGCGTGGCTTGCTCGCGTCGATCCAACTGCGGTGCAACGAATTGCGCCC
>JAQGHV010000300.1 GCA_028288785.1 Rhodospirillales bacterium | reverse complement strand
CGATCGAGGAGGTCAACAAGCGCACTGACGGGCTCAGCCTGTTCTACACGACGCTAGACCGCAGCCGCGTCGAAGTGCGCGAGATCGAGAAGATGGGCCGCAAGGCGGTCGATTCGAACCAGCTCTTTTTCGACAATCTGGAAGTGCCGGTCGAGGACCGCATCGGCGAGGAGGGCAGGGGGTTCGACTACATCCTGCACGGCCTCAACCCCGAGCGCATCCTGATCGCGTCCGAAGCGGTGGGGCTCGGTCACGCGGCGCTGCGCAAGGCCACGCAATACGCCAAGGAGCGCCGTGTCTTCGGGCGCGCCATCGGGCAGAACCAGGCCATCCAGCACCCGCTCGCTGAGAACTGGATGCAGCTCGAAGCCGCGCGGTTGATGATCCTCAATGCGGCCTGGCGCTACGACCAGAAACTGTCCTGCGGCGCCGAGGCAAATGCGGCGAAGTATCTGGCGGGCGAGGCCGGCTTCAACGCCTGCCAGCAGGCGGTGATGACGCATGGAGGCTTCGGCTACGCCAAGGAATATCACGTGGAGCGCTACCTGCGGGAATCGATGATCCCGCGCATAGCGCCGGTGAGTCCGCAGCTGATCCTGTGCTTCATCGCCGAGAAGGTGCTGGGCCTGCCGCGCAGCTACTGATCGAACGCCATCGCGATGCCGGCGCCGATCCCGCCCATTTCAGCGATGAGCCCACCGGCGAAGCCATCGAGAGCCGGCAGCAGCGACGCCGCGTAACCTGCGGGGAAGGGGCCGGGCGGCGTCATTCCCGCGCGCAGTTTTGGCGCGGCCGAATGGGCACGCGTGATGAGCCTGTCCCGCAGGGCGCGGACCGCACCACTGGCGAAGAGGGGCGCGGTCGCGGCGCGCATCGGACCCAACATCGAAGGGATCAGCGCGAGGTGGACATAGAGGCTCGGCACTGCACCGCCGATCCGGTCATGGAAGGCCGCGAGTGCACGCACCTCATCGGCGATCCGGGCCGGCAGTTCCGATAGTTTCGGCTGCGGCGGCAGCGCCGGCAGCATCGGTGGCGGCAGCGCGTCGAGCGTCAGCGCCGCGCCGCCTATGGGCTCCCCGGCGATGGCCTGGCGAAGGGCGGTCAGCACCTGAAGGTTGGTGAGGTTGCCGCGATTATAGGTGCCCACCATCACACGCAGCATCGCCTGCTCCGCCTCCGGCAAGCACCGCGCGGCGGCGGCGAAATCGGCGAAGGCGGCGGCGTCGCCCAGCGCCAGCATCGCGTCGCGCTCGTTGCGGACTGCGGCGCTCCGCATGATGTCCTCAGCGGTGTCCACCATCCAGGCGAGCACGCCGGGCATCGTCGCCGCGTGCCGCCAGATCAGGTTGACGACGGGGATACCCACCGCCTCCCGCAGCCGCGCGTAGAGCCTGGTAATGTCGGGCGGTGCGTCGCCCTCATGAATTTCCGCGAATGCCATGACCCTGCTCCCGTGATGGACGCCCCCCGCCGGCCCCGATAGGCTCGGGACAGAAACGCAGGAGGAACCCCCATGATCCATGTTCTCGCCATCATCACCGCGCTGCCCGGCAAGCGCGAGGAGATCCTTGGCCATTTCCGCGCCAACATGCCCGCCGTCCACGCCGAGGAAGGCTGCATCGAATACGGCCCGGCGACCGACACGCCCGATATGGGCAAGATCCAGACGCCGCTCGGCCCGGACGCCTTCGTGGTGATCGAGAAGTGGTCGAGCCCTGAGACGCTGAAGGCCCACGGCGCCTCGCCGCACATGGCGGAATACGCCGCCAAGACGCGGCCGATGATCGCGAGCCGGGTGATCCACGTCCTTTCGCCCGCCGCCTGAGATGGCGCTGCGGCTGCTCTCGACGCTCGGCCTGCAAGGCGTGATCGAACCGCGCCTTGAGGACCTCTCAGCCAAACTCGGCATGCCGGTTACGGCCGAGTTCGCGCCCACGCAGGTCATGCTCGCGCGCATCGCCGATGGCGCGCGCGGTGACGTCGCGGCCATCACCGAGGCGGGTATCGCCAAGCTCGTTGCTGAGGGCGTCGTCGGTGGCCGGCAGGTGAACCTGGCGCGCTCCTCAGTCGGTGCCGCGGTCCGAGCCGGTGCTACGCCGCCGGATTTCTCTACCGAGGCCACAACGGTAGCGGCGCTGCGTGCGGTCCCCTCCATCGTCTATTCGCGGCAAGGGGCGAGTGGGCTGTTTTTCGCCAGCCTGATCGCCCGCCTCGGCATCGCCGACGAGGTCAACGCCAAGGCCACCATCATCCCCGAGGGTTTTACGGGTGCGCTGGTGGCGCGTGGCGAGGCTGCACTCGCCATCCAGCAGATGAGCGAGCTGCTCGCCGTCCCGGGCCTGGAACCACCCGTCCCGTTGCCCGACGCCTTGCAGGAGAAGTTGGTCTTCACGGCAGCGAGCTTCGCGAGCGTGGATGGCGGCGCGCTGCTCGATGCTCTGGTCGCGTTGTGCACACCGGAGGTGCTGGCCGCGCAGGGCCTCGCCCCGGCGTGACGCAGCGCGGTGCCTTGCGGCTGGCGGTCGCGCTTGCCTGCATCGTACCGCTCGCGGCGGGTGGCGCCGGGGTAATCTTCGGCACTGATTTCCTGCGCGTGCCGCGGGCGGAGTTCGTCTCCGCCGACAGCCATGTGCGCTACCTCTCGGGCCTGCTGGTGGGCATCGGGCTGGGCTTCGCGGCGCTGATCCCGCGCATCGAGGTGCAGGGCGCACCGTTTCGCCTGCTCACCTTCATCGTGTTCCTAGGCGGCTTGGCGCGCCTCGGCGGCCTGTTCGCGGCCGGCGTGCCAGACGCGCCGATGCTGTTCGGCCTGGCGATGGAACTCGTCGTGACGCCGGCGCTGTGCTGGTGGCAATCACGCGTCCAGGCCGAAGCGATTT
>JAQGHV010000294.1 GCA_028288785.1 Rhodospirillales bacterium | reverse complement strand
GCGCCATGGCCGCCGTGATCGCCTGCACATAGCCGCGCCAGGCTTCCGCCAGCGAAGGCGGCGGCGGCGCCACGAGCCAGGCATCGAGCAAGCCGCGCGCGTCGGGATGCGCGTCGAGCCCACCCTCCTTCGCGCCGGCGAGCACCGCCTCGCGCTCCCGCGCGTCAAGGCTGCCATCGGCCCATGCCATCAGCACCAGCGGCACATAGGCGATGGCGGCAAGCATCTCGGGGCCGATCTTCATCTCGGCCAGCTTGTCCAGCAACGCGTCGTCGGTAATGCCCGAAGCGGCGGCGATGGCGGAACGCCGTGTCTTGGCCTGGTCTTCCTCACGCATCTTCTGCACCAGCGCCTGGTTGTGGCGCGCGAAGAATGCTTCCTCGAGCGCCCTCTCGCGCTCACCCAGAATATGTCCGCCCATGTCTGCTCTCCTCGTGGTCGGTGCAAGCTTATCACCGATCCCGCCGCCTGCCTCCAGGGCCATATTGCGGCGGCACCCTTGCCGCGCAGCGGTGCGCGCGCCATTCAAGGCAGGCACATTCCGGATGCCCCCCTTGTCCCTCGATGCCGACCTGCTGACCGACCGTCGCCGCATCAAGCGCCGCCTGTCCTTTTGGCGCGCCCTCGCCGTTGTGGCGGTGCTCGGTGCCATCGCCCTGGCGACGCTTCCGGGCCGCGGCCTGATGGGCGCGGGCGGCGGGCGTGAGCACGTCGCGCGGCTCAGCATCTCCGGCACCATCGGCGAGGATCGCCGGGTGATCGAGGCGATCGACCGCGCCGCGCGGAACACGAACATCCGCGCCCTCATTCTCGAGATCAACAGCCCCGGCGGGTCGATGTCGGGTGGCGAGGCGCTGCACGGCGCCATCGCGCGCTTCGCCGAGACGAAGCCTGTCATCGCCACCATGGGCGGCCTCGCCGCCTCGGCCGGCTACATGATCGCGATGCCGGCGCACCGGGTCCTGGCGCGGGAGGCGACGTTGACCGGTTCGATCGGCGTCATCCTGCAGAGCTTCAACGTGGCCGAGCTCATGGGGCGCCTCGGCGTCCAGGCGGAGGTGATCGCCTCCGGCCCACTGAAGGACCAGCCGAGCCCGTTCCGTTCGCTCTCGCCCGAAGGCCGCGCCGCGATGGAACACATGATCGGCGAGCTGCACGGGCAGTTCATCCGCATGGTCGCCGCCGGGCGGCACATGGATGAGGCACGCGTGCGCGAACTCGCCAATGGCCGTGTGGTGACGGGACGCGAGGCGGTGGCGCTCGGCCTCGTGGACGCGATCGGCGGTGAGCGCGAGGCGCGCGCCTGGCTGGCCGCGGAGCGCCAAGTGCCGGACAGCCTGCCGATACGCGCCATCGAAACCCGCAGCCGTACGGAGCGCTGGTTCCAGAGCACCATCGGCTTCGTCGTAAAAAGCCTTTTTTCTGAATGGCTTGGCGTTGACGGACCGCGCGCTCTCTGGCAGCCTTCGCTCTGACGCGAGAGGGCTGGCCGGATGACGAAATCGGAGTTGATCGCGCAACTTGCGGCCGAGAGCCCGCATCTGCGGCCTGATGATATCGACCTGATCGTCGCGACCATCTTCGAGGAGGTGACGGCTGCCCTGGCGCGCGGACAGCGCGTGGAGCTGCGGGGCTTTGGTGCCTTCTCGACCAAGCGGCGCGACCCGCGCCTCGGGCGCAACCCGCGGACGGGTGAGGCCGTTGAGGTGTCGGCGAAGGCCGTGCCCTACTTCAAGCCGGGCAAGGAACTGCGCGAGCGGGTGAACGAGGGCGTCAAGCGCCGGCCCGCGACCGTGCGGCGCGCCACCGTTCCCGCCTGACGGATCGCCTGACGGATCGCCTGACGGAGTTTACGCCATGCTGCGCTGGTTGCTGATCGGACCCTTTATCCTCGTAATCGTGGTGTTCGCGCTGAGCAACAGCTCGCCCGTCGCACTGCGTATGTGGCCGTTCGACCTGAGCTGGCAGACGACTCTCTCACTGGCGGTGCTCATCGTCGCAGGAATATTCTTCCTGTTGGGCGCGATCATCGCCTGGCTCGCCTCGCTGCCGGCTCGCGCCCGCGCGCGAGACCTGCGTGGGCAGGTGCAGACGCTGGAGATGGAGCTCGCACGGTATCGCTCGGATGCCGAGGCTGCACAGCGGCCTGGTGAGAGCGGGGCCTCCCGCGCGCTCCGCCCCGTGGCGTGATTGAGCGGCCGCGCGCTGCCCATGCGCGCATCATCGCGGCGATCGACACCGGGGATGCGGCGCGGGCGAAGGTGCTCTGCGATGCGCTGGCACCTTGCTGCGGGCTGCTGAAGATCGGGCTTGAGCTGTTCTGCGCGATGGGGCCGCCAGCGGTCGCGCGCCCCGTGCCAGTCTTCCTCGACCTGAAACTGCACGACATTCCCAACACGGTGGCTGGCGCGGTGCGCAGCCTGCTGCCGCTCGCACCGGCCATGTTGACACTGCATGCATCCGGCGGTGCAGCCATGATATCAGCCGCGCGGGATGCCGCCGAACGCGCCGGCGCCGCGCGGCCGATGCTGCTCGCGGTCACGGTGCTGACCAGCATGGATGCCGCGGCGCTGCGCGAGACGGGTGTCGCGGACGACCCCGCCGCGCAGGTGCTGCGCCTCGCCCGCATGGCGATGGCGGCCGGCGCGGATGGGCTGGTCTGCTCGCCGCGCGAGGTCGCGATGCTGCGCGATGCGCTGGGCGACGCGCCCTTCCTGGTGGTGCCGGGCGTGCGGCCCACCGGCAGCGATGCCGGCGACCAGGCGCGCACCGCGACCCCGGCCGAGGCGGTGGCCGCCGGCGCCGATTGGATCGTCATCGGCCGCCCCATCACGGGTGCCGCCGACCCGGCGGCGGCGGCACGCGCAATCGCGGCGGGTCTCCCATGATCGTCAAGATTTGCGGCATCAAGGACGCTGTCGGTTTCGATGCGGCGGTCACCAATGGCGCCGACCTGCTTGGCTTGGTCTTCTTCCCGGCCTCCCCGCGCGCGCTTACGCCGGCCGAGGCGGGGCAGCTCTCCGCACGGCACGCGGGCGGTCCCGGCCGCGTCGGGCTGTTCGTGGACCCCTCCGACGCCGACATCGCCGCGGTGCTGGAGGCCTGCCCCCTCGACCTGATCCAGTTGCACGGCGCAGAGAACCCAGCACGCTGTGCCGAAATTCGGGCCCGCTTCGGCGTGCCCGTGATGAAGGCTCTGGGCATCGCGGAAGCCGCCGACCTCGACGCGCTGGCGGATTTCGCGCCGATGGTGGACAGCTTCCTGCTCGACGCCAAGCCGCCGCCAGGTGCGGCACTTCCCGGTGGCAACGCCGCGGCATTCGACTGGGCCTTGATGGCTGGCCGCAACGTGCCAAAGCCCTGGTTGCTGGCCGGCGGGCTGAGGCCCGGCAATGTGGCCGAGGCAATCCGCGCCTCGAGTGCGCCGGGGGTCGATGTCTCCTCCGGAGTGGAACGCACGCGCGGCGTGAAGGACCCGGGCCTCATCGCCGAATTTATCCGCGCGGCCCGCGCCGGGTAGCGAAACCGCGCGCACGAGGCTATGTGACGCTCCTGCGAAGGGAAAAGCCCGTGAACAAGCCGCTAGAAGGTGACCGACCGATCGACGCCTCAGGGGCCATTGCGCCACCAGCGTCCGGACCGATGCCCAACTCGTTCCGCCAAGGTCCCGATAGCCGCGGCCGCTTTGGCCAGTTCGGTGGCCGCTTCGTCGCCGAGACCCTGATGCCGCTGATCCTTGAGGTCGAGGCCGCCTATGAGGCGTCCAAGACCGACCAGGCCTTCCAGGACGAATGGCGCCGGCTGCTGAAGGATTACGTCGGCCGCCCTAGCCCGCTGTGGTCCGCCGAGCGCATCACCGCGCATGTCCGCAAGAGCGCCAAGCCCGGCAAGGGTGCCAAGATCTACTTCAAGCGCGACGAGCTGAACCACACCGGCGCGCACAAGATCAACGCCGTGCTCGGCCAGATCCTGCTCGCGAAGAAGATGGGGAAGACCCGCATCATCGCCGAGACGGGCGCCGGCCAGCATGGGGTCGCGACGGCCACGGCCTGCGCCCTGTTCGACCTGCCCTGCACCGTCTTCATGGGCGCCACCGATGTCGAGCGGCAGCAGCCCAACGTGTTCCGCATGAAGCTGCTCGGCGCCGAGGTTCGCCCGGTGAGCGCCGGTGCGGGCACCCTCAAGGACGCGATGAACGAGGCCCTGCGCTACTGGGTCGCGAACGTGACGGACACCTACTACTGCATCGGCACCGTCGCCGGCCCGCACCCCTACCCGATGATGGTCCGCGATTTCCAGAGCGTCATCGGCGAGGAGGCGAAGGTGCAGATGCAGGCCGCCGAAGGCCGCCTTCCGGACGCGCTGGTCGCGGCGATCGGCGGCGGCTCCAACGCCATGGGCCTGTTCTATCCCTTCCTCGACGATCCCTCCGTGCAGATGTATGGCGTCGAAGCGGCCGGGCGCGGCATCGACACGCACGAGCATGCGGCCTCCCTCGCCAAGGGACGGCCTGGCGTGCTGCACGGCAACCGCATGTACCTGCTGCAGGATGATGACGGCCAGGTGCAGGAGGCGCACTCCATCAGCGCCGGCCTGGACTATCCCGGCGTCGGGCCCGAGCATTCCTGGCTGCACGAAATTGGCCGCGTGCGCTACGTGAGCGCCACCGACGACGACGCGCTGGACGCCTTCCAACTGTGCTCGCGCCTCGAAGGCATCATCCCCGCGCTGGAACCGGCGCACGCGCTGGCCGCGACCATGCGCCTCGCGGTTGGGATGGATGCGGACAAGATCCTGGTGATGAACATGTGCGGGCGGGGCGATAAGGACATCTTCACCGTGGCGAAGCTGCTGGGGGAGAGGCTGTGAGCGGAGCAAGCATGGGGGGAATGAATTTCCCCCAGACCCCCTTTCTTTTGTTTTTGTCGATTGGTGCTGGCTGTGCGGGCAGCACTCGCGTCGGGCCGGCGGTGCCACTTGCGAGCGGGCACCAAGAAGCCAAAAATAAAAGAAAGGGGGTCTGGGGGAAATTCATTTCCCCCAGCCTTGGAATCCCCTCATGAGCCGCATCGCCGCCCGCTTCGCCAGCCTGAAGGGCACCCGCGGGGCTCTGATCACCTACCTCCAAGCCTATGACCCGGACCCCGCGACCTCGCTCGCGATCCTGCGCGGTTTGCCGGGCGCGGGGGCTGACATCATCGAGGTCGGCATGCCCTTCACCGACCCGATGGCCGATGGCCCTTCCATCCAGCTCGCCGCCCAGCGCGCGCTGAAGTCCGGGGCCACGCTGTCGCGCACGCTTGCCCTGGTGCGGGATTTCCGTGCCGAGGAGACGGCGACCCCCATCGTGCTCATGGGCTACTACAACCCGATCCTCTCCTACGGCGTCGCGAGCTTCTGCGTCGAGGCGGCGTCTTCCGGCGTCGACGGCCTCATCATCGTCGACGTGCCGCCGGAGGAAGCCGATGAGATTGAGCCCGATGCGAAGGCGCAGGGGCTCGACCTGATCCGGCTGGTGGCGCCGACGACCGATGATTCCAGGCTGCCCAAGGTCCTCGCGGCGACGTCGGGCTTCGTCTACTACGTGTCGATCCTCGGCATCACCGGGACGCGGAGTGCGTCGCGCGAATCCATGGCCGCCGAGATCCCCCGCATTCGCGCCCATACCGACCTGCCGATCGTGATTGGCTTTGGCATCCGAACGCCGGCCCAGGCAGCCGAGGCAGCCGGCATCGGCGATGGCGCCGCCGTTGGCACCGCGTTGGTCGATGTGCTGGCGGGAAGCCTTGATGAACATGGCCGTGCGAAGAGCGACACCGTGCGCCGCGTGCTCGACGCGGTGCGTGCACTGGCCGAGGAGATTCGCCGATGAACTGGATCAGCGAATGGGCGCTGCCCAAGATCAAGACGCTGTTCGGCGCACCGCGCGAGGTGCCGGAGAATCTCTGGCACAAATGCTCGGCCTGCGAGCAGATGATCTTCCATCGCGACCTCGAGCGGGCGCTGCATGTCTGCACGCATTGCGGCCACCACATGCGCATCAGCGCGAACCGGCGCCTGGAATACACCTTCGATAGCGGTTTCAGCCGGATCGAGTTGCCGCGCGTGCCGAGCGACCCGCTGCGCTTCCGCGACCAGCGGCGCTACGCCGACCGGCTGCGCGAGGCGCAGGCGAAATCCGCGATGGATGACGCGATCGCCGTCGCGCACGGCACCATCGATGGCCATCGCGCTGTTGTCGCGGCCTTCGAGTTCGCCTTCATGGGTGGATCGATGGGAGCCGGCGTCGGTGAGGGCATCGTCACCGCCGCGCGGCTCGCGGTGCTACAGGATGCACCGTTGATCGTGTTCACCGCCTCGGGCGGCGCGCGCATGCAGGAGGGCGCGGTGAGCCTCATGCAGATGCCGCGCACGGTCATCGCGACGCGGCTG
This sequence comes from Rhodospirillales bacterium, assembly GCA_028288785.1. GTDB lineage: Bacteria > Pseudomonadota > Alphaproteobacteria > Acetobacterales > Acetobacteraceae > Plastoroseomonas. Next base: position 12,228 of record JAQGHV010000294.1, on the reverse strand, counting down.
GTGAAGGAGGCCGGGCTCCCCTTCATCGTCGTCATGTGCGACCCGACCACCGGCGGCGTGACCGCGAGCTTCGCCATGCTCGGCGACATCCAGATCGCGGAGCCCGGCGCGCTGATCGGCTTCGCCGGCGCTCGCGTGATCGAGCAGACCGTGCGCGAGAAGCTGCCCGAAGGGTTCCAGCGCGCCGAATACCTGCTGGAGCACGGTATCCTCGACCTGGTCGTGCCACGCGGCGACATGCGCGAGACGCTCGGGCGGATCATCGGGCTGCTGCGCGTGCCGTTGGTCGTGGCCCCCGAACCGGAGATGGCAGGCGAGCCGACGGTCGTGCTGCCGCCGCCGCAACCCGCGGCGAACAACTGACGCGCCATGGGCCAGGGCCGCAGCGAGGCTATTCTTGAGCGCCTGCATTCGCTCCATCCACGGCTGATCGACCTCAGCCTGGACCGGATGTGGGGCGCGCTGGCCGCGCTCGGCCATCCCGAGCGACGGCTGCCACCGGTGATCCATGTCGCGGGCACCAACGGCAAGGGCAGCACCTGCGCCTTCCTTCGCGCCATCGCCGAGGCCGCCGGTTTGCGCGTGCACGTCTTCACCTCCCCCCACCTCGTGCGCTTCGCCGAGCGCATCCGTTTGGCCGGAGAGTTGGTCAGCGAGGCGGCGCTGTCTGATGCGCTTGAGCATACCGAGCGCGTCAATGCCGGCGCTCCCATCACCATCTTCGAGATCACCACGGCCGCCGCCTTCTGGCTGTTCGCCGAGGTGCCGGCGGACCTGTTGATCCTGGAAGTGGGCCTGGGTGGCCGCTACGACGCGACCAACGTGGTCGAGGCGCCGGTGGCGACCGCGATCACCAGCCTCTCGCTCGACCACATGGAGTTCTTGGGCGAGACGCTCGCCGCCATCGCCTTCGAGAAGGCCGGGATCATCAAGCCCGGCGTGCCCTGCGCGACGGCACTGCATGCGCCGGAAGCCGCCGGCGTGGTCGCGGAGGTCGCGGCTGCGATTGGGGCGCCTTTGCTCGCGCGCGGTGCCGCATGGACTGCCGAGCCGCATGAAGGTGGGCTGCGCTACCGCGATGCCATTGCCACGCTGGACTTGCCGGCGCCTTCACTCCCGGGACCGCACCAGTTCGAGAATGCGGGCATCGCGATTACAGCGCTGCGTGCCTGGAACCCGCCCTGGCTCACCGACGCGGCGATCGCGCAGGGGCTGACCACCGCGACCTGGCCGGCGCGGTTGCAACGACTGCATGGCGCGCTGGCGCATCTTCTGCCGCCGGGCTGGGAGCTGTGGCTGGATGGCGGTCACAATGCCGGGGCAGGGCAGGCGCTGGCCGCGCACCTACCATCCTGGCGCGACCGCCCGCTGCATCTTCTCGTCGGCATGAAGAAGGGCAAGGCGAGCGGCGAATTCCTGCGCCCGCTCCTGGGCCTTGCCGATACGATCCATGCGGTGGCGGAACCGGGGCAGCACCTGGCCATGCCGGTGGAGGACATCGTCGCGGCATCCGGCGGCGTCGCGCTGGTGGGGCCGCGCATCACGGATGCACTGGCGCGCATCTCGGGGCCGCCGGGACGGGTGCTGATCTGCGGCAGCCTCTACCTGGCGGGCGAGGTGTTGAAGGACGATGCGCGCACGCCGCCGCTGGCTCTCGCTTGATGCAATGATCGGACCCGCGCCACTATGCGATGGCGGCGCGGGCGAGCGCATGGCGGAACACGCGTCGCGGTCGATCGCACGGCGCACGCTTTTCGCGTTGGGCGGTGCGCTGACTGCTTCGCCGGCTCCGGCACAAGGCGCTTTGCCGCGTGACCTCATGCCGAGGTTCTGGGCGGTGTTCGACCGGCACGCGGCGTCTGGCATGGATGCCCGCGCCCTCGCCATCCGGGATGAGTTCTTCCTGCCGAACATCGCCTCCTACCGCGACGCCGGCATTGGGCGTGTCGATCTGGGCCAGTGGTTGAGGGCGTTTGTGCCAATGGCGGATGCGGTGCGGCGGCTCTCGCTCGGCTTTCCGGCGCAATGGACCGCGCATGCGGCGCGTTTCGCGCAGGTGCTGCCGGACACGGCGCCAGCGCCGTTGCGAACGGCGGCACGAACGGAGTTGCCAGAGGCGGGTCAGACTGAACTGGCTGACGCGGCACGGACGCGGTTGCCGAACGCCCTGCCAACACCCCTGCCGGGCGCGGCACCAGCACCGTCAACGGCCGCAACAGCACCTGACACAGCGGACTCTGCCGACCCAATACTCAGCACACCGGCCGCAGGCGTGACACTCCTGCCTTCCTTCTTCTGGTTCGATGCGCGGGTGCGCATCATTCCTTCCGGCCCAGCGCTGTTCGTGGGGCTCGACGGCGTGGTGCGCGTGCATGGTGAGAATGCCGACCTCGCCATCCTGCTCGACCATGAATCCTTCCACCTCTACCACCACCAGGTGAATGCCAGCCTGCTTCTGCCGGGCGGTGATCCGCTCTGGCTCGGCATCTGGAAGGAGGGCTTGGCCGTGCACGCCTGCGCCGTGCTGCGGCCTGGGGCCTCGCGCAAGGAAGTGCTGCTGGGCGACGCGAACCTCGCCGCCATCGATGCCGCCCTGTTGCGGCGCGTCGCGGGCGAAGTGCTGCCGGTCCTCGGCGCCTCCACCGGCGAGGCGCGTGCCCGCTACCTTAGCTACGGCTATCGCGGCGACATTCCCGCGCGCAGCGGCTACGTGCTCGGCCTCGAGATCGCGGCGCGCGTGGCGGCACGCCGAGGCCTTGGCCTCCCGGCACTCGCGCGGCTGCCGGCGAGCGAGGTGGAGATCATCCTGCGCGAGGAAGTAGCCGCACTCGCCTGACGCGCCCGCTCCCGTGTATCCTCGGCGGTGAGGGACAGGAGTGTCGGCATGGCGATCTGGGTGCGGTTTCGGCGCGGCGATGCGGAAGGTTTTGGCGTGCTCGATGACGAGAGCATCGCAACGCATGAAGGCGACCTATTTGCAGGCGCATCGCCAACCGGCGGACGGGTGCCGCTGGCCGAGGTGACGCTCCTGGCCCCGGTGCGGCCCGGCCGCTTCATCGGGCTGTGGAACAACTTCCACGAGGCAGCCGCCAAGAATGGCCTGGCGATCCCTTCGGTCCCACTCTGGTTCCTGAAAAACCCCGACTGCGTGGTCGGACCCGAGGCGTCGATCCGCCCGCCCGCCTCCTACACCGGGCGCGTGGTCTATGAGGGCGAGCTGGGCGTGGTCATCGGCAAACGCTGCGCTGGCGTTGACGAGGCCGAAGCCGAGAGCGCCATCTTCGGCTTCACCTGCGTCAACGACGTCACTGCGCTCGACCTGCTGACTGCAGACCCCTCATTCCCGCAATGGGCGCGCGCCAAGGGCTGCGACACCTTCGGGCCGATTGGACCGGGTATCGCTACGAATTTGGATTGGCTGACTGCGCGGGTGCGCGTTTCGGTGAACGGCCGCGTGCGGCAGGACTATCCGCTGGCGGACATGATCATCCCGCCCGCCCGCATCATCGCGCTCATCTCGCGCGAGATGACGCTGGAGGCCGGCGACGTGATCTCGTGCGGCACCTCGCTGGGCGCGGTGTCGATGAAGCCGGGCACCGTGGTCGAGGTCGCGATCGACGGCATCGGCACGCTGCGCAACCGCTTCGAGGGCAGCGGCACGGGTGCTTGAAGCAGGCCTGGCGCCTCAGGGCACAAAAAGGAAAAACCAGCGGCCGGCCGCCGGCCGCCTGAGCTCAGGCCGGTGGCGGCCCGGACATCCAGAACACCTCGATGATGTGCCCATCGGGGTCCGCAAAACCGTGGCTGTACATGGAGCCCATGTCCTTCGCTTCGGCATACGTCGCACCGCCAGCGGCGAGCGCCTTGGCGACCATCTCATCCACCGCCTCGCGGCTTTCGCAATCCAGTGCGAGCAGCACCTCTGTCGCCTGGTGGGCGTTGGCGATCGGCTTCGGCGTGAAGCCGGCGAAGAAGTCATGCGTCAGCAGCATGATGTAGTTGTGCTCGGACAGCACGATGCCACTCGCCATCTCGTTGGAGAATTGCGGATTGGTCGGAAAACCGAGCGCCTTGTAGAAGGCGGTCGAGTGCTGCAGGTCGGTGACCGGCAGGTTGATGAATACCTTTTGCGCCATGGTTTCAGCCTCCGTAACAGCCGGCCGTGCGCCCGCGAGCGCGCACGAGGGCGAGTGTGGCGGCGCAGATCGGCGCCGACAAGCCGGTCAACTCAGCGAGTTCCACGATCACGCCGAGCAGCGCATCGATCTCCATCGGCCGACCGCGCTCCAGATCCTGCAGCATGGATGTCTTGTGCGCGCCGACCTCCGCCGCACCCGCGATGCGCTTGTCCACATCGATCGCGAACCGCACGCCGAGCGCCTCGCCGATAGCCTTTGCCTCCAGCATCATCGCCCGCGCCACGCCGCGCTGGCCAGGATCGGCGGTGAGCACATCGAGCGTCGCGCCGGTAAGCGCGCTGATCGGATTGAAGGCGAGGTTGCCCCACAGCTTCACCCACAGCTCGTCGCGGATCTTTGGACGGATCGGTGCCTTGAAGCCGGCCGCGATCAGGGCCTCCGACAGCGCCATGATGCGCGGGGTGCGGCTGCCATCCGGCTCGCCCAGGGTGAAGCGGTCGCCATAGCTGTGCTCCACCACGCCGGGTTCCGGAACCTCGGCGGCGGGATAGACGATGCAGCCGATGGTGCGCTCGGGTGGGAGCAGCGCCCACACCGCGCCGTCCGGGTCCACGCTGCGCAGCCGGTGCCCGGCGTGGGGGCCGGGTTGGGCGTGGAAATACCACCAGGGGATGCCGTTCACGGCGGAGACGATGGCGGTCTCCGGCCCGATCAGCGGCGCGATCTGAGCGGCGGCTGTCGGCAGTGCGTTGGCCTTCAGGGTGACCAGCACATAATCCTGCGGCCCGGCCTCGGCCGCCGTCGCGACGCAGCGCGGATGGGTGACGATCTCTTGTCCCTCGGACCGCAGCGTGAGGCCGCGCTCCTGCATCGCGGCCAGATGCGGGCCGCGGGCGATGACGGTGACCTCGACATCGCCCTTGGCCGCGAGCTTCGCCGCCATCAGTCCGCCGATCGCGCCGGCGCCGAACACGCACAGTCTCATGCCGTGATGCCCAGCTTCTCGGCGAGCCCGATGCGCATCAGCTTGCCCGTCGCGCCCTTGGGTATCTCGGCCAGGAAGACGATCTTCTTCGGCACCTTGAAGTCGGCCAAATGCTTCGCCGCGAAATCACGTAGCTCGCGCTCGGTCGGCGCGTGGCCCTCCCGCAGCACGATGGCGGCACCCACTTCCTCACCCAGCTTGTCATGCGGGATTGCGAAGGTGAGGCACTGCGCGACCCCCGGATGATCGCTGAGGATGCCGTCGACCTCCAGCGGCGAGACCTTCTCGCCACCGCGGTTGATGAGTTCCTTGAGGCGCCCGGTCAGCAGCAGAAAGCCATCCTCATCGAGAAAACCCTGGTCGCCGGTGCGGAACCAGCCATTGGTGAACGCCTTCGCGTTCGCCTCCGGATTGGCCTCGTAGCCGAGCGTCACGTTGGGGCCGCGGATCACCACCTCGCCGATGTCGCCCTGCCGAAGCAGCGTGCCTTCATCATCCATGATCGCGACTTCCGGCCCGGCCGCGACGCCCACCAGCCCCGCCTTGCGCGGGCCGGCGAGCGGGTTTGACGCCATCTGGTGCGCGGCCTCCGTCATGCCGTAGCTCTCGACGAGCGGGCAGCCGAACGTCTCCTCCATCTGGCGCATCACCGGGCCGGGCATGGAGGCGGAGGAGGATCGGATGAAGCGCAGTTGCCGGCGCGCGATCACCTCGGCATTGCGCGGCGCGCGGGTGAGGATGGTCTGGTGCATGGTCGGCACGGCCGTGTACCAGCTGGGCTTCTCCTCATCGAGCCAACGGAAGAACTTCAGCGCATCGAAGCCCGGCGTGCAGATCACCGAACCACCGGCGGCGACCGATGACAGCACCGCCGCGATCAGCCCGTGGATGTGAAACAGGGGCATCACGTTCAGGCAGGCATCGCCGGGCGAAAGCGCCAGCGTCGCGCCGATATGGCGCGCCGACGCCGCGACGTTCGTCTGCGTCAGCGGCACGATCTTCGGGCGCGCCGTGGTGCCGGAGGTGTGGAGCACCAGCGCAACATCGCCAGGCTCCGCCGGGCCAGGCTGCGCGGCGGCGCCGAGGGTGCCGCCCGCAAGCGTAAATGCACCTGCTTCCGCACCCGGCGTGAGTTCGAGGATCGGCACCCCAAGCCGTGCGGCAGCCTCCCGCGCCGGCGTCTCATGCCCGGCCGCCACGACCAGCGCGCGAGCCTTGAGGTCTGCGATGTAGAACTCGAACTCCTCCAGCCGATAGCCGGGGTTCAGCGGCGCCGTGGTCGCATGCGCGGCGATCGCGAGGAACGCCGTCGCCATCTCCGGCCCGTTCGGCAACACGATCGCCACCCGGTCCTGCCGGCCGATGCCATGCGCGTTCAGCCAGGCACCAGTGTCGCCGGCGAGCGCGCGCAGACCGGCATAGGTGAGCGGCGCCCGACCCTCGGGAGTACGGATGGCGGCGGCATCGGCGTCGCCGGCGGCGAGGAGCGCGGTGATGGTGGCAGCAGGCATGGCGCGCGTTTTCCTCGGGGTATTTTGTGGGGATCATCGCGGAAATGCCGGGGGGCGCAAGTAGAAAGGCCGGGGGAAAGAATTCCCCGCGGACCCCCTTCTTCTGTTTTTGATCATTGGTGCGAAGGCGGGGAGGCCTGTGTTGGATGAAGCGTGTGGTGCGGTGGTGGAGCCGATGACCTATGCGTGGAGGATGGTCTCGTTCCCGTCGTTGGCTCGCGGCGTTGTCGTGGCCGTGGTCCTCAGCTTGCCGGCGGCGGCACAGCCCATGCTGAACACGCCCCTCACGCCCGCCTGCATCTCATCGCCCTTCGGGGCGCGGGGTCCGGGCGGGCCGCGTGCCTCGCTCGTGCATTCTGGCATGGACATCCCCGCCCCGCCCGGCGCTTGGGTGCGCGCCGCGGCGGCCGGGCGCATCGCCTGGGTGCGCCGCCGCGGTGCCGCCGGGCTGGAGGTGGAGGTCGTCCACGCCGGCGGACTCACCACCCGCTACGCGCATCTCGGGACCGTGGCACCGACCATCGCCTCGGGGCGCCGCGAGGTGGCGCAGGGGGAAGCACTCGGCCGCGTCGGCCGCACCGGAGTGACCTACGGTACGCACCTGCATTTCGAGGCGCTGCTCAACGGTACCCGTGTGAATCCCGCAAGCTTGCTCCCGTTGCCGCCGTGCCGGCCGCGCAGTTAGAAACGACCACTTTCTGACGACGCCCCGCGCTCCAGTCAGCGTCGATCCACGCTACGACACCGGCTCCGGCACCGTCGCGTTCGGGAAGAACAGCTGCTCTCCACCGATCCCGTAGGCCGCGATGGCGGCCTGCCCTGCGGGCGCCACGATCCAGTCGATGAAGCGCTGCGCATCGGCCACCTTCACATGCGGGTGGCGCCGCGGGTTCACCAGCATCACGCCGTACTGGTTGAACAGCCGCGCATCGCCCTCGAGCAGGATGCGGAGGTCCTGGCGATTGCGGAACGCAAGCCAGGTGCCGCGATCGGCCAGCACATAGGCGCCCTGCGCGGCAGCGGTGTTCAGCGCCGGCCCCATCCCCTGGCCGACCTCGCGATACCACGCGCCACGCCCCGCGACCGGGTCCACCCCAGCCAGCTGCCACAGGCGCAGCTCCGCGGCATGCGTGCCCGAGCGATCCCCACGCGAGACGAAGGGCCCGCGCGCGGCGGCGATGCGGCGCAGCGCCTCGTTGGTGTCGCGCATGCTTGCGATGCCCGCGGGGTCGGCGGCGGGGCCGACCAATACGAAATCATTGAACATCACGTGGAGGCGCGGGCCGCCGGCGCCATCAGCCACGAAGCGTTCCTCCGCCGCGCGATCATGCACGAAGACCAGGTCGGCATCGCCGCGCCGTCCGACATTGAGCGCCTGTCCTGTGCCGAGCGCGACCACCCGCACCGCGATGCCCGTCTCCCGCGCGAAGATCGGCAGCAGGTGGCCGAACAGGCCGGACTGCTCCGTGCTGGTGGTGCTGGCGATGGTGATGCTGCGCTCCTGCGCGAAGGCGGGCAGGGACAGGAGCGCGAACATCACGAGGGTGAGGCAACGGAACATGGCGTCGCTCACCACACCAGCGCGCCGGCCAGAAACGCGGCGGCTTCTGATGTCGCGGGGTCGGTGAAGAAGCGAGCAGCCGGCGACTGTTCCAGCAGCCGTCCGCGATGGAGGAACAGCGCCTCGCCAGCCAGGCGGCGCGCCTGCGCCAGATCATGCGTCGTCATCACGATCTTGGTGCCGGCGGTGGCGAGCCGCGCGATGATCGCTTCCACTGCCTGTGTGGCGGCGGGGTCGAGGCTCGCGCAGGGCTCGTCGAGGAACAGGATCTCCGGCCGCAGCGCGGCCGCACGGCCCAGCGCCAGGCGCTGCTGCTCGCCGCCAGACAGCGAACGCGCCGGGCGGTCGGCGAGTGCCGCGAGGCCGACCAGCTCCAGCGCAGCGTGCGCGCGGGCCAATTGCTCGGCGCGGGAAAGGCCCGCCAAGGCCAGCGGACAGGTCGCATTGGCCAACACCGAGCGGCGCAGCAGCACCGGGCGCTGGAACACCATCGCCTGGCGCGGCCGCGGGTCGGCGATGCCGGACCATTGGATGGTGCCGGCGCTCGGCACGAGAAGGCCGTGCAGCAGGCGCAGCAGCACGCTTTTCCCCGCACCGTTCGGGCCGATGATGATGGAAGGCGGCCCGGCGTCGATGATGAATGACACCCCGCTCAGGATCGGTTGGCCATCACGCGCGAAACCCAGGCCCTCGATGGTGAGCGGCAGGATGGTGTCGGGCGCGCGCATCAGCCTGCCCAGCGCGTGGCGTTGCCGCGCAGCGCGTGCGCCGCCGCGTTGACGCCGAGCACTATCGCCATCAGCACGATGCCGAGCGCCAGCGCCAGGGGCAGGTCGCCCTTGCTGGTCTCGAGCGCGATGGCGGTGGTCATCACGCGTGTATAACCTTCGATATTGCCGCCCACGATCATGACGGCGCCGACCTCCGCGCTGGCGCGTCCGAAGCCTGCCAGCAGCACGGTCAGCAAGGCGAAGCGCCCGTCCCAGAGCAGCGTCGGCACGGCGCGGCACGGGCCGGCGCCGAAGGAGCGCAGCTGCTCGGCATATTCCTCCCAGTAGGATTCCAGGACCTGGCGGGTGAGTGCGGCAAGGATCGGCGCGATCAGCACGGCCTGGGCGAAGATCATCGCCGATGGCGTAAACAGTAGGCCCCACTGTCCCAGCGGCCCCGAGCGCGACAGCAGCAGGTAGACCAGCAGCCCGCACACGACCGGCGGCAGGCCCATGAGCGCATTGAGCGCCACGACAACAGCGCCCCGGCCGGGAAAGCGCGTGACGGCCAGCAGGGCGCCGAGCGACAAGCCGATGACCGCAGCGATCGCCACTGCGCAGACGCTCACCTGCAGGGACAGCATGACAATGCCGAGTACGGCGGGGTCGGCGTCCACGATCAGGCCGGCGGCGGCGGCAAAGGCGGCGTTGACGTCGTTCAAACCAGGCTCCCGGTTGCGCGGAAGCTGGTGCCGGGTGGCATGCAGGTCAATCGCTGATTGCGCTACCGTGGCCGTATCCGCTCACGCCGCGTGTTGTCGGCGATGCCGCCGCAACGCAGCCCGCGCTAGGGAGCGACGCCTTCCGGCTTTTCGCTGCCGCTGCGAAAGCGGTGCGTCGAGGCGCCGAACGCCACCATGCGGCCCTCCGGATCGAACACCTCCGTCCGCGCGAAAAAGATGCTGCGGCCGGCGCTGGCGACGCGGCCTTCCGCACTGATGGTGCCGCCCGAGATCTGACCCGTGAAGCGGCAATCGAGATCGACCGTCACCGCGCGCCGCACATTTCCTGGCACCGTGCAGAACAGCCCGGCGAATGCCGCCGCCTGGTCGATCAGCGCCAGCACCACGCCACCATGCACGATGCCGGAGCGGTTCATGTGCTGCGGCCCGATGTGGCAGACCATGCGCGCGAAACCGAGCCGCCATTCCGCCAGCTCCAGCCCGAGCAGGTCATGGAAGGGCGAGGCCGTGAACGGATACGGTTCGGCTGGGTTCATGGTCGCGGTGCTTGTGGCGGTGGTGTGGAAAGGTCAAGCGGCATCACGCGATCTGCAAATCCTGCAGCACCTGTTCCAGTTCGAGGAAGTTCGGCATGTAGTTGCTCGGCACCGCCTTGCGCCCGATCTCCACCGCCACCTGCGGCGCGTTGCCGTGCAGATGCGCCACCAGCACCGACCGGATGACGTCGAAGAAGCGCGCCTCCTCGTCGAGGATGCCCTTCAGCCTGGCCGCAAACGGTCCCATCAACCCATAGGCGAGCAGCACGCCGAGGAAGGTGCCGACCAGCGCACCGCCGATCATGCGCCCCAGCACGGCTGGTGGCTGATCGATCGAGGCCATCGTCTTGATGACACCCAGCACCGCGGCCACGATGCCGAGCGCGGGCAGCGCATCGGCGATGTTCTGCATGGCGTGCGAGGCGTGCATTTCCTCGTTGTGAATCTTCTTCAGCTCCTTCGCCATGATGTCCTCGATCTGGTGCGGATCGTCGGAGTTCATGCCCACCATGCGCAGGTAGTCGCAGATGATGCTGGTGGCGTGGTGGTTCGCCACGAGCTTGGGGAATTTCTGGAAGGCCGGGCTGTCCTCGGGCTTCTCGATGTGGGGTTCCAGCGCCATCGGTCCCTTGGTCTGCGCAAGGCGGACCAGGAAATAGAGCAGGCTCAGCAGGTCCATGTAGTCGGACTTGTGATAGCGCGCGCCCTTCAGGATCTTCCCGAAACCGGCGAGCGTGTGCCTCACGTCATGCATGCTGTTGGACATGACGAAGGCGCCGGTCGCGGCACCGCCGATCATCAGCATCTCATAGTGCAGCGAGCCCAGGATGATGGCGAAATTGCCGCCCGCGATTACGTAGCCGCCGCTCACCGTGGCGAGCAGGAAGGCGAAGCCGGCGAGGGAGGTCATCGGAGAACGGTGCCCGTCGTGTGAGGGCGCGCGCTTGCGCTTGTCGCGTCACTGCGGGCACTTGCACTCGGCGCGGGCGCGGGCGCGGCAGAATCCTGCGGCACCTGGCGGATCAGCGTGATCGACACGCGCCGGTTTCCGGGATTGGTCGGCTGGCCCGGGATCAGCAGGTCGCGGTCGGCCTGGCCGGACACGCTGCGCATCCTGGCCTCGCCGACCCCCACCTCGGTCAGCAGGCGGCGGGTGGCGTTGGCGCGGTCCGCGGAGAGGTCCCAGTTGCTGCCGGTGCCGCGGAACGGCGTTGCGTCGGTGTGGCCGGCGATGGCGATGCTGTTCGGCAGCCGCTGGATCACCTGCGCCACGCGCGTCATCAACGCTCGTGCACGGTCATTGGGGACGGTGCCGCCGAGCGCGAACATCGGCTGGCGCTCGGCGTCGAGCAGCTGGATGCGCAGGCCCTCGGGCACCTGCTCGACCGTCATCTGGCGCGCGATGTCGGCCAACGCCGGGTCGTTCTCGACCGCATTGCGCAGCTGCTCGGCAGCCTGCTCGAAGGCGGCCTGCTCGCGGCGGGCGAGCTCGGCGCGCAGTTCCACATCGCGCATCTGCTCGGGGTCGGGGCGCTCGCTCGGCGTGGCCGAAGGGCCGGAGCGGGGTGGGGCGGGACCGGCGCGGGCGCCCTCCGGTGTCGCCATGGTGCGGCGCGCCTCGACCTCGGCCTCGCCGAGCGGGCCTTCGTGGCGGGTCATTGGGGTCGCCGGCGTGGTGCTGTCATCCTCCTCGATGTCGAGGACGGTCACCGGGCCGGCCTGCACCTCGGGCCGGCCAGTGGAGGCGGTCATCTGGCCCGGATCATGCGGGGTGCGCCCGCCAAAGGGCTGGCCGGAGCCGGAGGCGCTCTGCGCCATCAGGTTGGCCATCGAGAAGTAGTCGGCGAGTCCGCGGCGCTTTTCCTCATCGGTGGCGTTGAGCAGCCACATCAGCAGGAAGAACGCCATCATCGCGGTGACGAAATCCGCATAGGCGACCTTCCACGCGCCGCCATGACGGGCGTGCGGCGCCTCCTCGATCCGCTTGATGATGATGGTGCCGCCGGGGCGGCCTTTTCTCGCGCTCATGCCCGGCAGGATGCG
>JAQGHV010000151.1 GCA_028288785.1 Rhodospirillales bacterium | reverse complement strand
CGAGGTCAGCAGCGAGATTGGCGCGAAATCCCGCACGGGGTCGAAGGGCAGCCGCGCGAACAAATGCGGGTTGGTCGCATGGTTCGGCCCGGTCACCAGCATGGTGTAGCCATCGGGTGCGGCGCGGGCGACGGCCTCGGTGCCGATATTGCCGGCGCCGCCGGCGCGGTTCTCCACCACGAAGGCCCGGCCGAACCGGCCGCTCAGCGCCTGCGCCATGGCGCGGGCGACCGCATCTGCACCACCGCCCGCCAGGAAGGGCACCACCACGCGCACCGGCCGCGCGGGCCATGCCTCCTGAGCAGAGACGGGGAAGGCCAGCAACAGCGCCATCGCCCAGCCGAGAACCAGTCGCTTCATCGAACGCGCTCCGTGCCTTGCACGACCGGGGCTAGCAAGCAGGGTGCCGCTGATGACTACTGCTTTTAAGAAGTCCAGCGCGCAGGGACGCAACTCGACTCGCCTCCCCTGCCCCAGGCGCGCCTGGAACTGCGCCCGCACCGTGTAGCGATACGGCGTCAAAGGGAGCACCCGGCCGAGAGTGCTGGCGACGTCGCCGGTCAGGCCTTCGGCCATCAAGGTAGCCTGGCCATCCGCCTGGATTGCCCCCAGCAGGAGCCATCCCGCCGGTGCCGCATGGCCGTTTTCGCCGCGAAGCACGCTCTGCCGGATTTCGCCGGGGAAGCGACAGACGTAGCTAGACGTAGCTCCGTGCGTCATCGGCCGCGGTCGCACAGTTCGCCGTCACCGCCCAGTTGCCGTCGAAGGGGGGCCGCGGGCGTCGCGGGATCGGGTGCCGCGCAGCCCGCCAGCAGCCCAAGCACCAGAACAGGACATCGCATGAGTTCCCCCTTCGCCGCGATCCCGGGAGCAGACCACGCCCACTCGCGAAGGACCATGGACCAAGCCAGGCGTGCTCCGTGTGACGCGGCCGCTCAGATCTCGACGCGCGCCTCGCGCACCAGGCGACCCATGGACTCGCGCTGCTCACGCACATAGGCGGCGAACGCGGCGGGCGGGGTGCCGAGCGGGATTGCGCCCAGCGCATCAAGGCGCGCCTGCACGGTGGCATCGGCGAGGGCGAACTGCAGCGCCTCGTAGAATGCCGTGACCAGCGCCGGGCTCATGCCGGCGGGGCCGTAGAAGCCGTTCCACTCGTTCAGCTCGTAGCCGGGGAAGCCCTGCTCGGCGATGGTCGGCACCTCCGGCAACGGCGCGATCCGCGTCGTCGTGGTCACGCCGAGCGCACGCACGCGGCCCTCGCGCACCAGCTGCAGGCCGGAGGAGACGGTGGCGAAGATCATCGAGGTCGTGCCCGAGATCAGATCGGGGAGCGCCGCGGTCCCGCCGCGGTAGGGCACGTGGATCATCTCCGCCTGGGCGCGCCCGAGGAACAGGGCAGCGGCGAGATGCGCCGCCGTGGCATTGCCCGAGGAGCCGTAGGAATAGGTCCCGGGACGGGCCTTCAGCAGGGCGACGAACTCCGCCAGGGTCCGCGCCGGCAGGGAGTTGGGCACGATCAGGATCTGCGGCAGCACCACGACCTGGCTGATCGGCGTGAAGGCCGTCGCGTAGTCGAAGGAGAGGTTGCGGATGAGGTGTGGGTTCACCGTATGCGCCAGCGCATCGACCATCACGGTATGCCCGTCGGGCGCGCTGCGGGCGACCTCGGCCGCACCGAGGCTGCCACCGGCGCCAGCCCTGTTCTCCACGATCAAGGCTTGGCCGAGCTTGGCGCCCATCGGTCCCGCGAGCAGGCGCGCGGTGGTGTCGATGCCGCCGCCCGGCGCATAGGGCGCGATGAACCGGATCGGCCGGGTAAGGCCCTGGGCGAGCGCCGGGGCGGCCAGCAGACTTCCCAGCAAAGCGCGACGGTAAACGGCCATGTCTATCCCCCATTTAATTGGGGGAGTTCTACCCGAATTCCGCGCAGCCTTGCAGCCCGTGAAGCGGGGCGCTCAGCGACCCGTCATGATGCGTTCGAACAGCTGCTTCACCGTCGGGATGAAGCCGTTCGAGTAGAACGGGTCGGACCCGAAGCGGTACGCATTGTGCCCGGCGAACATCAGGTTGTTCTCGATCGGGCCACCATGCGCGATGTCCTGCAGCGTCTTCTGGATGCAGAAGCTCCGCGGGTCCGCCTTCTTGCCGTTGCTGAAGTCGGGCTCGTGCTGCGACCAGTTGGAAAAGCGGCACTGGCTGAGGCAGCCCATGCAGTCCACCTGGTCCTTGAGGATCTCACGCGCCTTGTCGGGCGTTACGAAGATCAGCGAATTGTCCGGCGTGCGCAGCGCCTCCGAGAAGCCATCGGCCTCCCAGCGGCGCACCCGGGCGAAGTCATGCGGCACCAGCCAGACCGGGCGCTTGCGCGGCCCGACGCCGTATTCGGCGAGGTGCTCGCCGATCGGCTCCATCGTGTAGGCGACTTGGCGCTCGTTCCGCTGCTCGAGCTCGGTGAGGTAGTCGTTCTTCACCGCCGAGGAATAGAAGCCGGTGGGCGAATAGGGCTGCAGCATCACGTCGCCCGGCTTGAGGCCAAGCAGGCGCTGCTTCCAGCCATCGGGGATCGGGCTTTCCTGCGTCAGCAGGGGGCGCGTGCCAAACTGGAATGCGATCGGACCGAGCTCGGGATTGTCGATCCAGTCGGACCACTCGTCCAGCCACCAGACGCCGCCGGCCATGATGATCGGCACGTCGCCGAGGCCGAATTCACGCATCTGCGCGCGCAGCTTGGCGACGCGGGCATAGGGTGCCTCCGGGCGCTTCGGGTCTTCGCTGTTGGACAGGCCGTTATGGCCACCCGCCAGCCAGGGATCCTCGTAGACCACGCCGCCGAGCCATTCCCGGGTCTTGGAATAGGCGCGCTTCCACAACGCGGCGAAGGCACGGGCGGAGGATACGATCGGGTAGTAGTGCACGCCAAAATCGCGCGCGACATCGGCCAGCCGGTAGGGCATGCCCGCGCCGCAGGTGATGCCGTGAATGAGGCCCTTCGCCCCTTCGAGCATGCCGCGTGCGACGCGTTCGGCGCCGCCCATCTCCCACAGGATGTTCGCGTGGATGCGGCCCTTGCCGCCGGCGCGCTCATGCGCTTCGCGCGCCTGGGCGATGGCACCATCGATGCCATACTGGACCAGCTCCTCGTGGCGATCACGGCGCGTCTTGCCATGATACACTTGCGGGATCGGACGCCCTTCGGCGTCGTAGGTGTCGGCGTTCACCGCAGAGAAGGTGCCGACGCCGCCGGAGGCCGCCCAGGACCCGCAGGAAGCGCCATTCGAGGCGGAGACACCCTTGCCGCCTTCGATGAGGGGAAGCACGTCAACGCCGCCCATGCGGATGGGGCTGATGGTGTTCAAGAAGTGGCGCTCCAGGTTTCGAGCCGGCTCATCAGGTAACAGTCATGTCGGACATATGGGGAAAAACCCCGTGAGGTCCAGCGCCGCATATAGGGGATGATGGGGGCCGGTCCTAGACCGGCCCCCATCAGAAACAATCACTCGGCGGCGTCGCGCGGCCCACGATCGCGGCGCTCGCCACGGAAGGGGCGCTCGGCGCGCTCGGGACGCTCGGCTTCACCTTCGGCGCGCGGACGCTTGGCGCCCACCTGCTCGGTGATGTCGGCACCCGTCGTCTGGTCGACGACGCGCATGGAGAGCTTCACCTTGCCGCGCTCGTCGAAGCCGATGACCTTGACCTTCACCGGATCGCCGTCCTTGACGATGTCCGAGGTCTTGGACACCCGCTCGTTGGCGAGTTCGGAGATGTGGACCAGGCCGTCCTTGGCGCCGAGGAAGTTCACGAAGGCGCCGAACTCGGCAGTCTTCACGACCTTCCCGTTGTAGATGGCGCCGATCTCGGGCTCGGCCACGATGCCGCGGATCCAGTCGATCGCCTTCTGCGCCTGCTCGGTCGAGGTCGCCGCCACCTTGATGGTGCCGTCGTCGTCGATGTCGATCTTGCAGCCGGTCTGCTCGCAGATCTCACGGATGACCTTTCCGCCGGACCCGATCACGTCGCGGATCTTGTCCTTCGGCACGGACATCATGGTGATGCGCGGCGCGGTCTGCGCCACGTCGTTGCGAGCGCCGGACAGGCCCTTGGCCATCTCGCCCAGGATGTGCAAACGGCCATCCTTGGCCTGGCCAAGTGCCACTTCCATGATCTCGAAGGTGATCGAGGTAATCTTGATGTCCATCTGGAGCGAGGTGATCCCCTTCTCCGTGCCGGCCACCTTGAAGTCCATGTCGCCGAGATGGTCTTCGTCGCCCAGGATGTCACTGAGCACCGCGAAGCCGCGATCCTCCTTGATCAGGCCCATCGCGATGCCCGCGCAGGGGCGCTTCAGCGGCACGCCCGCATCCATGAGCGCGAGCGAGGTGCCGCACACCGTCGCCATCGAGGAGGAGCCGTTGCTCTCGGTGATCTCG
>JAQGHV010000150.1 GCA_028288785.1 Rhodospirillales bacterium | reverse complement strand
TCTATACGGAAATCCAGGCAGGCTCCTACGCCTTCATGGACGCCGATTACGCGCGCAACACCGACGCGCCGCCGTTCCGCCACGCCCTGTTCGTGCTCGCGACGGTGATGAGCCGATCGATCCCCGGGGTTGCGGTCGTCGACGCTGGGCACAAGGCGATCGCGATCGATTCCGGTCTCCCGGTGGTGTGGGACCGGCCGGGCATGCGCTACGCCGGAGCGTCGGATGAGCACGGCAAGATCCTGATCGAGGATGGCGCCGCGCCGGTGCTTGGCGAGAAGCTGCGCCTCATCCCCGGGCACTGCGACCCCACCGTCGACCGCTTCGATTGGTATGTCGGCGTTCGTCGTGGCCGGGTGGAGTGCCTGTGGCCGGTGAGTGCGCGGGGTGGGATGGCGTAAACCGACCTGCGCTCAAGCACGCAGCGCACTTCGCCACTCAAGGGCAAGAACAGCGCGCAAACCCGGCGCGCAGCGCCGCAAGGCCGAATGGCCGCCGCCGGTCGTCCGGCGAGCCAAGCCCGGGGAGCGGGCGCCCGGCACCTGAGGGCACAAAAAACCCCCTATCAGCGGTCATTCTTCAGGACCGTTGATAGGGCCTTGCCCTTCCTCGATAGGGGCGCAACAAGCGCGCATCTCCTAGGGACGAGTTCGCGAGCGATGCGTTCACTGCCACACTCGCGCCGCGCGCTTCTCGGCACCGTACTCCTGGGCATGGCCGCGCCCGCCTTTGCGCAGGGCGCCAGCCGCAGCTTCACCACCTCGGATGGCATCCGCCTGCACTACACTGATGCCGGCCAGGGCCGCCCGATCCTGCTGGTCCCCGGCTGGTGCATGCCGGCCTGGATTTGGGAATATCAGGTCACCGCCCTCTCGCGCACCAACCGGGTGATCGCCTTCGATCCGCGCTCCCAAGGCCGCTCCCAGATTGCGCCGCGTGGGCATGAGCCTGGGCGGCGCGGCCGCGACATCATGGAACTCATCGCCCATCTCGGCGCCCCGCGGGTCATCCTCGCCGGCTGGTCGCTCGGTGTTCTGGACAGCCTTTCCGCCATCGCCGAATTCGGCGACCAGCGCATTGCGGGCCTCGTGCTGGTGGATAATTCGGTGGGGGAGGGGCCGTCGCCGAGCGGTGCCGGGCGGTCCCGCTTCATCCCGGACCTCCGCGCGCGCCGGGAGCCGACGGTGCGCGCCTTCGTCGCGTCGATGTTCCGCACGCCGCAAACGCCGGAATACCTGGCGCGGCTGACCGAGGACGCGCTGCGGGTGCCGCTCCAGGCCAGCATCGACCTGCTCTCCTACCCACGCCCACGCGAGTTCTGGCGGGCCGCGGTGCATGGCACGCGGCGCCCTGTCCTCTACGCCATTCGCCCGAACTTCGCGACGCAGGGCGAGTATCTCGCCGCCTCGCACCCGACTGCGCAGGTCGAAGTGTTCGAAAGCGCCGGTCACGCCCTGTTCGTGGATGAGGCCGCCCGTTTCAACGCGCTGCTCGCGGATTTTGCCCAGCGCCGAGCCGTATGGTCTTGACCGATTCACCCGTCACCGCGCGCGCCTTGCTACCGCTTTTCCTGATTTCACTTGCCGCCGTCGCGCTGGAGACCGGACTCACCCGCTTCTTCGCCGTCGCGAGCTGGTCCGAGTACGGCTACTGGGTCATCTCGATCGCCATGACCGGCTTCGCGGTCTCCGGCGTGGTGATGGTCATGGGGCGGGACACGCTGCTCCGCAACGCGTCCTGGCTGCTGCCGACATTGCCGCTGGCGCTGATGGCGACCGGCGCAGCCGGCTGGGTCGGCGTGACGCAGAACCCGTTCAACCCACTGGAATTGCAGAACGGCGTGGCGTGGCAGGGGCAGGCCTGGAACATCCTGCTTTATTACGTCGCGCTGTTCCCGTTCTTCTTCCTCACCGGCCTCGCGGTCTCGCTGAACTTCGTGCGGTACGCGCAGGCCATCGGGCGGGTCTATGGCTGGGATCTGGTCGGCGCCGGCGTGGGCGCGATCGTCGCGATCGGGCTGCTCTACCTGCTCCATCCGTTCGACCTGGTGCCGGCATTGCTGCCGGTGATGGCGCTGGCGGCACTCGTCACCCCCGCGGCGCGCCCGGCGCTGCTGCGCGGCGCGGCACTCATCGTCTTGGTCGCGAGCGAGGCGCTGGTCCTGTTGGCGGCGAGCCCGCGCGTCAGCGAATACAAGCCCGTCTCGATCGCCCGCAACGTGCCGGAAAGCCGGGTGCTGGCGGAGGTGCTCAGCCCGCGCGGCGTGTACCAGTTGCTCGATAATTTCACCGAGCGGCTGGACACCGACATCTCCAACAATCTGGGCATGCTGGGCCTGGAACCGCCCGGCCGCAGCTATGGGCTGTACCGCGACGGCATCCGGATCGCGGCACTTCCCTCGGCGCCGATGACGGCACCATACGCGTCGGGCACGCTCGCCGCCGGCGCCTACGCGCTTCTTGAGCAGCCGCGCGTGCTCCTGATCGGCGCCTCCGGCGGGTTCCGAATCGCGGAGGCGCTGGCCCTCCATGCGCGCAGCATCACTGTGCAGGAGCCGGAGCCGATGCTCCGCCGCATCCTGATCGAGGGGCTCGGGCCGGTCCCGCCGATGCCGCGTGACCCGCGCGTGGTGCTGTCCGACATGCATCCGCTGCGGGCACCGGGCGATGCCTTCGACCTGATCGACTACGCCGGCGACATCCTCGATTCGGAGGACCAGAGCCGCCACCTCTACGCCGCCGAAGCCATCGAGGAATCGCTGGCGCGGCTTGCCCCGGGCGGGTTGCTGTCGCTGCCGGTGAACATCCGCGAGCTGCCCGCCTATGCCATCCGTGTGCTCGCGACGGTGCGCGAGGCGCTGGTGCGTTCGGGCCGCGCCGATCCCGCCGCACACGTGGTCATCCTGCGCTCGGCGTGGAACCTGCGCATCCTCGTCTCGCCGACGCCCTGGCCCGCGGAGCGTGTCGCGGCGCTGCACCGCTTCGCCGAGGACCGGTCCTTCGACATCTCCTTCGCGCCGCACATCGGGGAGGCCGCCCCGAATCGCACCGTCTGGAACGAGCTGCCGCCGATCACGCTGGAATCCGAGAGCATCGGCACCGGGCGCGAGGGCACACCCGACGCCATCGCCCAGGAAGCGCCGGGCGTGCTGGCCGGCACGCCGCTGATGGACGCGTTCGACCGCTCACCGGTCACCGAGGATCGGCCCTGGCTTGCGCCACTGGTGCGCCTTTCCGCGCTGCCGCTCGCGCTCGAGCGGGTCGAGATCCTTCCCCAGGCGGAGATCGGGACGCTCGTGAACGTCGCGGTGCTGGTGCAGGCGGCGGTGCTGGCATTGCTCGTGGCGCTGCTGCCGGCATTGCGCCGCGGCGGCATAGGAGCCCCGGCGTCGATGGTGCTGCGCGCCTTGCCGTACTTCGCGGCACTCGGCCTGGGCTTCCTGTTCATCGAGATTGCGCTCATCGAGCAAGCGGCGTTCCTGCTGGAGGATCGCGCCTCCGGCTTTGCACTGGTGCTGACAGCGATGCTGGTCTTCTCAGGGCTCGGCAGCATGATGGCCGGGCGTTACGCCGCCGCACCACGTCGCGCATTGCTGCTCGCGGGCGTCGCCATCCTGGTCTGGACGCTGCTGGCACTGTTCGGGCTGCGCGCCCTGGTCGGCGCGACCCTGGATTGGCCGTGGCTTGCCCGCGCTGGTCTCGTCGTCGCACTTACCGCACCGGCGGGCCTTGCGTTGGGATTGCCGTTTCCGCTCGGCCTGGACCGCTTCGCCCGGGATGCGCCGCGGCTGCTTCCCTGGGCCTGGGCGCTGAATGGGGCGTTCAGTGTGGTTTCCACGCCACTCGCAAATCTATTGGCGAAAACGAGTGGGCTTTCCGCACTGCTGGTCGCTGCATTGTTGTGTTATGTAACGGCCATGTCGGTTTTTCCGCGGAACGAATCACGATGATTTTTGAACGCCGCCAGTTGTTTGCCGCGAGTGCGGCGCTCGCCTTGCCCAGCCTGGCGAGGGCGCAGGCGCCGGCGACGGATACGCCCCTAGCCTCCGTTGCGGAGCCCATTGCACCCACGCCGCGCGTACCTTCGGTACCGCAGCCGATCCCCACAAACACTCCGGTCGGCGACACCTGGAACCATGCGGCCTATATGACGGCGATGCGCGCCTCCGGGCGCGACACCTCGCTGACCGAGGCGAATTTCCGCGTCATCCAGACGCGCCGGGTCGAAGCACTGCGCCGGATCGAAGTCTATCTCCGCACCCGCTTCGGCAGCGCCGATCCCGCCGTGCTGCGGGCCTTCGCCGAGGTACCGCGCGAGTATTACCATTACATGTACGAGGGTGGCCGGGCGGCGCCGCTCGATGCCTATGAGGCGGACCCGAAGCCCTGGGCGATCGGCTATGGTTCGGCGCTGTCGGACTACCTCGGGCAGGCTTACATGACCCAGGCCTGCGAGCCGAAGCCGGAGCATGTCGTGCTCGAGATCGGCACCGGCAGCGGCTTCCAGTCGTCGCTGCTGTCGCGGATCGTGTCCAAGCAATACTCGATCGAGATCATCCAGCCGCTCGGCCGTGGCGTGCAGCGCATCTACGAGCCGCTGGGGTACAACAACGTCGAGACCCGCGTGGGCGATGGCTTCTTCGGCTGGCCGGAGGTCGAGGGTGGTTTCGACACCATCATCGTGACCTGCGCTGCGCAATACGTGCCGCCGGCGCTTCTGGCGCAGCTCAAGCCCGGTGGCCGCATGCTGATCCCGATCGGGCAGCCGTTCCGTCGCGGGCAGTTCCTTTACATCTACACCAAGGATGCAGAAGGCCGCGTGCGCAGCCGCAAGGATGTGGGCGTGTACTTCATCCCGATGACGGGCGAGATGCAGCGGCGCGCGGCGCCCCCCGGGGCGCCCGTGGCGCCGTCAGGGCCGCCGGCGAACGCGCCGCGGACCTGAAGGTATCAACGGTCATGTAGAATGACCGTTTTTTCTGTCTTTATGCCCTGAAGCGCCGGGCGCGGCCTCCGGCCGCTTGGCTCGCCGGATTGCCGGC
>JAQGHV010000270.1 GCA_028288785.1 Rhodospirillales bacterium | reverse complement strand
GTGGCAGGTGGCCGAGTTCACCTTCCCAAGCGCAATGGCGCCCGACGACGCCGCCGTGGGCGCCTATGCCGCGCAGAGCTTCACGCCGGGACGGCCGGTGCTGGCCGCGTTGATCGACCTCACCAGCCGGA
This sequence comes from Rhodospirillales bacterium, assembly GCA_028288785.1. Taxonomy (GTDB): domain Bacteria; phylum Pseudomonadota; class Alphaproteobacteria; order Acetobacterales; family Acetobacteraceae; genus Plastoroseomonas. Next base: position 4,648 of record JAQGHV010000270.1, on the reverse strand, counting down.
TCAACCGTGACTTCAAGTTCCGGTCGGGGGTGACCGACATCGCCACGCCGGTCTCCCGCGTGCTCGCGGAGCGGGCCGGGGTTTGCCAGGATTTTTCGCATCTAATGATCGTGGGGCTGCGCGCGCTTGGGCTGCCGGCGCGGTATGTCTCCGGCTATCTGCGTACCAAGCCGCCGCCGGGGCAGAAGCGGCGAATAGGCGCCGATGCTTCGCATGCCTGGGTCGGCGCGTGGCTTGGCGCGGAGTTCGGCTGGGTGGATTTCGACCCGACCAACGACCTGATCGTTCAGGACGAGCACATCGTGGTGGCCTGGGGACGCGACTATGGCGATGTCAGCCCGATGTACGGCATCATCCTGGGCGGCGGCGCGCATACGCTGAAGGTCGGCGTCGACCTGGAGCCGATCGACGATCAAGAAGACTGATCGTCGAGACACATTGTGCCCTCAGGTGCCGGGCGCCCGCTCCGCGTGCTTGGCTCGCCGGACTACCGGCGGCGGCCATTCGGCCTTCCGACGCTGCGCGTCGGTTGCGTGCTCTCAAGCGCCGGGCGCGGCCTCCGGCCGCTGGGTTCGCCGGACGACCGGCGGCGGCATTCGGCCTTGCGGCACGTCGCGCCGTTGACTGCCTTCAGGCGCCGGGCAACCGGGGACGCCCAGCGGCTTGCGATGCGCAGCTCGAACCGGCGTGGACGGCCAGTACGCGCCCTAGCCCAGGTCTTCGTTCAGCACCACGAACTGCACGGCGAACGAAATCTCGCCCTCCTCGTCGTCGCGGTGGACGGTGCCGATGAACTCGTCGGCCACGCGGAATTCGACCGATTCGCCCTTACGCGTCGGGGCGATCAGACTGATCTCCTTGTTGCTGAACAGCTTCCGGAGATAGGCCTGCAGCTTCGCGATTTCTTCGGGGCTCATGCTCATACACTCACATCAGGGGGCGGAAACCCCCGCATAGAACCCCCTGGCCCGCCCGTCCACTTCGGGTGAGAGTGCGCCCGTGAGCATCGCACCCGACCCCATCGCCGCCGTCGCCGAAGGCTTAGGCCGAACCGGCTACATCGCGTCCCGTCCCATCGCGCTGGCGCTGCACCTCGCGCAGCACCTGCAGAAGCCGATCCTGGTCGAGGGCCCCGCCGGCGTGGGGAAGACCGAGCTGTCACGCGCCATCGCCGCCTGGCTCGGGCTGCCGCTGCACCGGCTGCAATGCCATGAGGGGCTCGACGAAAGCCGCGCCCTCTATGAGTGGAAATACGGCAAGCAGCTGCTCTACACGCAGATCCTGAAGGACCGCATCGCACCGATGCTGGGCGATGCGCCCGGCCTTGGCCCGGCGCTCAAGGCGCTGGAGGGCTTCTCCGACCTGTTCTTCTCCGAACAATTCCTCGAACCGCGGCCCCTGCTGGCGGCGCTGCGCGAACCGCGCGGCTGCGTGCTGCTGATCGACGAGATCGACAAATCGGACGAGGCATTCGAGGCCTTCCTGCTGGAACTCCTCGCCGACCACGCCGTGACGATCCCGGAGCTCGGCACCATCCGCGCGGCGGTGCCGCCGCTGGTGCTGCTGACCTCCAACGGCATGCGCGAACTGGGCGATGCGCTGAAGCGGCGCTGCCTGCATCTGTTCATCGGGCTGCCGAGCCCGGCCATGGAGGCGCGGATCGTCGCCGCCCGGCTGCCCGGCATCCCCACCGTGCTGCTGCGCCAGATCGTGCTGTTCATCCATGGCCTGCGGGCGCTGGACCTGAAGAAGCTGCCCTCGATCAGCGAGACGATCGACTGGGCCCGCGCGCTCACCCTGCTCCACACCGAGCATCTCTCCGCCGATCTGGTGCGGGAGACGCTGAACATCCTGCTCAAGCACGAGGCGGATATCAGCGCGGCCCAGCCCGCCCTCGCCGGCCTCGCCTTCCAGGCGAAGCGCGATGCGGAGACGGGCATGCCGCTGCCCGCGTGAGCGAGTCCTCCCTCCTGGCACTGCTGCGGGCGGCCCGGGGTGCGGGCGTCCGCATCTCGACCGCAGAGACGCTGGAGGCGCTGGAGGCCGCCGCGCTGGTGGGGCCTGGCGACGGCACCGACCTGCGCGACACGCTGGCACTGGTCTGCGCGAAGAGCGCTGACGAGAAGCGCCTGTTCGAGGACGTGTTCTCCCTGTTCTTCGCGCCGCAGAAGCCGGCCGCGCCGAAGCTGCCGGCCGTCGAGGAGCGTGGCGCCGGCGGGGAAGCGCAGGGCGGCGGCGGTGGGTCCGGCCTCGCGCGCATGATCCTGGAGGGCGACCGTGCGGGGCTCGACCAGGCGCTGGCCGATGCCGCCCGCGCCGAGGATGCCCAGGCCATCCGGTTCTTCACGCAGACCAACGCGCTCGCCCGCCGCATGCTGGACCGCATGGGCCTCGCCGCGCTGGAAGCCGAGATCGCCGCCAACGCCGATCCGCGCCTGCGTGAGGGCCTCGACATGCTGCGCGCCGAGGCCCGTGCCGAGGCGGAGCGGAACCTGCGCCTTTTCGGCCGCGAGGAATCGGAGGCTCTGCGCGAGTACATGCTGCGCCGCGCCCGCCTCGCCGCCATCTCCCCGCGTGAGCGCGCCCGGCTCGCGAGCCTGACGCGGGCCATGGCGAAGAAGCTCGCGACGCGGCACAGCCGGCGGCGGCGCGTGGCGAAGCGCGGGACGCTCGACCTGCGCGGGACGCTCCGGCGCAACATGGGGTGGGACGGCATCCCTTTCCTGCTGCGCCATCGTGCGACGCGGGTGGCGCGCCCGCGGCTGGTGGTGTTCTGCGACATCAGCGGGTCGGTCGCGGCACTCTCGGGCTTCCTGCTGCTGTTCCTGCACAGCCTGGGCGCCGTGGTGCGCGACCTCGGCGCCTTCGTCTTCACCGGCGAGGCGATCGACGTCACGACCACGCTCAAGGCGCCTGACGCCGAGGCCGCCATCGCCCGCATCCTGGCCGAGCACGGCAATGGCTCCTCCAACTACGGCACTGCGCTCGCGGGCTTCGCCAGGGACGCGCGGATCGACCGGCACACTACCGTGGTGATCCTGGGCGATGGGCGCGGCAATCGCGCACCGCCGCGGGTGGATGCGCTGGAGGATATCGCGCGCCGCGCCCGGCAGCTGGTGTGGCTGAACCCGGAGCACCCGGCGTTGTGGGGCACCGGGGACAGCGACATGCCGCGCTACGCGCCATTCTGCCGACAGCTGCGACCCTGCCGCACGCTTGACGAGCTGGAGCGCGCGGTCGATGGCCTTCTCCTGCTCCACCGCGCCTGAGGGATCCGCCATGACTGACATCGCCCGCTTCCTCCTCGATCAGCGCGAGCGCCAGGTGGCCTTCCTGGCGGCGCTGGTGCGCACGCCCTCGGACAACCCGCCCGGGGACCTCGCCGCCGCCGCTGAGGTCGGTGCGGGGCTGCTGGAGGGGCTTGGCTTCGTGGTGGAACGCCACGCGGTGCCGGCGGCGGCCTGCGCGGCGGTGGGCATGGTGTCGTGCACCAACCTGGTCGTGCGGCATCGTTTCGGCCCCGGCCCCACCATCGGGCTCAATGCGCATGGCGACGTGGTGCCGCCGGGCGAGGGCTGGACGCAGGACCCGTATGGCGCGGCGATCGTGGATGGCTGGATGGTCGGGCGCGGCGCGGCGGTCTCCAAATCCGACATCGCGACCTATGCCTTCGCGCTGCTGGCGCTGATCCAGTCCGGCGCGGCGCTGAAGGGAGCGGTCGAATTGCACATTACCTATGACGAGGAATCGGGCGGCGAAATCGGCCCACTGCGGCTGCTTGAGGAGGGTATCAGCAAGCCGGATTTCGCAATCGGCGCCGGGTTCTCCTACACCGTCGTCAACGCGCATAACGGGTGCCTGCACCTGGAGGTGGAGCTGCGTGGCCGCTCGGCGCACGCGGCAAAGCCCTGGACCGGCGTGGATGCGCTGGAGGCGGCGGTCGGTGTGCTTGGGACGCTGTACGAGTGGCGGAAGGGGCTTGGCGCGCGGGTTTCGCAGGTGCCCGGGATCGGCGCGCCGCAGCTGACGGTCGGGCTGATCGAGGGCGGCATCAACACGAATGTGGTGCCGGACCGCGTGGTGTTCCGGCTGGATCGTCGGATGGTGCCGGAGGAGAAGGCGGGCGAAGTCGACGCGGAACTGCGCGCCGTGATCGAGGGCGCCGCCGGTTCAACCGCGGGGATCACCTGCACGGTGCGCCGCATCCTGCTGGCGGCGCCGCTCACACCCCTGCCCGGCAGCGAGCGGCTGGCGAATGCGCTGGCGGCACACGCGAGCCGAATCCTGGGCACGGAGGTGCGGGTGGGCGGCGTGCCGCTCTACACCGATGCGCGGCACTATGCGGGGCGCGGCATCCCGATCGTGCTGTACGGCGCGGGGCCGCAGACCATCGAGGAAGCCAATGCGCACCGTGCTGACGAGCGCCTGCCGCTGTCCGATCTGTACGCCGCGACGGAGGTGGTGGCCTGTGCGATCGCGGAAATCTTGGGGTGATGGGCGCGGGGTGAGTGGACATTCGGTTCGGGCTCCGCTAGACGACCGCCCTCTGGGCAGGCCAGCGCCCGGTACTGGGTCCCCTTCGTCTAGAGGCCTAGGACACCGCCCTCTCACGGCGGTAACAGGGGTTCGAATCCCCTAGGGGACGCCA
>JAQGHV010000252.1 GCA_028288785.1 Rhodospirillales bacterium | reverse complement strand
AGCCCGAGCCGCGCAGCATCGGGCCGGTGAAGCCCAGGTTCAGCGCCCGCTCCGGCGTGACGACGCCGATGCCGACGGTGCGCTGCTTCCAGATGCGGTTGTCGGTCAGCAGCGTCTCGTATTCGTCGACGTACTTCGGGAAGCGCCTGGTGAAGTCCTCGATGAAGTCCAGCAGCGTGCCGCTGCGGTTCTCGTTCAGGCGGTCGATGGCACGCTGGTTCTTGATCTTGCTGACCTTGTACTGCGGCATGCTGTCCGGCAGGTCGCGGTAGACGCCGCCCGGACGGAAGTACGCCGCGTGCATGCGGGCGCCGGACACCGCCTCGTACATGTCGAACAGGTCTTCGCGCTCGCGGAAACAGTAGATCAGGATGTTCATCGCGCCGCAGTCCAGCCCGTGCGCGCCCAGCCACAACAGGTGGTTCAGCAGGCGCGTGATCTCGGCGAACATGACGCGGATGTACTGCGCTCGCACCGGCACGTCCAGGCCCATCATCTTCTCGATGGCCAGGCAGTAGGCGTGCTCGTTGCACATCATCGACACGTAGTCCAGCCTGTCCATGTAGGGCAGCGACTGGATGTAGGTCTTGGTCTCGGCGAGCTTCTCGGTCGCGCGGTGCAGCAGGCCGATGTGCGGATCGGCGCGCTGGATCACTTCGCCGTCCAGCTCCAGCACCAGCCGCAGCACGCCGTGCGCGGCCGGGTGCTGGGGCCCGAAGTTCAGGGTGTAGTTCTTGATTTCAGCCATGGATCATGCCTCTCGACGGGCCGCCCCTAGAGAGGCATGCGCCCCCTCGGGGGGGCAGTGCAGCGGCGTAGCCGCAAACGTGGGGGCTCATCATTTGCCGGGCGCGCGGATGCCGCCGTAGTTTTCTTCGCGGATGATCCGCGGCGTGATCTCGCGCGGCTCGATCGTCACCGGCTGGTAGATGACGCGCTGGCGCTCAGGGTCGTAGATCATCTCGACGTGGCCGGACACCGGGAAGTCCTTGCGGAACGGGTGGCCGATGAAGCCGTAGTCGGTCAGGATGCGGCGCAGGTCGGCGTGGCCTTCGAAGACGATGCCGTACAGGTCGAAGGCCTCGCGCTCGAACCAGTTGGCCGAACTCCAGATGCCGGTGACCGAATCCACCACCGGCAGGTCGTCGTCGGGCGCGAACACCTTCAGGCGCACGCGCTGGTTCAGGCTGACCGACAGCAGGTGCGAGACGACGCAGTAACGCGCACCGTCCCAGCTGCCGTCGCCGTGCTCGGAGTAGTCGACGCCGCACAGGTCGAGCAGCTGCTCGAACTGGCAGCCGGGCGCCTCGTGCAGCATGGCGGCGGCCTGCAGGTAGGCGGCGGGCGCGACCAGCACGGTGATCTCGCCAAGCCTCACGTCGACGCGCTTGGCCAGCGCGCCGAGCGTCGATTCGATGTGCGCGGCCAGCGCCTGCGGATCCACCGCGAAAGGGGTGATGGTCTGCATGCGCGTCAGGCCCGGGCGATGGTTTGGGTGCGGCGGATCTTTTGCTGCAGCTGGATGATCCCGTACAGCAGGGCCTCCGCCGTCGGCGGGCAGCCCGGGACGTACACGTCCACCGGGACGATGCGGTCGCAGCCGCGCACCACGGAATAGCTGTAGTGGTAGTAGCCGCCGCCATTGGCGCAGGAGCCCATGGAGAGCACCCAGCGCGGTTCGGGCATCTGGTCGTAGACCTTGCGCAGCGCCGGCGCCATCTTGTTGGTCAACGTGCCCGCCACGATCATCACGTCGGATTGCCGCGGCGAGCCGCGCGGAATGACGCCGAATCGGTCGAGGTCATAGCGCGCCATGTAGGCGTGGATCATCGGCACCGCGCAGCAGGCCAGGCCGAAGGTCATCGGCCAGAGCGAGCCGGTGCGCGCCCAGTTAACGACCTTGTCGATGTTGGCGACGACGAAGCCCTTCTCGTCGATCTCCTCGGTGACGCCCTTCACAACGGCATCCTGCGCGGCCCCTGGCGGCAGCGCGTCCTTGTTCCAGGCGATGTCGGTGCTGCTCATGTGCGCCTCACTCCCAGTCCAGCGCACCCTTGCGCCATTCATAGATGAACCCGACCGTCAGCACGCCGAGGAAACCCATCATTGACAGAAAGCCCAGCCAGCCGATTTCGCCGAGCGACACGGCCCACGGAAACAGGAACGCCACTTCGAGATCGAAAATGATGAACAGGATCGCAACGAGGTAGAAGCGGACGTCGAAGCGGCGGCGCGTATCGTCGAATGGTTCGAAGCCACACTCATAGGTCGACAACTTCTCCGCGTCGGGCTTCTGCCGGGCGGCCAGGATCGAGCCACCGACCATCGCGATGGCGATGCCCGCGGCGATTCCAAGGAACACCAGGATCGGGAAGTATCCGGCGAGGAGCGTTGGCTGCGGCATTCAGGTTTGGCCTTTGCGCACTGAACCGCGCTGACTTCGCAGCGCAGCATTGCGCGGACAATAGCCGCGCCGTGCTGGCGTTGCCATAGCCCTCCGGAACCCACCCAGGCATTTCAGAAGGGCCGAAGCACGCTTGCTACCAGGTTTCACGAAGTCGCCATGCACGGGGTGATTTTTGATGCCCGTCTCCGGGCGATTGCAGCGCGTGGCGCGAGTGACGGGGCTCGAACCCGCGACCTCCGGCGTGACAGGCCGGCGCTCTAACCAACTGAGCTACACCCGCAATCTGCGAAGCGGCGAAATAGGGGGGACGGCTTGGGAAGTCAATGGGCGCTGACGGGCTCGAACCGCCGACATCCTGCGTGTAAAGCAGGCGCTCTACCAACTGAGCTAAGCGCCCACAGCCTCTTTCAACATCTTGCCGGCCTTGAAGCGCACCGTCGTCGTCTCCGCGACGGTGATTTCCTCGCCGGTGCGGGGGTTCCGCCCGATGCCGCCCTTCCGCTTGGAGATGGCGAAACTGCCGAATCCGACGAGTCGGACCTCCTCGCGCTGCTTCAATGCTTTCGTCATGGCGTTGAAGACGGTGTCGACCAGTTCACTGGCCTTCACCCTCGGGAGGTCGCCGGCTTCAGCGACTGCCGTGATCAGATCGGCCTTGTTCACGTGTGAAGCTCCCCTGCGCGACCGGTTTACTGCCAGTGCGAATCGAGGGCGTCAACCGAGGGCGCGGCTGTATACGCTGTCGTGCCGATCTCGATGAGTTCGGCGTCCGACGCATCGCACACAGGACCAGCAGTGGCTGGCGGGGGATCACTCCCCCGCCAGCCGGTCTCAATGCGGGCGGACGGTGCCTGCGGGCTCGTCTGCGGCGCGTGCGGCAGGAGCCTCGGGGGGCTCCTCCCAGGTGATCGCCTCGGGCTTGCGGGCGAGCGCCTTGCTGATGACCTCGTCGGCGTGGCTGACGGCGATGATCTCCAGCGACTTCTTCACGTTATCAGCGATATCCGCGAGGTCCTTCTCGTTGTCCTTCGGAATGAAGACCGTCTTGATCCCGGCGCGCAACGCCGCGAGAAGCTTCTCCTTCAGGCCACCGATCGGTAGCACGCGACCGCGCAGCGTAATCTCGCCGGTCATCGCGATGTCCCTGCGCACGGGGATACCCGTGAGCACAGACACGATGGAAGTCGCCATCGCGACACCCGCCGACGGGCCATCCTTGGGCGTGGCACCTTCGGGCACGTGGACGTGGATGTCCCGCTTCTCGAACACCGTCGGCTTGATGCCGAAGGTGGTCGAGCGGCTGCGGACGTAGGAGAGCGCCGCGGAGACGCTTTCCTGCATGACGTCGCCGAGCTTGCCCGTGGTCTTCACGTTGCCCTTCCCGGGCAGCAGCACGCTCTCGATGGTCAGGATCTCGCCACCCACCTCGGTCCAGGCGAGGCCCGTGACGACGCCCACCATGTCCTCCGCCTCGGCCTCGCCATAGCGGTGCTTGCGCACGCCGGCGAACTTTTCGAGGTTCTTCCGCGTGATGGCGACCTTCTTTGCCTGCTTGGAGACGATCTCCTTCACGCATTTCCGCGCTAGGCCTGCGATCTCCCGCTCCAGGCTGCGCACGCCGGCCTCACGCGTGTAGTAGCGCACGAGGTCCAGCAGTGCCTCGTCGGAGAGGCTCCACTCGCCCTCCTTCAGGCCGTTGGCTTCCGACTGCTTCTTGATCAGGTGCCGCTTGGCGATCTGCACCTTCTCATCCTCGGTGTAGCCGGGGATGCGGATGATCTCCATGCGGTCGAGCAGCGGCTGCGGCATCCGAAGACTGTTCGCCGTGGTGACGAACATCACATCCGAAAGGTCATAATCGACCTCCAGGTAGTGATCCGCGAAGGTGCTGTTCTGCTCGGGATCGAGCACTTCCAGCAGCGCCGAGGACGGATCGCCGCGCCAATCGGCGCCAAGCTTGTCGATCTCGTCCAGCAGGAAGAGAGGATTGGACGTCTTCGCCTTCTTCATGCCCTGGATGACCTTGCCGGGCATCGAGCCGATATAGGTCCGCCGGTGGCCACGGATCTCGGCCTCGTCCCGCACGCCGCCCAGCGACATGCGCACGAAGTTCCGTCCCGTAGCGCGGGCGATCGACTTGCCAAGCGAAGTCTTGCCCACGCCAGGCGGTCCCACCAGGCACAGGATCGGCCCCTTGATCTTGGGCGATCGCGTCTGCACCGCGAGGTACTCGATAATGCGCTCCTTGACCTTCTCCAGCCCGAAATGGTCGGCGTTGAGAACGTCCTCGGCCTCGACGATGTCGCTCTTGACCTTGCTGCGCTTCTTCCAGGGGATGGTGAGCATCCAGTCGAGGTAGTTACGCACCACCGTCGCCTCGGCGCTCATCGGGCTCATGCTGCGCAGCTTCTTGAGCTCGCCCAGCGCCTTTTCACGCGCATCCTTGGTGAACTTCGTGGCCTTGATCTTGGCCTCGAGCTCCGCGGTCTCGTCCTTGCCGTCTTCGCCCTCGCCGAGTTCCTTCTGAATGGCCTTCATCTGCTCGTTCAGGTAGTACTCGCGCTGCGTCTTCTCCATCTGCCGCTTGACGCGGTTGCGGATGCGCTTCTCGACCTGCAGGACGCCGATCTCGCCTTCCATATGGGCGAAGACGCGCTCAAGCCGCGCCGTGACCCCGATGGTCTCCAGCAGCTCCTGCTTTTCGCTGATCTTGAGGTTCAGGTGGCTCGCGATCGTGTCCGCGAGCTTCTGCGGGTCGTCGATCTGGTTGATCGAGACGAGCACCTCGGGCGCGATCTTCTTGTTCAGCTTCACATACTGCTCGAACTGGCCCACGACACTGCGCGCCAGGGCCTCGGCCTCACGGCCCTCGACCGGGACGTCCTCGATCGCCTCGACAAAGGCTTCGAAATGGCTCTGCGTCTCGCGGTAGCCGAGAATGCGGGCGCGCTTGCCACCTTCGACCAGCACCTTCACGGTACCATCAGGCAGCTTCAGCAGCTGGAGCACCGTAGAGACGGTGCCGATCTCGTACAGCTCGTCGGCGCCGGGATCGTCCTGGGCCGCATTCTTCTGCGCGACGAGGAGGATCTGCTTGTCCTCCTTCATCACCGCTTCCAGGGCGCGGACGGATTTCTCACGGCCGACGAACAGCGGCACGATCATGTGTGGGAAGACGACGATGTCCCGCAACGGCAGGACAGGAAGAAGTTCACCCTTCAGGGTGGGTACGGGCTTATCCGCCATTTGGACCTCGCTTGGGACGATCGGTGCCTGCCCCGCCCTCGGCATGGAAATCGGCCGGTTGAGCGTGGCACGGAGCGAGCACCGCGGGAGCGCTGAGATGGCGCGCCCACATGATTGGAACAAGGGCCACTCGAAATGTGGCCCTCATCGCAGGGATCACGCGCTGGATTGTTCCGCCTTGCGCTCACCATAGATGAACAACGGCTGCCCGCGACCTTCGGCCACTTCCTTGTTCACTACGACCTCATCGACATCCTCGAGGCCAGGCAAGTCGAACATCGTATGCAGCAGTATCTGCTCCATGATGGAGCGAAGGCCGCGTGCGCCGGTCTTGCGCTGGATGGCGCGCGCCGCGACCGACTTCATCGCGTCCTCGGTGAAGGTAAGCTTGGCCCCCTCCATCTCAAACAGCCGCTGGTACTGCTTCACCAGGGCGTTCTTCGGCTTGGTGAGGATCTCGATCAGCGCCTTTTCGTCGAGGTCATCAAGGGTCGCCAGCACCGGCAGGCGGCCGATGAACTCGGGGATCAGGCCGAACTTCAGCAGATCCTCGGGCTCGACCTCACGGAGCAACGCACCAGTCCGGCGCTCCTCGGGGTCACGGACCTCGGCGCCGAAGCCGATGCCGGAGCCCTTACCGCGGGCGCCGATGATCTTCTCGAGACCCGAGAAGGCGCCGCCTACGATGAACAGGATGTTCGAAGTGTCGACCTGGAGGAATTCCTGCTGCGGATGCTTGCGCCCGCCCTGCGGCGGCACGGAGGCAACGGTGCCCTCCATGATCTTCAGCAACGCCTGCTGGACACCCTCGCCGCTCACGTCGCGGGTGATTGAGGGGTTGTCGGATTTGCGGCTGATCTTGTCGACTTCGTCGATGTAGACGATGCCGCGCTGAGCCCGTTCCACATTATAATCGGCCGATTGCAGCAGCTTGAGGATGATGTTCTCGACATCCTCGCCAACATAGCCGGCCTCGGTCAGCGTCGTCGCGTCGGCCATGGTGAATGGCACGTCGAGGATGCGGGCGAGGGTCTGCGCGAGCAGCGTCTTGCCCGTGCCGGTCGGGCCCAACAGCATGATGTTGGACTTGGCGATTTCGACCTCGCCGCCCTTCGCCCCATGCGCCAAGCGCTTGTAGTGGTTGTGCACCGCGACCGAGAGGACCTTCTTCGCATGGTCCTGCCCGATGACGTAGTCATCGAGGACCTTGCAGATCTCCTTGGGCGTCGGCACCCCGTCCCGCGTCTTCACCAGCTGCGTCTTGTGCTCTTCACGGATGATGTCCATGCAAAGCTCGACACATTCATCGCAGATGAACACCGTAGGGCCGGCGATAAGCTTCCGGACCTCGTGCTGGGACTTGCCGCAGAACGAGCAGTAAAGGGTATTCTTAGAATCGCCTGACTTCGTCATGGGCACTCCAGGCTCCCCGTACTGAACAAGGGAGCGTCACGGGACTGTAGCCCCAGGTTCATCCTGGGGGAAACACAAAGCACCTTCGCGCCGGGCTCAGCCCTTGGCCGCCACTTCGCCGGGGGTCAGCGGCCGCTGCTCGACGACGTGGTCGATCAGGCCCCAATCCTTGGCTTCCTCGGCGGACATGTAGCTGTCCCGCTCCAGCTTGGCCTCGATCGCCTCGAGGGCCTGGCCGGTGTGCTTCATGTAGATCTGGTTCAGACGCTCGCGCACCTTCAGGATTTCGCGAGCCTGGATCTCGATGTCGGTCGCCTGGCCCTGGGCACCGCCGGAGGGCTGGTGGACCATGATCCGGCTGTTGGGCAGGCCGTAGCGCTTGCCCTTCTCGCCGGCGGTCAGCAGAAGGGAGCCCATCGAGGCGGCCTGGCCGATGCAGACCGTGCTCACCGGGGAGCGGATATACTGCATGGTATCGTACATCGCGAGGCCGGCGGTGACGACGCCACCGGGCGAATTGATGTAGAAGGCGATGTCCTTGTTGGGGTTCTCGCTCTCCAGGAACAGGAGCTGGGCGCAGATCAGCGACGCCACCTGGTCGAACACCTGGCCGGTTAGGAAGATGATGCGCTCCTTGAGGAGGCGCGAATAGATGTCGTAGGAGCGCTCACCGCGAGCCGTCTGTTCGACGACCATCGGGACGAGCGTGTTGTTGTAGACTTCAAGCGGATCACGGTCCCGCATAATAAATCCTTTCCTGTGCCAGAGGGGGTGCGCCGCGATAGACTCGCACCGCCCGCTCCTGGCGTCGCTTCAATGTGGGGTATCCCCTGGCATCGCGGAAGGCCCCCTGCCGCAAGCAACGTCGAAGACCATCCCATCCAACCCCGCTTCGACACCGGCGGGCAGGTTTCGCTCCATCCAGCCGGCATCGAGATCGATGCCCATATGCGTCAGTATCGCCCGCCGGGGCCGCAACTCCGCCACCCATTCCAGGACTTGGTCGAGGTGGGCGTGCACCCGGTGCGGCTCGCGCTGGAAGCATGCCACCACCCAGGTGTCGAGACCATGAAGTGCGTCCAGCGTCTCGGCGGGCATGCGCACGAGGTCGGTCGAATACGCGAAGTCCCCGATTCGGATGCCCAGCGTCTCCATCACGTCGTGGTCCTGGGACAGGAAGCGCACCTCCATCCCCGCGAGCACGGCGCGTTCGCCGGGCAGGACGGGGACACCGACCAGCGCGGGTCGGAAGAAGAATGGCGGGGTCGGCGGAAGGAACGCGTAGTCGAACCGGCGACGCAGCGCGTCGAGCGTCGCCGGGAGCGCGTGCGCCTCAAGCTCGCGCCCGATGGTCCGGTTGATCAGGCGCAGCTCATCGACCCCCATGATGTGGTCGGCGTGGTGATGGGTGAACATCAGCGCATCGATGTGCCCGATCCCGGCGGCCAGAAGCTGCGCCCGCAGGTCGGGCCCGGCATCGACCAGCAGCCGCCGTCCATCGGGCGCCTCGACCAGGATGGCGCTGCGGCTGCGGCGATTGCGTGGATCGGCCGGATCGCACGCGCCCCAGACCGGGCCAATCTGGGGGACGCCGGCGGAGGCACCGGTGCCGAGGAGGGTCACGCGCATGAGGGGGCCAGCGTCAGTTCAGATGCCGCAACGCGTCAGACGTCGCGGTCGCCGTCATTCCGTTCAATTTGGACCTTATTGAACAGGTGCAGAAAATTCGCGGTGGTGAGCGCTTCGGTCTCGCCGATGTTGAGCCCGCGGATGCCGGCAAGCACCTTGGCGGTGTGGGCGACCATCGCCGGCTCGCATCGCTTTCCGCGGAACGGCACCGGTGCGAGATAGGGGCTATCAGTCTCGACCAGCAGGCGATCGGCCGGCAGGTTGGCCACGATGTCGCGGATCTCCTGGCT
>JAQGHV010000232.1 GCA_028288785.1 Rhodospirillales bacterium | reverse complement strand
GAGGGCGCCGGTGAAGTTGGCCGGCGGCGTGCCGGAGAAGGTCCGGGCTGCGCCATTAAAGCTCAGCCAGCTCGGCAAGGCCGTGTCGTTGCCCAGCGTGGCGGTGAGCACAAGCGTCGGGCTGTCCACGTCGGTGAAGGTGCCCGCCGGCACCACGAAGCTCCAGGCGGCATCCTCGGGCGAGGCCTGGTCGGGGATGGCGGCGGCCACCACCGGTGCGGTGTTCACCGCTTTTGCCGTCACCGTCACGTTATGCAGCCCGTTGGCGCCGAGGCCGAGGCGTAGGATTTCGCCCTGCAGGCTGACCACGGAGGCGCCCGCTACCTGGACGCCGAACACGGGGTCGAATGCCTTCAGGTCGATGTAGACGTCACCCTCGCCGAGCAGAGAGAAGGCTAGCGACGTGCCGTCACCACTGACCGAGAGGAGCTGGCTGCGCGCCGGCAGCGCGTAGATATGCGTGACATCTGTCAGCGTGGTGCCGAGCTGGATCTTGTAGGTGCCGCCCGAACCAGGCAGGAAAACGCTGTCCGCGTCATAAGCGTACCAGCCATCCACGCTCGCGATGGTCGGCGTTTCGAAATCAAGCTGGAAGGTGCCGAGCCCGGAGCCACCCACCGTAGCGGTCAAGGTCTGACCATTGACGCTGTAGGCTAGGCTCGACTGCTCGAAGGACACGATGCGCCGGGCAAGGTCATCCAGCGTGACGAATTCCGCGCCGTAGTTATAGGCGGCCTGGATCAGCGGCAGGAACATCGCCTCATTGCCGAAGACACCGCCGGGACCGCCGGGATTCGTATTCCATCCGGTGAGGCCGTAATCATGCCAGGGGAAGACCACCACCGGCAGATCGGCATGCGCGATCGCGTCCTGCCATTCCTTCAGCCAGGTGTCGCTCGCCGTTTGGGGGGTGAGGCGCTTGAAGCCGGTGAGGGTGAAGTCGGAGGAGATGTTGGGCGCGAGATAGATGTCCGTGGTGCCGGGCGTCTCGAAGCCGAAGGCGCCGGGATAGCCCGCGCCCACCATCGCGTTGCCGCCGCTCAGGTAGTCGTAATACTTTAGGACGTCCTGGGAGACGCCCATTTTCTCGGGCGCACCGGGAATGGCGGCGCCGCGGAGCGTGATGCCGAGCTCCTTTTCGATCACCGCCTTTGAATCTTGGAATTCGAAAATCAGCTGCGCCGGCGTCAGCAGGTTGGTATTTTCAGGATGGGTGTACGAGTGCGAACCGATCTCGTTTCCCATCGCCAACAGCGCATTGTAATAGGGCCTGGAGACGGCCCAGTCCGTCGTCAGCTCCTTTGCAGTGTCGTTGCCGACGTTGATGTAGTAGGAGCCCACGAAATTGAAGTCAGCCTTCCACTTCGCGAGGATCGGCAGCATCACGTCATAGATGCCCAGAGTACTACCATCCGGATTGACGTCCTTCAGGTTCTGCGACTGATCCATGTCGTTGCGCGAGGCAAACACCGCTTTCTGTCGACTCATCTCCAGGCGCAGACTTGGGACGGCAGGGTTCTCCGCTGTCCAATCGATCGCCTCATGAAGCATGTTGTTGTCGGCGAGCATGCCTTCCGTTGCGAAGTGCACGTTCCGCCCGCCGGTCGTTGTCGCCAGCACGGCATCGCGGGCCACGCCATCGATCACCTGGGTGGCGAGCACCGTGCTCGTCACGCCAGCGACCGTCTGGAACACCTGGGTGCCGAGCGGGCCAAAGGTGTTCAGGTAGGTGCGGATCAGCTCATTGGCTGCATAGCCCTCCATCTCCGGATGCGCGACATTGCTGGCGTGCAGCTCGATCTTGCTGGCAGTGATCGAGGATTGCAGCGTGATGCCCAGCAGGGTCTGCATGCGGGCGTAGGAACTGCCGGGCAGCGCAGCGCCGGACTCGTCGTTCGTCATAAAGTTCCCGGCCGTGACCAGACCGACGCCGTAGTCATGCACCGCATCCAACAGCGCGGTCTCGATCGCGTTAAGCTTGGCCAGAGGCACATTGGTGAAGGAGGGGAAAACGATCGTGTCGTACTGGATCAGCTTCGCGAGGTCGGAGAGGTCAAGCTCGGTGAGGATGTCGTAGGGAATTCCGGCCATCGCCGCCTGGTTCTGCGCGGACATGAACAGCTGCGAATAGGCGGTCTTATCGAAGAACTTCGCCTCGCTGGTCTCGGAATGGACGATGGCGACCTTCACTGCGCCGTTGGCTGGTGGCGGCAGCAGGGACAGGTCCTTCACCGTGTACGCCGGGCTGGTGTAGTCCCCGGGGAGGAAGACGCTGTCATTGACATCGGCCAGCACCTTCAGCGAGCCGTCTGCCTCCCCAATTGAGGCAAGGGCGACGCTGAATTCTACGGTCGAGCCGTCCAGGCTGCGGGCGAAGGTTATGGGCGCGCCTGCGACTGCCGTTTGTCCGGCCGCACCCGTAAAGAGCGAAGGTGTACCCGAGGCATCGAAATTGATGTTGAACTCAGCGCCCCCGGCCGTGCCGAAAATTTGGTAACCGGTGGCCGCGTTCAGGTCAGTATTGAGCCAGAACGTGGTGGCGGCGCCTACAGTACCAAGATCCGAGTGCAATGCGAAAGAAAGGAACTGACCTTCGATGCGGGCGTATACCTGAAACCCTGGAACGTAGCTAGACGGATAGCCTAGACGGTCAAGAGACGACCATTCATCAATGATGCCATCAACGATCAGTGGATTTCGATTGGCCGACGCAATTGTTGCTGACATAACCCCTCCGTTTTTGGCAGGAAGATTTCCGGTGGCAACAAACCGGCTCGAATAAATAGCCGGGCGGAGCGGTTGTGGTGGGGTTTTATTGTTGGCCTTTGTAAGACGTACCGTGGGCGAAATTGATCCGAATTCTCTACTCATCGGTGATTGAGTAGCGGAAATGTTATACGCCGTTGCTTACGCCAACATCTGTTTTGCTCAACCAGGTTCCCGGCGGGCAAAATATTCGTAGTACCGAGATGTGTGCTGCGTTACCGGCAACCTGCGCTTGATTTGTTGTGGCTCAGCGCAACTTTTTGTCGGAACGGCAGGTATTCAGTCCTGTCGCACTGCGCTGCCGGCGAGTGCTCCCGGTTCTCCGCTGCAACGCAGCTACGCCTTAAGAGCCGATCCGCAAAGAAGTTGAATCTCCTGAATCGGTTGTGATTCTCTGTCCCTGTGATCGGTTCGCGAGGGCGGCAGGATGACGTGGACGGCGGAGCATCAGCGAGCGGCGGACCGGCGTGGTCTGCGCTACCCGTCCGATTTGACGCAGGGTGAGGCCAGGGCAGGGCAGGGCTGCATGGTTCCCCTAGCCTGCGGCGCGCTTCAACACTGCTGACCTCGGCAGCAGCGTACGCAGTGCCTCGTCTATGTCGGCCGGGCTCGGCCCGGTCGGGCGCTGGCCCATGGCTCGAGCATGGCGGAGGACGGCGAGCACTCGCATCTTCACGCGAGCGGCGGTCTCTGATTTCGTGCGCCAGATCGGAGTGAGCACTTTCCGCACGTCTTCGATTTCAACCAACGCTACCGGCGTCGCTCCAATCAGCGGGAACGCATACGTCGCCAGCGTGTTCGTCCACTGTTGCCGGTGTTTGGCGTTGGACCAGCCAGCTTCCTGCGCCTCGATCATGTCCTCGGCGGCGTTGCGGAATGTGACCCTCACGGCAGCTTCCGCCGTTTGCCGATCAACGTCGGCGGTTGCCTGCTTGGCGGCTTCCTCGCGCTTGTGGTCGAGCGGATCAATGCCTGCCTTCAAAAGGCGCCTGGCTACAGTGGCTGCATTTCTCGCCTGCGCCAACGAAAGGCCGAACTCGCCATTGGCGCCGTAAGCACCCAGGCCAGCTTCGCGAGCCTTGCACGCGATCACTTAGCGGAAAGTCCACTTCCCCTGGCCCGACGCCGTCACCCGGATGAAGAGGTTATCGCCATCTCCCTTCGCGCCGGGCTTCGCTGCCTTGACCAGAGCGGCCACGCCTACCGGCAACCTAGACCAAGGAAATCCCTTCAGGACAGGGCTCTTTGGAACATTCCGGGACACTGAGAAACACCAGTATGGCGGTCACCCCATCCGCCAAGTTCCGGTGTCATGCCCTGGTTCGGCAGCACCGGCCAAGCGAAATTCGTGGGGAGCTGCCAAGCGAGCCCTCAAGCCGCTTTCGCCTGCCGCGTGAGCTTCACCAGCCCCTGCATCAGCTCCCGCGCGACCTTCACGCGCTCCGGCACGTTCATGTCCCGCAGCAGCGCCAGCTTGTGGTCCGGCCGCAGCTTGATCGCGTCCTTGCGGCCCTGCACCCAGGCGACCAGCCCACCCGGATTGCTGAAGCGATTGCCCCGGAAAGTCACCACGACGCCCTTTGGCCCGGCATCCAGTTTTTCGACCCCCGCCTCACGGCACAGCCGCTTGATGCTGACCACCTGCAGCAGGTTCTCCACCTCGGCCGGCAGCGCACCGAAGCGGTCGGCGAGTTCCGCGGCCATCGCGTCGATCTCGCCATCGGTCGCGAGCGCACCGATGCGGCGGTACAGGCCGAGGCGGACCGGCAATTCGCGCACGTAATCTTCGGGGATCAGCACCGGCAGGCCGAGCCCGATATTCGGGGTGAAATCGCCGGTGTGATCCGTGCGCTTCTTGCCCGCGCCAGCGCGGAGATCGGCCACCGCCTCCTCCAGCATCTGTTGGTACAGTTCGATGCCGACCTCGCGGATATGCCCGCTCTGCTCATCGCCCAGCAGGTTGCCGGCGCCGCGGATATCGAGGTCGTGCGAGGCGAGCGTGAAGCCGGCGCCGAGATTGTCGAGCGTCTGCATCACCTCCAGACGCTTCTGGGCCGCCGGGGAAAGCTTATGCGCCGCCGGCCAGGTGAGATAGGCGTAACCGCGCTGCTTGCCGCGCCCAACGCGTCCACGCAGCTGATAAAGCTGCGCCAGCCCGAACATATCAGCGCGATGGATGATCAGCGTGTTCACCGCCGGCATGTCGAGCCCGGATTCGACGATGTTGGTGCTCAGCAGAATATCGTGCTTGCCGTCGCCGAACTCGGTCATCACGCGCTCGAGCTCGGTGGGCGCGAGGCGGCCATGGGCCTCCACGATGCGTGCCTCGGGCACGATCTCGCGCAGGCGATCGGACAGGCGGGCCATGTCTTCGAGGCGCGGCGTGACGCAGAATATCTGCCCGCCGCGGAACCGCTCGCGCTGCACGGCCTCACGCAGGACCACCGAATCCCAGGGCATGATGAAGGTGCGCACCGCCAGGCGATCGACCGGCGGCGTCGCGATGATGCTCATCTCGCGCACGCCCGTCAGCGCCAGTTGCAGCGTGCGCGGAATCGGCGTCGCGGTCAGCGTCAGCACATGCACATCGGCCTTGAGCTGCTTCAGTTTCTCCTTGTGGGCGACGCCGAAATGCTGCTCCTCATCGACGATCACGAGGCCCAGATCGGCGAACTCCACGCTCTTCGCGAGCAGCGCGTGGGTGCCGACAACGATGCCGACGGAGCCGTCCTTCAGCCCGTCGCGCACCGCCTGCGCATCCTTCGCCGTCACCATGCGCGAGAGCTGTTCGACCCGCACTGGGAAGCCCTCGAAGCGGGCACCGAACACTCGATGGTGCTGGCGCGCCAACAGTGTCGTCGGCACCACCACGGCAACCTGCGCACCGGTCATCGCGACGGCGAAGGCGGCCCGCAGCGCGACCTCGGTCTTGCCGAAGCCGACATCGCCGCAGATGAGGCGGTCCATCGGGCGGCCCGACGCGAAATCTTCCAGCACATCGGAGATGGCGCGCGACTGGTCCTCGGTCTCGGCAAAGGGAAACCGGGAGCAGAACTCGTCCCACGAGCCCTCGGGAGGCGTCACCATGACGCCTTCATGCGTCTGGCGTTCGGCGGCTATGCGGATCAGCGCGCCGGCCATGTCCTGGATGCGCTGGCGAGCCTTGGCCTTGCGGTTCTGCCACGCGACACCGCCGAGCTTGTCGAGCGAGACGCCGCCGGTTTCGGTGCCGAAGCGCGACAGCACCTCGATATTCTCGACCGGCACGAACAGCTTGTCGCCGCCGTCATAAAGCAGGCGCAGGCAGTCATGCGGGGCCTCGGCGACGGAGAGCGTTTCGAGCCCGTCATAGCGGCCGATGCCGTGATCCTGGTGCACGACCAGGTCGCCCTCCGCGATCTCGGTGGCGTCGGCGATGAACTGGTCGGCGCGCTTCTTCTTCCGCGCGGGCCGCGCGATCCGCTCGCCGAGCAAATCCTGCTCACCCGTGACGGAGAGGCCGGGGGCGGTGAAACCGCGCTCCAGCCCCATGACGGCGAGGGCGACGGTGCCGACCGGCAGCGCCTGCACGGCGGCCCAGTCCGCGGCCGGCTCGGAGGCCACGCCATTCTCGCGAAGGAGGTTGCCGAGGCGATCGCGGGATCCGCGCGTCCAGGCAGCCAGCACCGGGCGGCGCTTCAGCTTCACCTGGGCGTTGGCGTGCTCGGCATAGGCGTGGAAGACATTCTCGCCGGCGGTGCGGGCTTCGCTGAAAAGCATGCCCGTGCGGCCGCCGGCATCAAT
This sequence comes from Rhodospirillales bacterium, assembly GCA_028288785.1. Lineage (GTDB taxonomy): Bacteria > Pseudomonadota > Alphaproteobacteria > Acetobacterales > Acetobacteraceae > Plastoroseomonas. The sequence continues at coordinate 9,320 of JAQGHV010000232.1, read as the reverse complement.
GCCGCCCTCGCCGGTGAACGGCGTGAAGCGCAGCATCTGGAGCTCGTCGCTGGCATCGCGCCAGGCTTCGCGATCGAGGTAGAGAAGGGCCGGCGGGGCAGGGCGGTAGGGCACCTCGCCCTCGTTCACCCGCACCGGGTTGCGCCGGGCGCCGTAGTGGTCGGCGACCATTTCGAAGCGGGCGGCGAAGACCTCATCGGCCTGGTGGTCGAGCGAGAGGCTGGCACCGGGGACGTAGTCGAGCAGCGTCTCCATCGCTTCGTGGAAGAAGCCGGCCCAATGCTCCATGCCGGGATGGCGGCGCCCGGCGGTGACCGAGACGTAGAGGGGGTCTTCGGTGGCCGCCGCGCCGAACGCATCGCGATAGGCAGTGCGGAAGCGGGTGATGCTCGCCTCGTCCAGGAAGACCTCGCCGGAGGGGCGCAGGATGAGGCTCTCGACCTTGGCGCCGCTGCGCTGCGTGCCGGTGTCGAATCGGCGCAGGCTCTCGACCTCGTCGCCGAAGAAATCGATGCGCACGGGCTCGGTGCGGCCGGCCGGGAAGACGTCGAAGATGCCGCCGCGAATGGCGAATTCACCATGCTCCATCACGGTTCCGGTGCGGCCATAGCCGTTGGCTTCGAGGTAGCGGGCAAGCTCCTCAGGCGGCAATCGCGCGCCCGGCAGAAGGTTCGTCGTGGCTCCCGAGAAGGCGGATCGCGGCGGCACCTTCTGCACGAGCGCATTCACGGTAGTCAGCAGGATGCGCGGTCCCGAGGACGGTTCCAGCAGCCGGGTGAGGGCGGCGACGCGCTCGGCCACAATCTCCGGGTTCGGCGAGACGCGGTCATAGGGCAGGCAATCCCAGGCCGGGAAGCGGATGATCTCGACCTCGGGTGCGAAGAAGGCGAGTGCATCCGCCATGCGCGCCATCCGGGCATCGTCGCGGCAGGCATGCACGACGGGGCCATCGAATTCGGCCCGCCGCTTCGCGAGCAGCAGCGCGTCATAGCCTTCCGGCGCGCCGTGTACGACCAGCGAAGGCATCAGCGCGCGCCCTGGGCGATGTCATCGACCATGCGGCGGAGCATCACGGACTCGACCTCCACGGGGATTTCGCGCCGTCCCGAGAGCCAATCCGCCAGATCCACGTCGAGCAATTCCATAACGGCTTCGACCTGCGTGAGTTCGCTCTCGCTGAAGCTTGCGATGTGGCGCGCGACGAAACCGCCGACCATCAGGTCGGTCTCCTTGGTGCCGCGGTGCTGCGCCCGAAACAGCACGCGGCGGCGGCGGATCTCGTCTGTATCACTCATGCTCGGCTAATCCCTCAGGCGCTGGCATATAAGCCGCCATGCTCACCCTGTCAGCCCGATGACGGACCTGCTCGCCGCTTTGCTCGCCCCGATCGCCGGGCTTCCGGGCGTGAAGAAGCCGGAACTCCTGGCCAAGGCGGCCGGTGGCGACCGCGTGCTGGACCTGCTGCTGCACCTGCCGGAGCGGGTGCTGCACCGCCCGGTGCTCGAGTCGCTGGCCGCCGCGACGGAGGGCGCCGAGGTCACGCTCGTGCTCACGCCGACCGCCGAACCGGCGCGGACGCGCAGTGGCCCGTGGCGCGTCCCGGCGCGCTGCGGCATGCAGGTTCTCGACATCATTTCCTTCTCGCGCGCGGTGTGGGCCGGCACCTCGCTGGCACGGCGCCTGCCGATCGGCGAGGTGCGCCGGGTCGCCGGCCGCCTGCGCAGCTACGCCGAGCGCTGGTCGCTGGAGCTGGACCCCGAGCCGCTGGTGGAGCCGCCCGCGACTATCCCGGAATACCAGCCGATCTGGCCGCTCACCGCTGGCCTCACCTGGCAGCCGGTGTTCCGTGCCGTGACCCAGGCGCTTGCGGTTCTGCCGGCGCTGCCGGAATGGCACAACGCGCCGCTGGTCGCGCAGCATGGCTGGCCGGGTTTTGGTGACGCGCTACGGGCGCTGCACGCGCCGGCCGGCGAGCCTGGGCCAAAGCCGCGCCGCCGCCTGGCCTATGACGAGGTCTTCGCGCACCAGCTCGCGGTAGGCTTGGTGCGGCTGCGCAATCGTGCCCGGCCGGGTCGCGCGCTAGTTGGCGATGGGCGCTTGCAGGCGACCGCGCTAGCCGCGTTCCGGCATCGACCGACTGCATCGCAGATGAAGGCCATCGCGGAGATCAATGCCGGCCTCGCGGCGCCGCGCCGGATGCTGCGGCTGCTGCAAGGCGATGTTGGCTCCGGCAAGACACTGGTGGCTGCGATGGCCATGCTGCGCGCGGTCGAGGCCGGCGCGCAGGCCGCGTTGATGGCGCCGACCGAGCTTTTGGCCCGCCAGCACTTGCGCACCCTGACCGCTCTGTGTGCCCCGCTGCCAGTGGCGCTGCTGGCTGGATCGCTCAAGACCGCCGAGCGCCGCCGCACCCTGAACGGCCTCGCGGATGGTAGCATCCCCATCGTGGTCGGCACCCATGCGCTGTTCCAGAAGGGCGTGAGCTTCCGGGACCTCGGCCTCGCGGTGATCGACGAGCAGCACCGCTTCGGCATCGAGCAGCGCCGCGACCTCGCCGGCAAAGGCTCGGAGACGGACACGCTGGTGATGACCGCAACACCAATTCCGCGCACCCTGCAGCTGTCGCAATGGGGCGAGATGGATGTCTCGCGCCTCACGGAAAAACCCGCCGGTCGGCAGCCGATCGCGACGCGCTTAGTCTCGCGCGAGCGCCATGCGGAGGTGCTGGCGCGGCTCGGCCAGGCGATCGCGCGCGGCGAGCGGGCCTACTGGGTGGTGCGCGCCATCGCCGGCTCGGAGCGTGACGACTCCGTGGCGGCGGAGGACCGGTTTGCCGAGCTGGCGCAGCGGTTTCCGGGGCTGGTTGGCCTCGCCCACGGCATGCTGGAATTCGGCCCGCGCGAGGCCGCGCTGCAGGACTTCGCCGCCGGCACGACCCGCATCCTGGTCGCGACGACGGTCATCGAGGTGGGCGTGGACGTGCCCGAGGCGAGCATCATGATCATCGAGCAGGCGGAGCGCTTCGGGCTCGCCGCGCTGCACCAGCTGCGCGGGCGAGTGGGGCGAGGTGCGGCGCGCTCATCCTGCCTGCTGCTGCATTCGGCGGGGCTCTCGACCGCGGAACTCAAGCGCCTTTCGATCCTGCGGGATACCGAGGACGGCTTCCTGATCGCCGAGGAGGACCTGCGGACGCGCGGCGCCGGCGAGGCGCTTGGCGTGCGTCAGGCCGGTCACGCCGGGTCGCGACTGCAGGACACCGACGATGTCGAGGAATACGGCGCGCTGGTGGCCACCGCCAATCGCGACGCGCAGCACCTGCTGCACCAGGACCCCTCGCTGCAATCGCCACGTGGCGAGGCGGCGAAGCTGCTGCTGCGCCTGTTCGACCATGACATCACCATGGACCGGTTGTCGGCGGGGTGAGGCGAGCACCGCCGTGCCGGTCGGTAGCCGGATCGTGGGTCGTGCGTCGCAACGGGGTTCGCTGGCTGCTCGGCGAGATCCGGTAGCTCGAAACCCGAATAAAGCCCGGGCTGAGCACGTTGCATTCTTTCCGAGCGGCCCGATGCAGCGCCCAGAACCGGCGGCCAAGTGGCGCATCTGTTCCCAAGGGCAAGCGGCCGCCTCCGGAGGCCGGCGTCCGCATTGCGGTTAAGATGCTGAGGCCGCACCCGGCGTCGGAGAACCTACGCTTCAGTCCCGAAGCATCGATCGCCGGCATCGCCGAGGCCGGGCAGGATATAGCCGCGCGCATCCAGCTCGCGGTCGAGCGCGGCCGTCAGAATCGGCACGTTCGGATGCGCCGCGATGAGCCGCGCCACACCTTCCGGAGCCGCGACGACGCAGAGAAAATGGATGCGCGTGCAGCCCGCCGCTTTGAGTTGGTCGACCGCCGCAACCGCGGAACCACCCGTCGCCAGCATCGGGTCGAGCAGCAGCGCGCCGCGCGTCTCAAGTCCTGGCGGAAGGCGCTGGAGGTAGCCGGAGGGCAGCAGGGTCGTCTCGTCGCGCACCAGCCCGATATGGCCGATCGGCGCCTCGGGCAGCACCCGTCGGGCACCTTCGAGCAGGCCAAGTCCCGCCCGCAGCACCGCCACCAGCGCAGGCGGGGGAAACGCCAGCACCGGGTGCTCCACCGTCTCGAGCGGCGTCATCACCGGGCGAGTCGTCTCGGGCAGGGCCCGGAGCGCCTCCGTCGCCAGGATGGCGCCGATCTCGGCCAGGATCTCGTGGAAGGTGTTGGAAGGCGTGTTGCGGTCGCGCAGGCTCGCCATGCGATGGCGCAGCAGCGCGTGGTTGCAGACGACGAAGCTCATCGGTCGGTCAGCCGCAGCTCGATGCGGCGATTGCGCGCCAGGGCATCGGGCGCGTCGCCGGCATCGAGAGGCTGGGTGTCGCCGAACGCCGTGGCGGCGGTGCGGTTTGCCGGCAGGCCTTCGCTGATGAGCAGTTGCGCCACCGCGATGGCACGCGCGGCCGAGAGTTCCCAGTTGCTCGCAAAGCGCGCTGATCTGATCGGGGTGCGGTCGGCATGGCCATCGACCCGCAGCACCCAGGCGATGTCAGGAGGAATGCGCGTGGTGATGCCGAGCAGAACGCGCCCCAGTTCGCGCAGCTGGCGTTCGCCGGCGGGGGTGAGCTCGGCGCTGCCGATCGGGAACAGCACCTCGGATTGGAATACGAAGCGGTCGCCGACGATGCGGATCTCCGGGCGCTCCCCAAGCAGATCGCGGAGCCGGCCGAAGAAGTCCGAGCGATAACGCTGCAGCTCCTCCACCCGTGCTGCGAGCGCGGCATTCAGGCGCTGGCCGAGCAGGCTGATCTGCGCATCCTTGCCGCGGCCGGCTTCCTCCGCCGCTTCGAGCGCCGCGGCCAGGCGCGACAGCTCGTTGCGGAGCGCGGCCAAGTCGCGTGAGAGTAGCGCCGCCTGGGCGCGCGCGCTGTCGGCGAGGCGGGAGTATTGTTGGCCTTCGGCGGCGCGCTGCTCGGCCAAGCGTTCGGCGGCGGCGCGGCGCGCGGCCTCGGTGTCGGCGCGGGCTCGGGCCGCCTCGGTAGTTTCGGCGCTGCGTTCAGCGCTCTGTTCGGCGAGGCGGCGGCGGGCTTCCTCGGCTTCGGCACGCAGGCGGGCGGTTTCGCTGCTCTCGGCGCTGAGTGCGGCGTTCTGTTCGGCGGCGCGGCGGCGCTCCTCCTCGGTGCGGGCGAGGGCGATGGCCGCGCGGGCCTGTTCGGCGCGCTGCGCGGCGGTGTCCTCGGCGACGCGGCGGGCGGCTTCCTCGTCGCGGGCGCGGGCCATGGCGGTTTCGGCCTGGCGCTCCAGCTCATCGCGCAGCGCGGTCATGGCCTGGATCTGTTCCGATAGGCGGGCGAGGTCGGCGAGACGCGCCTCGATGGTGGCGCTGTCGGTGCGCACCTGGGTGTCCAGGCGCGTGGCTTCAGCACGTAGCGCCTCGGCCTGGCGGCGCGCCTCGTTGAGGTCGCGGATGGTGCGCGCGGCCTCGCCGCCGACGGATTCGGCGCGTGCCCGCGCTTCTGCCAACTGGCGTTCGAGGGCCACGAGGCGATCGGCGCGGGATCGGTTGGCGGTCTCGAGGTCGGCAAGGCGGGCACCGAGGCGCTCGCGCTCGCCGCGCGCAGTGTCGCGCTCGGCGCCGAGGCGGTCACGCTCCTCGCGCAGCAGCGAGAGCTGTGCCAGCGCCGCATCGCGGGCTGCGCTGGTGGCGGTGGTTTCGGCCTGGGCGCGGGCGAGGCGGCCACGCAGCTCCTCGGCCGTGCCGCGTTCGAGCGAGAGCAGTTCACCGAGCTCCGCGAGCTGCCGGTTGACCCGCTCCAGCGTCCGGTCGCGCGAGGCCAGGGTGGTGCCGAGGAAGGCCTGGGCTAGAACGAAGACCATCAGCACGAAGATGATGACCATCAACAGCGTGCTGAGCGCATCCACATAGCCGGGCCAGGCATCAAGGCCGCCGCGGCCGCGCCGGCGTTCCGGCGACGCCATCGGCTAGGCCTCGCTCATGGCTGCGGTTGCTCGGCGAGGGCGGCGACCGTGCGCGACAGGATCTTGATCTCGGTGCGGATTTCCTGGGTCGCCTGGGCGCGGCCCTGCTGGCCGTCTTCAAGGATGCGGCGGGCGTAGATCTCGATGTTGCGGAGGTTGGCGCGTGTCGCCTCGTCCATGCCGCCCGCGGCTTGGCTTTCGGCGAGGCGCTGCAGGGCCGGGCCGAGCGTGATCTGCGCCTCGGCGACGCGGACCATCACCTGCTGGTTGGCGCGCATCAGCTCGGTCAGCACGGCAAGTCGCTCGGCCAACTGCTGCATCGCGTCGCTGGATTTGGAGCGATTGTCCTCGCCGCGCGCGAGGATGCGCTGCATTTCCTCCAGATTCTCGGCGGTCTGTTCGAGCAGCGCCTGGACGTAGGCGGGGACGGAACCCTCGCCCTCCTGCCCAAGGACGCCGGAGGAAAGGCGGGTGATTCCGGCCAGCCATTCCTCAAGGTCATTGGCGAAGCGGTTCTGCGCCTGCCCGGCGGTGAGATCGAGGAAGCCCAGCACCAGCGCGCCGGCGAGGCCCAGCATGGAGGAGGAGAACGCCGTGCCCATGCCCTCCAGCGGCCGCGCCAGGCCGGTCTTCAACTGGTTGAACATCTGGTTCACGTCGCCCGAACCGACACTCATGCTGCCGATCACGTCGGCCACGGCGCCGATGGTCAGCAGCAAGCCCCAGAAGGTGCCGAGCAGGCCCAGGAAGATCAGCAGGCCCGTCATGTAGCGCGACAGCTCCCGCTTCTCATCGAGGCGCCCGATGATGCCGTCCAGCACGGAGCGCATCGCGACGGCGGAGAGCGACAGCCGGTCCGACCGGCGGGCGGCGAGCATCGAGGCCATGGGGGCCAGCAGCTTCGGCTCCCCGATGCCGGACCCCTTCGGGCCGCGGAAGCCTTCGAGCCACTCGACCTCCCGCTTCAGGGCCATGACCTGCGCAATGGTCCAGAAGCAGCCGAACAGAAGTACTCCGACGATCAGGCCGTTCAGCACCGGGTTGGCCGCGAAGGCGGTGCTGAGCTGCGGCGCGAGCAGGACAGTGACGAGGGTGACGATCGCGAGGAAGACGATCATGCGGATCAGGTAGGATGTCGGTCGCGTCATCGCGGCGGTTCGCTCCGGTCTACGCCCGGGGGTAGCACATCCAGCCGGTCCACGCCCGCGGTGGTGCGGCCGAGCGGGCGGAGGTCGATGCGCGTCTCGTCCAGCCCGCCTTCGACCAGCGCCGCCTTGGCGGCCTGCGCGCGGGCGAGGGAGAGGCGGCGGGCAAGATGGGCGTCCTCCGCGGGGCCGGAGACTTCGGCCAGCACCGTGACGCGGCCATTGGGGAGCGCGGCCAACCGGCGACCGTAATCGGCCAGCGCCGCACGCGTCCGGGCATCGAGTGCGGCGCCCTGGATGCGAAGGCCGCCATTCGGCAGTGCCTCCAGGCCGGGCGGCGGTGGAATCGTCGGCGGCCGGGGGCGCGCTGTCCCCTGGGCAGGACGCGGCGGCAGGTTGGGCGGCGGCGGCGGCGGTCCGGCGGGCGGGGAGGGCAAGCCGGGGATCTCGATCTCGGCGGCGGCCTGCGCGGTGGGGGCCGGTGCCTGCATCAGCTGGATCGGCGCCGGCGCGTGGTGCCCCGGCGCGGGCGGGGCGTTCATCGAGACCGGCAGCGGCTCCGGCAGGAACTCCAGCGGAATGGCGGTCGGCGGCGCATCCGTCGGGGCGGCCGGACCTTCGATCGCGGCTTGGCCAGGCTCGGGCTGGAACTCGATCGTGCCGGGCGCCTGCGCCCAGGCGGGCAGCGCCAGCAGCACCAGAATGGCGAACGCGCGCGTCATGGCCGGATGCTGGCGATCCCCTCCGCGACGATCTCGCGCAGGCGGGGGTGCAAGGTGGCGTTGCCGGCCACGATGTTTCCGGCGGGCCAGGGGTCGTTGCCCTCAGGGTCCGTGATGGTGCCGCCGGCCTCGCGGACGATCACCTGGCCGGCCGCGAAGTCCCACGGCTTGATCCCGAGTTCCCAATATCCGTCATAGCGCCCGGCCGCGACCCAGCAGAGGTCCAGCGCGGCCGCGCCGAAGCGGCGGATGCCGGCGACCTGGGGCATCAGCTTGTTCAGGATGGCCACGAATTCCGGCTTGCGCGGCACCGAGGCGAAGGGGATGCCGGTGGCGAACACCGCCTCGAGCATGTTGCGACGCCCCGACACCCGCAGGCGCTTGTCGTTGAGGAAGGCGCCCATGCCCTTCTCCGCCCAGAACAGCTCGTCGGCCGCGGGGTTGTACACGCACCCGGCCACCAGCTCGGTCTTGTCGGCGGAGATGCGGCGCTCGACGCCGACCGAGACGGCCCAGTGCGGGATGCCGTGGAGGAAGTTCGTCGTGCCGTCCAGCGGGTCCACCACCCAGCGGTATTCCCAGTCGGCGGAGCCATGCGAGCCGGATTCCTCCATGAGGAAGGCCCAGCCGGGGCGCGCCTTGGTGAGCTCCTGGCGCAGCGTCTCTTCGGCGCGAAGGTCCGCCTGGGAGACGAAGTCGCCAGGCCCCTTCATGGAAACCTGGAGCTGCTCGACCTCGCCGAAATCACGCAGCAGGCGCTTGCCCGCCTTGGTGACGGCGGCGGTGAGCACCTGCATGGAGGCAGACAGACGGGGGGATACGGCCATGAAGGTACTTTATAAGAGTGAGGGGTTAGCCCTTGAAGCGTTCGTAGTAGGAGCCGTCCTCGGTCTTCACGACGATCTTCTCGCCCGCCGTGATGAAGGGGGGCACCATGGTCTTCACGCCGTTGGCGAGGATCGCCGGCTTGTAGGAGCTGGACGCGGTCTGCCCCTTCACGACGGGGTCGGCTTCTACGATCTCGAGCACGACGGTCTCGGGCAGGTCCATCGCGACGGGCTCGCCCTCGATGAGCCGGACATTGACGACCATGTTCTCCTGCAGAAACGGGAGCCGGTCACCCAGGATGTCCTGCGAGACGGTGGTCTGCTCGTAGGTCTCGGGGTCCATGAGGATCAGGTTGGTGCCGTCGGCGTAGGAGTAGGTGAACTCCTTGTCCTCGGTGGAGAGGCGTTCCACCACATCGGCCGTGCGCCAGCGCTGGTCCTTCTTCGCACCCGATTTGATGTTGCGCATGTCCACCTGGATGATGGCGTTGCCCTTGCCCGGGATCATGATGTTCTGCTTGAGGATGGTGTAGCGCTGGCCCTCGAACTCGATGACCATGCCGGCACGCATCTGGTTGGCTTGCATCTTGGCCATGGGGAGAACTTGTCCTGGTGGTTTGCAAGGAGCGGGGTG
>JAQGHV010000203.1 GCA_028288785.1 Rhodospirillales bacterium | reverse complement strand
GCCGCCATGATCGGCAAGTCGGTCATCGATCCCGCGATGCCGCCGCAGGTCGCGCTCAACCTGCCGGCCTGGGCCTACCCCCTGTTCCTCGCCCACTTCGGCGAGACCCTGCCCGCCGAGATGGCCGCGATGGAGCAAGGCGCGCCCCTCGATCTCCGCGCCAACCTGCTGCGCACCACGCGTGACGCGGCGGCCATCGCCCTCGCCGCCGAGGGTGTTGCCACCGTGCCCACCCCCTTCTCCCCCTGGGGCCTGCGCGCCGAGGGCCGCAAGCCGGTCATCACCACCGAAGCCTTCAAGGCGGGCCTCATCGAGATCCAGGACGAGGGTAGCCAGCTCATCGCCCTGATTACCGATGCGCGCCCCGGCATGCGCGTCGCGGATTTCTGCGCTGGTGCCGCCGGCAAGACCCTGGCCCTCGCCGCGACCATGGAAAACCGCGGCCGCATCACCGCCTGCGATACCTCGAACGTGCGCCTTGAAGGGGCTGTCCGCCGCCTCCGCCGCGCCGGCGTCGACAATGCCGAGCGCCATCTGCTGGAGCCTGGCGACAAATGGACCAAGCGCCGCGCCGGCACCTTCGACCGCGTCCTGGTCGATGCCCCCTGTACCGGCAGCGGCACCTGGCGGCGAAATCCCGATGCGCGGCTGCGCACCAGGCCCGAGGACCTCGTGGAGCTGGTAGCACTGCAAGAAGATATCATCGACCGTGCCGCCGAATTGGTTCGACCGGGCGGGCGACTCATATACGCTACCTGCTCGCTCTTCACCGATGAGAATGAGGGCCAGATGCAAGGCTTCCTCGAACGCCACCCCGACTTTGCCGTGCTGCCGGCTGACGCCATCTGGGCGGAGCTGCGTCCCGGCGTCGATGCGCCGTGCGCCGGGCCCTACCTCGCCACCAGCCCAGCCCGGCACGGCACCGATGGTTTCTTCGCCGCCGTGCTCGAGCGCCGAAGCCCATGATAGCGATCCGCCGTGCGCGTCCCTCGGACGCCGGCGCGATCGGAGCGGTCCATGCCGAGGTCTGGCGCAACACCTATGCGGGCGTGCTGCCGAGCCAGTATCTCGCGGGGCTCTCCCCCTTTCGCCTCGGCCAGGGCTATGAGCGCGGCATCCTCGACCGGCGCGAGGGTCACGCGGTGTTCGTGGCCGTCGCGAGCGGCAGCGACCTTACGCCCGGCCCGATGGGGGTCGAGGCGCAGGTGATCGGCTTCGTTTCGGGCGGCCGTGCCCGGCGCAACGCCATCGCGGCTGGCGAGGTCGAGACGATCTACCTGCTGGAGGATTGGCGCGAGCGTGCCATCGGGCGGCGCTTGATGCGGGCGATGGGGGCGCATCTGCGTGCCGTCGGCTGCGGCTCGGCCATGGTCTGGGTGTTGAAGGACAACCCCTCGCGCTGGTTCTACGAGCGCCTCGGCGGCCGCCCGGCAGCGCGCGAGATGACCCGCTTCGCCGGCCAGGATGTCGAGCAGATGGCCTATGCCTGGGACCCGATCGAGGCCTTGCTCGCCGCGACCGCACCCGCGCCGGAACGCTGAACCTCAAGCGCTGTCTCAGTCGATCTGCGCGCCTGAAGCTTGCACCAGCACCGAGTGCCGCGCGATCTCTTCCCGCAGGTGCACCGCGAGACGCTCAGGCGTGCCGCCCAGCACATCCATCCCGGCGGCCTCCAGCCTGGCCTTCGCGACGGGTTCCACCAGCACCTCGTTGGCGAGCGTGTTGAGCCGCGCCACCAGCGCCGGCTCCGCGCCCTTGGGCAGCATCAGGGCAAACCAGGTGCCGAAGACCAGCTCGGGCATGCCGAGTTCCGCCGTCGTCGGAACTTCCGGCAGCTGTCCGGCGCGCCGGTCGGACAGGATCGCGATCGGCACCACCTCGCCCGAGCGCACCTGGGGCGCGGCGCCGGTCACCAGGTTGAACATCGCCTGGATGCGGCCTGACAGCAGGTCCGTGCTCGCCCCCGCCGGCCCCGTGTAGGGCACGTGCGTCATCTCCGCCCCGGTGAGCGCCCTGAACAGCTCACCCGCCAGATGCATTGATGAACCGTTGCCGGTGGACCCAAAGCTGATCGCGCCCGGATTGGCTCGCGCGAAGGCGGTAAACTCGGCCAGGTTCCGCGGGCCGAGCTGCCGGTTCACCACCAGCAGGTTCGGCACGTTGCCGACCAGGATCACCGGCTCGAAATCGCGCACGGGATCGAAGGGCAGGGTGCGGTACAGCGCCGGGTTGGTCGCCAGCGTCCCCGCCCAGGACCACAGGATGGTGTAGCCATCCGGCGCCGCGCGCGCCCCGGCCACGGCGCCGATATTGCCGTTCGCGCCGCCGCGGTTCTCGACGAGCACCCGGTGGGTCAGGCGCTTCTCCAACTCCTGCGCAAAGATGCGGGCGAGGGTATCGGCGGTGCCGGCGCCACCTGGCGCGGGAACGATGATGCGGACGGGGCGGCTGGGCCACGCCTCCGCGTTAACCTGCGCCTGGGCCTGCGTGGTTCCGGCGGCACCGAGCGCCATCAGGGTGGCGCGGCGGGTGAGGGTCATGGGTTGCGTCCGGGCTGTGGCCGGACGAAGGCTAACGCGCATTGGCGGAAAAGGGGATGGCATGCGGATCGCTGTGCTGGGGGCAGGGGCGGTGGGCCCAGCGGCGGCGGCACTTGCGGCCTCGCGCGGGCATGAGGTGACGCTGTGGTCGCCTTCGGGATGCGGCACCGCCGGCATGAGGGGCACGATCATCGCGGAAGGCGCGCTTGAAGGACGGTTTCCGTTGCGCGTCGCCCGCGACTTGGCCGATGCCCTGGACAGTGCCAACGTCGCGCTGCTCGCCGTGCCCGCCTACGCCTTCGCGCACCTGCTGCCGGGCATCGCCGAGCACCTCGCCCAGCCGCTGCTGATCGCTCCGGCCGCGAGCCTCGCCCCACTCGCGCTCCATGCCATGCTGGTCGCGCGGGGCGGTCCGGTGCCGCCGATCGGCGCGATGTCCACCACGCCCGTCACCGCGCGCCGTCTCGGCCCGGACCGCGTGCGTGTGCTCGGCATCCGCGCGGCGGTGGACATGGCCGCGGTTCCGCCCGAGGCAGCGCCCGCGATGGGCGCCTTGACCACCGCCCTGTTCGGCCATGCGAGCCCGGTCGGCGGCAGCGTGGTGCAGGCCGCAATCGGCAACGCGAACCCCATCATCCACGCGGCCCTCGCGCTGACCAACACCACCCGCATCGAGGGTGCCGAGGCTTGGCAGCAATACGGGATGATGACCCCCGCGACTTGCCGCCTCATGCTCGCAATGGCGGCGGAGCGCGCCACCCTGGCTGAGGCGCTCGGCGTCCATGTGCCGAGCCTGGAGCAGTCTCTTCACCGTGCCAGTGGCGTCCCCCTCGGCCCGCTGCACGAGATGGCGATGGCGATCGCGCAATCCGCGGGGGCCGTGCCCGGCCCGACTGACCCGGAGACGCGCTACATCACCGAGGACGTGCCCTATGGCCTGGCCGTCGGGCTGTGGCTCGCGCGTTCGCGCCGCGTGGCGATGCCGGTGACGGATGCTGTGGTCACCGCGCTGGAAGCAATCTGGGGCCGCGACCTCCGCGCGAACCCGTTGCTCGAAGGCTTGGCGTTCGAGTAGCGCGGCCGCGCCTCATGCGATGACTTGCGTGCTGGCTCTGTGCCCGTGGGGCCACTCGCTGAATCGAATGCGGCGGGGCCAGATCCCACGCCGAAAGCTTCCGCCGATCTTGCGCTCAAAGGCTTGGCGTTCGCGTTGCTCGGACGACACCCTATGCGTCGGGAGGTGGAGCCACCTCACGACGCGGCGTGCGCAAACTCAAAGACAAAAGCCTTCACGCTGGCGTCGCCAGAACTGCACCAATCTGGATACGAACTGGCGGCATGCCAGGCAGTGATCAAACGGCATGGTCACCGTGCCAAGGCACAACCCGCGCGTGCATCACGACGCCTCAAGTGACAGCACCAGCGCGAGCCCTATCAGCGCCTGTCCAAGTCACCGCGCCTGAGATTCAGCACCGCGCGGCAAGCCCCCGGCATCACGGGCGCCAGCCCGGCTTCACGCGGGCCAGGCGCGCGCGCCGCGTCGCTCAGCCACCACGCCAGGCTGGCGTCGCAACCATCTCCAAGCGGAGGCGGCGGAATACCGCGGCAGTCCGGCTGGTCGAGCGGGCAACGCATGCGAATGTGCATGTGGCTGTCATGCCCCCGCCAGGGCCTGACGTAACGGAGCCACGCCGCCCCGCCATGCATCCGGCACAGGCCGCGCTTGATCCCGTGGTTGACCAGCACGCGATCGATCCCCGGCAACTCCGCCGCCATCCGGATCAGCGTCGCGTGGCGCGCCGTGAAGCGTGCCGGGTCCACATCGCTCTCGTCCGGCAGCACCAGTGAGGTCTCGCGGATGGTCTCGCGCGGCGACCCCGGCACCAGCGGTTTCGGCCCGAGGTCGAGCCACACATCGGCGTCGAGCCCGACCTGATGACTGGCATGCCCGAACGGCATCGGCCCACCGCGCGGCTGCCCGAGATCGCCGATCCACAGGTCCGGGAACCCCGCTCCACGCGCCTGCCGTGCCAAGGTCTCAACGGCGGCGATGGTCACGGGATGGCCCCAATTCCTATTGCGCGACAGCCGCACGGCCTGGAATCCGGGCCCCTCCCGCGGCAGCGCGACGGCACCGCCGATGCAGCCGAGCCCGGTTCCTCCAATGACGCGTGGCACCCCTGGCGACGGCTCTCGCACTGCGGCCCATTCGGACCTCGCCTCCGCGTAGGCCGGCGGCGCCACAACCGACGCGAGCAATGCCAAAGCGACCGCAACCACTGCAAAAATTGGTGTGGTCGTGCCAAGCGTCTTGCTCATGGAGCCTCCAGCGCCGATGTCGTACTGCATGGCACAATACCTTGTTACCGGCGGCGCCGGCTATGTCGGAAGCCATTGCGTCCTGGCGCTCGTGGCACGTGGCGATCGCGTTGTGGTCCTCGATGACCTTAGCCAGGGCCACCGCGCAGCCGTCCCGGACGGCGTTCCCCTCGTGACGGTCGACTTGGCGGACCGCGCCAAGGTCGCTGCGGTGTTCGCGGAGCACCGCTTCGACGCCGTGCTGCATTTCGCCGCACGCTCCGTCGTGGGCGAGAGCATGGCGAACCCGCTCAGCCATATCGGCGCCAATCTTGGCAACGCTCTGATCCTGGCCGATGAGGCTCTGAACGCCGGATGCAACCGCATCCTGCTATCCTCGACCGCCGCGCTGTTCGGCGCCGCCGAGCGCCAGCCGATCGACGAGGAATGCCCGATCGCGCCCGGCAATCCCTATGGCGAGAGCAAGCTGATGATCGAGCGTGCGCTCGATTGGGCGCACAAGCTGAAGGGCCTCCACTTCGCCGCGCTGCGCTACTTCAACGCCGCCGGCAGCGACCCGGACGGACGGTTGGGCGAGGACCATGATCCCGAGACGCACCTGATGCCGCTGGCCATCGACGCCGCCCTCGGTCGCAGCCCGCCGCTGACCGTGTTCGGAGAGGATTACCCCACGCCGGACGGCACCTGCATCCGCGACTACGTGCATGTGGCCGACCTCGCCGACGCGCATCTGCGCGTGCTGGACCGGCTCGAGGAGCATCCGCGCCTCACCTACAATATTGGCAGCGGCACCGGGCACTCGGTGCGTGCGGTGCTCGACACCGTGGCGCGCGTCGCGGGCGTCCCTGTTCCACACACGATGGGTCCGCGCCGGGCCGGTGATCCTGCCGTGCTGGTCGCGGCCAGCGATGCGCTCAGGCGCGACACCGGCTGGGCGCCGCGTTTTGGCGAGCTCGAGCAGATGGTCGGCACCGCTCTCGCCTGGCGCCGCGCGCATCCGGACGGCTACGCCGACTAAGACCGGCGGCCTAATTCCAAGCCGCGACGCGGAGCAAGCGCCGGAGTGCTAGCCGCGCCTGAAGGGGTGCCTTCGGCGCGACGCGTCTGAGGGTATTCAGTCGCGAACATCCGTGTAGAATGACTTGCTGACGATCTTCCAGCCCTCGGCGGTCTTGAGCAGCATCAGGTAGTCCGTGAAGAAGCGCGGCGGGATCGCGCAGTTCAGCTTCACGAAGGCGGTCTCCGGGCCGCTCATGTCGATCGAGATGATGCGGTCATGCCGCGCCGCGCCCTGCTCGCTGGGCTTCGGGCGACTGAGCACCGCGTCGAACCAAGCAGCGCGGGGAACATCCACCACGCTGCCATCGCGCGCCGAGAACAGATGCGCGCAGGGATGGAAGGCTGCGCCGAGCTTGGCGACATCGCCCTCATGCAGACCGTCCAGGTAGGTGGTCAGAACCGCCTCGATGGCAGCGAATTCGCTGTGCGCCATGGTCTCTCTCCCGCATTGCCTGGTCCATCCTGACATGGCGCGGCCGCGGTTTACAGTGCGCCGCGCAAGCGGCATGGAAGTGGCAAGACTATCCAGGGAAGGAACCGGTTCATGTCGCTCGCTCGACGCGCCCTGCTATCCGTGCCCGCCTTGCTTGCATTCCCCGTCCGCGCCCAGCCGGCCTGGCCGCAGCGCCCGGTCCGCCTCATCGTGCCCTACGCGGCCGGCGGCGGCACCGACATCTTCGGCCGCGCGCTCGGTGAGGCACTGCGCCCGGCGCTGGTCCACCCGATCATCGTGGAGAACCGCGCCGGCGGCGCCGGTGTCATCGGCACCGACGTCGTCGCCCGCGCCGAGCCCGATGGGAACACGCTGCTCGCCGTCGTCTCCACCCATGTGATGAACAAATACTACCTATCGACCATGCCCTACGACCCGATCCGGGATTTCACGCCCATCGCGATGCTGTCGCGCAACACCATGGTGCTCTGCGCCGGCGCCACGCAGCCATTCGCCACGCTGCCGGCCATGATCGAACACGCGCGACGCAACCCCGGCGCTGTCGGCACGGGCTCGACCGAGGCGCTGTCCAGCTTCTGCGGCCAGGAGTTCGCGCGGCGCGCGGGTATCGAGACGCCGGACATTCAGTATCGCAGCGGCGGTCAGCTGATGAACGACATCGTCGCCGGCCACCTCCCGGTCGGCTGGACCAGCACCGCAAGCGCCACGCCACACATGCAGACGGGGCGGGTGCGCATTCTCGCCAATGCCAGCGCGACGCGAACACCCTTCTTCCCCGACGTGCCGACGGTGCAGGAGTCCGGCATTCCCGATTTCGATCTCTCCGGCTGGGTCGCGCTGTTCGGGCCGAAGGGGATGGACCCGGCGCTAGTCACCCGCATCTACGACGCCGTCGCGGCCGCTTTCGCCGGTGCCACCTTGCGCGCCCGCCTGGCGACACTCGGCGTCGAGCCCGACCTGCGCGACGGCGCCGGCCTCACCACCGTACTGGTGAGAGACGACCGCCTCTGGGCCGCGGCGGCCGCCGCCGGTACCCTCCAACGCGCCAATTGAGGAGCAGACCCATGGCCCACCCCGCACTGCGCGCCGCCTTTGACGCCAAAAAATTCATCGTGGCACCAGGTGTCTTCGACATGATCTCCGCCCGCGTCGCTGATTGCATGGGGTTCGACTGCCTCTACGGCACCGGCTTCGGCACTGTGGCGTCCGCGCTCGGCGTGGCGGATGCGGGGATCGCCACCTACACCGACATGGTGGCGCGCATGGGCCGCGTCGCGCAGGGCTGCGCCACGCCGCTGATCGCCGACGCGGACACCGGTTATGGCGGCCTGCTCAATGTGCGCGAGACGGTGCGCGGCTATGAGGCGGCTGGCATCACCGGCATCCAGATCGAGGACCAGGAGGTCCCGAAGAAGTGCGGCCACACGCCCGGCCGCCGCGTCATCCCCGCCGAGGAGATGGTGCTCAAGATCAAGGTCTCGGTCGCGACCCGCCGCAGCCGCGATTTCCTGATCGTGGCGCGCACCGACGCCCGCACCAGCCTCGGCCTCGAGGAGGCGATCCGCCGCGGCCGCATGTTCGGGGAAGCCGGCGCCGACGTCGTCTTCATTGAGAGCCCGGAGAGCGAGGCGGAGATGGTCGAGATCGGACGCCAGCTCGGCCAGTACCGGCTGCTCGCGAACAACGTCGAAGGTGGGCGCACGCCGATCCTGTCGGCGGCCCGGCTGGCCGAGATCGGCTACGCCATCGCCATCTATCCGGCGGTGGGATTCCTCGCGGCCGCCGCGGCGCTGGAGCGTGTCTATGCGCAGCTCAAGGCGCAGGGCGATTCCAACGGACTGCCGGCGCAGGAGAGCTACGGCTTCGGCCGCATCTGCGAGTTGATGGGCTTCCCCGATGTCTGGGATTTCGAGAAGACATGGGCGCAGCCCGAGCGTTGAGCCGACCCTTTTTTTCACCACTGCGGAGCGTTCCATGGACCAGGTCAAAGCCCTCGTATTCGATGTTTTCGGCACGGTCGTGGACTGGCGCACCAGCGTCGCGCGTGAGGTCGCCGCCTTCTTCGCCAAGCGGGACATGACCGTCGATGGCGAGGCCTTCGCCAAGGCCTGGCGCAAGCGCTATCAGCCCGGCATGGAGGAGGTGCGCAGCGGCCGCCGCCCCTTCACACGGCTCGACGTGCTGCACCGAGAGAACCTGGAGCTCGTCCTGGCCGATTTCGGCATCGAACCGGCGAGCGTGGGCGATGAGGGGCTGGATACCCTCAACCGGGCCTGGCACCGGCTGGACCCCTGGCCGGACACGGTCGCGGGGCTCACGCGGCTGAAGACGAAGTTCTTCATCGCGCCGCTGTCGAACGGCAACATCGCCCTGCTTGCAAACATGGCGAAGCACAGCAAACTGCCGTGGGACGCCATCCTCGGCGCCGAGGTCGCGCGCGCTTACAAGCCGCAGCCGGAGGCCTACCTGCGCACGGCGGAGGTGCTCGCGCTGCGCCCCGATCAGGTTGCGCTGATCGCCGCGCACAATGGCGACCTGGCGGCGGCGCGCCTCGCGGGGTTGAAGACCGGCTTCGTCGCGCGCTCTGCCGAGCATGGCGCCGGGCAGACTAAGGATCTCAGCGCCGAGCAGGATTGGGATGTGGTCGCGACGAGCTTCACCGACCTTGCGACCAAGCTCGGCTGCGCCTGAACGCAAACTCGTGAAGCGGTGCTGACATCGGCTCGCAACGGACCCCGTCCTCGTGGCGTTCTCCTCCCGATCGGAAGGAGTTCCAACCCTATGAGCGACATCAACCTGGCGGATATTTCCGCCGAAATGGCCAGCATCGATTTCGCGATGTTGAGCACCCATGCCGCCAATGGCCATATCGCGTCCCGGCCGATGAGCAACAACGGGGACGTCGAGTATCGCGGCGACTCCTACTACTTCGCCTGGAACCACGCGCACATGGTTGGCGAGATCGAGGCCAATCGGAATGTGTGCCTTACCTTCCAGGGCAGCCGCGGCTTGCTCGGGGCGCCGCCGATGTACATCGCTGTCGAGGGTGAAGCGACCATCATCCGCGACAAGGCCGTTTTTGCCGAACACTGGACCTCAGATCTCGACCGCTGGTTCCCGGACGGTGTCGATACCGCGGGTGTGGTGATGATCAACGTGCGCGCAAAGCGCATCCACTACTGGCGCGGCGAGGAAGAGGGCGAGCTTTCGGTATAGCGGCCGATTCCGTCACGCATTGGTGGGTCAGCCAGCACAGGAGAGCAGCATGGACGAAGGTCAGATTTGGGCGCTCGAGGAAAGCCTCTGGACGGGCGGTGCCGAGCGGTACCACGAGTTAGTTGGCGACGACTGCGTCATGGTGCTGCCAGCCAAGCCGTTCGTCATGACAGGACAACAGGCCATCGAGGCGGTTTCCGGTACACCGCGCTGGTCCGAGGTGGCGTTCTCCAACCAGCAGACCATCCATCCAACCAATGAGGTTGCCGTCATAGCCTACCACGCGACCGCGAAGCGGGACGGCGGGGCTGCCTATGACGCGTATTGCACCACGACCTGGCATCGATCGTCAGGGGATGAGTGGCGCGTCGTGCAGCACCAGCAGACGCCCCCGCCTATTGCTAGCGCAAGCTGACGCACGCTGACCGCCTCGGTGCTTCAGGCGGTTGCTACGGTTTCACGTTCGCTAACCTACTCCGTGTCGGATGTGGCCGTCGTGGGATGAGGATCGCCGCGGCTGTTCGCGATCCCCGGCTCACTCCCACTCGATCGTTCCGGGGGGCTTGCTCGTGATGTCGTAGGTTACGCGGTTGATCCCGCGCACCTCGTTCACGATTCGCGCCGAGACCCGACCCAGAAAGCTCATCTCGAACGGGTATACATCCGCCGTCATGCCATCGGTCGAGGTCACCGCGCGCAGTGCACAGGCGCTCTCATAGGTGCGCCCGTCGCCCATGACGCCCACCGTGCGCACCGGCAACAGCACGGCGAACGCCTGCCAGATCGCGTCGTAAAGCCCCGCCTTGCGGATCTCATCCAGGTAGATCGTGTCCACCTGACGCAGCAGATCCGCCTTCTCGCGCGTGACCTCGCCGGGAATGCGGATGGCGAGACCGGGGCCAGGGAATGGGTGGCGGCCGACGATCTCCTCCGGCATGCCCAGCTCGCGGCCGAGTGCCCGGACCTCATCCTTGAACAGGTCGCGCAGGGGCTCGACCAGCTTCATCCGCATACCCGCGGGCAGGCCGCCGACATTGTGGTGCGACTTGATCGTGACCGAGGGCCCGCCGGTGGCGGACACGCTCTCGATCACGTCGGGGTAGAGCGTGCCCTGGGCAAGGAAATCCGCGCCGCCGATCTTGTGCTGTTCTTCCTCGAACACCTCGATGAACAGGCGCCCGATCGTCTTGCGCTTCACCTCGGGATCGGTAACGCCGGCGAGTGCGCCTAAAAACATCTCGCTGGCGTCGCGATGCACCAGGTGGATGTTGAAGCGGTCGCGGAAGGTCGCCACCACCTGCTCGCTTTCGCCGGCGCGCATCAGCCCGTGATCGACATAGATGCAGGTGAGCTGGTCGCCGATGGCCTCATGCAGCAGCACGGCGGCAACGGATGAATCGACCCCGCCCGAGAGCCCACAGACCACGCGCCCGGTGCCGACCTGGTCGCGGATGAGGGCGACTGCCGCGGCGCGGAAGCCGGCCATGGTCCAATCGCCGGTACAGCCGCAGACGCCGTGGGTGAAGTTGCGCAGAAGTGCGGCGCCATGGGGCGTGTGCACGACCTCGGGGTGGAACATGGTGCCGTAGAAGTGGCGCTCGTCATCGGCGATGAGGGCGAAGGGCGCGCCGCCGCTCGACGCCACCACCGCGAAGCCCGGCGGCAGCACGGTGATGCGGTCGCCATGGCTCATCCACACGGTCTCGACCGCGCCAGGCGCCCAGACGCCCTTGGTGATCGCGCAGTCGCGGGTGACGCCGATCTCGGCGCGCCCGAATTCCCGCGCATGGCCGCCCTCAACGGAGCCGCCGAGGATCGCCGCCATCACCTGCTGGCCGTAGCAGATGCCGAGCACCGGCAGGCCCATGGTGAAGATGCCTTCAGGGGGGCGCGGGCTCGCACCTTCCGTTACGCTGGCGGGGCCGCCCGAGAGGATGATGCCCTTGGCGCCGAAACCCTCGATGCGGGTGAGGGGTGCGGTATAGGGCCAGACCTCGCAGTAGACGCCGGATTCACGCAGTCGGCGCGCGATCAGCTGCGTCACCTGGCTGCCGAAATCGAGGATCAGGATGCGGTCGTGCTGCGCGGCGATGGGGTCCATGGCCGACCTTGCACCATGATCGGGGGCGGGCGGCAAGCGGATAAGAAAAAGGCCGGGGAAACGAATTTCCCCGGCCTTCATCTGGGCGTCGCGAAAGCCTACGCCGTCTGCCCGGAGGTGAGGCCGCCCTTGTCGAGCAGGCTCTCGACCACGCTCCAGTCGACCAGCTTCGCCAGGAAGTTCTCGAGGTAGTTCGGGCGCACGTTACGGAAGTCGAGGTAGTAGGCGTGCTCCCAGACGTCCACGCCCAGGATCGGCTTACCTTCGCCGGTGGCGATGGGGTTCGAGCCGTTTGGCGTCTTGGTCACCTTCAGCTTGCCGTCGGGGGCGATGATCAGCCACGCCCAGCCGGAGCCGAACTGCGTCACGCCGGCCTGCTTGAAGGCCTCCTTGAAGGCCGCGAAGCCACCGAGGTCGGCGTCGATCTTGGCACCGAGCTTGGCCGGCAGTGCCTCGCCGCCGCCATTCGGGCTCATCACCTGCCAGAACAGCGTGTGGTTCCAATGCTGGCCGGCCTGGTTCAGCACGGGCAAGCCATCGGCGCCCGCTTTGCCGGCATCGGCCACGATGGTCTCCAGGCTCTTGCCGGCGAGACCCTTGCTTTCGATGAGGCCGTTCAGCGCGGTCACATAAGCATTGTGGTGCTTGCCATGGTGCAGCTCGAGCGTCTCCTGGCACATGCCCTGGCCAGCGAGGGCGGCAGTGGCGTAGGGAAGCGAGGGCAGGGTGAAGGGCATGGGGTCTCTCCCGTTCTGGATGGTTCTGACCTAGGCGTGGCATGGCGGAGCGTCAACGCTTGTCGCATGACGCCATTGCGAGGGAGCGGGACTTGGCATCACTGGCAGAGCATGTGCGCGAACGCGATCCCGACCGCTTCCTCGCGGCCCTGTTCGCACCGGCGCGGCACCGCGAAGCGCTGTTCACCCTCATCGCCTACAATGCCGAGCTGGCCCGCGCGCGGGAGGCGGCGAGCAATCCCATCGCCGCCATGATCCGCCTGCAATGGTGGCGCGACGTGATCGAGGAAGCCCGCATCGGACGCCCCTCGCGCCGCCATGAGGTGGCCGAGCCTGTTCACGCCGCCATCGTCGCGGGCGCCCTCGACGCCGAGACGCTGTTGGCGCTGGCCGATGCGCGGGAGGCCGAGACGGAGGATGATGGCATCCCGACCGCCGCCGCCTTCGCGACCTATCTGCGGTCGACCGCGGGCGGGATGGCAGTGGCGAGCGCACGATTGCTCGGCGCGCAGCCGGCGTGGCTGCCGCTGATCGAACGTCTCGGCGCCGGATACGGGTTGGCGGGCGTCCTGCGCTCGGTCCCGCACCAGGCCCACGCTGGGCGCTGCCTGCTGCCAGGCGGTTCGCTCGCCGAACTCGGGCTGACGCGGGAAGGCGTAATTGCGGCGCCCGACACCGCCGCCCCGCTGATCCGCGCGATGGCGGAGGAGGGATTCGCTCGCCTCGCCGAAGCCCGCGCCCAGGCCCGTCGCACCTTGCCACGCGCGATGCTGGCGGCAGTGCTGCCCGCCGTGCTCGCGGGGCGCGATTTCGCGCGGCTGGCGAAGGGCGCACCGACACCGCCGGTGCGCGGCTTCGCGGACCGCGCGTCGCTCATGCTGGCTGGGCTTCGCGGGCGGCTGTGACGCGGCCGCCTGCACGACAATCATGGAAGCTTCGGGCGCGTGGCGTTGCCTTGCCCGGCCGACGTGGCATCATTCCGCCCATGCAGAGAATGACAAGGCGCGCCGTGACCAGCTTTGCCATCACCCTGCCGATTGCCGCAGCGGCCCGACCAGCGCCGGACATCTTCGCTGCCGGTGCGGTCAAGACGGCCGTCGAGGCGCTACTTGCCACGGCGCCGGAACCCTAAACCGTGCATTTCGGCACCGTCGGCGCGCTGCGGGACCAAGTGCTCGCCGGCGCCCGCCCGCGCCTGGTCCTGCTGTCGGACGATGCCAATGCGCGCCTCGAGGCGGCGGGGCTGATCCACCCTGGTAGCCAGCGCCCGATCGGCCGCACCGGTGTCGCACTCGCCATCCGTGCCGGCGCACCGCTGCCCGATATCGGCACGCCCGATGCGCTGCGCGACGCGCTGCTCGCTGCGCCGAGCTTCGCCTATGCCGACCCGGCGCGAGGTGCCACGGCCGGTGCCCATGTCACTCGCATCCTGGATCAGCTGGGCATTGCGGACGCCATGCGCGCCAAGACCAGGCTGGTGCCCTTCGGCGTTGACGGCGTGACGCTCGCCGCCGCCGGTGACGTCGCCCTTGCCGCGAGCCAGGCGAGCGAGATCATCGGTCGCGCCGGCGTCGCGATGGTGGGGCTCCTGCCGGAAGCGCTGCAGCTCTGGACGCCGTACAGCGTGGCGGCAATTCGCGATGCGCCGAACCCGCAGCCGCTGCTGTCGCTGTTCACTTCTCCCGCGGCTCGTGCCGCCTTTGCGGCCATCGGATTTGTCGCATCATGATCGAGCGTTTCCGCGCCATCTGGCCGCCCCGGCCCATCAAGCTGCGTTCGCCGATCGCCGATCGCCGATCGCCGCTTGGCGCGGCTGGACCTTTGCCATCCTGTGCGTCCTCGCCGCGGGGGGCACATTTGGTCTCGTGGGCTATGCACTGGCGCCCGGCATCATCGATGACGTGCAGATGCGGAGCCGCCCGCAGCCGGTGCAGATGGCGCGCATCGAGGGCGGGCGTTGTTCGTCCCGTCTCGCGATCCTGCACAGCTGCGAGGCGACGGTGACCGCCGCCACCAAGGAGGGCCCGGTGCGGCGCTCGCTGACGCACGTCTTCTTCGATCTGCACGTCGGCGGTTGGACCGTACGGGTCCTGGGAGATCCCCTCCGCCCCGGTGTGTTCACCACAGATATTGGGCTCACGCGTATCTGGCACCGCATCGGCACCGCGTTGTTCTTCGTGGCGTTCGGCGTTGGCATGCTCGTCGCGCCCTGGGCCAACCTGTGACGGGCAGTGGCGCAGCGGCGCCGCCTTGCCGCGATGTCGGGACAACCACTCACGCCGGTGGCGCTCGCCATTCAGGGCTGGCACGGCCAGATGGTGAGCGTCGCCCACCCACACGGCGTCATCCAACACTGGGCGGTGCCGCCCAAGACGCCCCTTTTCGCCCTCGGCGATGGCTATGTGCTGGGCGTCACTGGACCCGGCCGTGACGCATTTCCGCTCGATGAGAAGCTGCGCTGGGCCAAGCTGACGGACCACGAGCGCGCCGCGCTGAAGCAGGCGCAGCCTGGCTGAGAGGCCTTGTGCATCTTCGGCGATTATCCTCCCATGGCAGTCGCGAGAGCGCCCGCCAGCTTGGTGGAAATCGTCGTCGTCGATTGCGTGATCCATACTCGGCGGCGACCTTCGGGACGCTGTTTCTCCGGCCCGTCGCGCATTGGGCGCGGCTGGCTTTTCCCTGGTCTGCGGCGTCGTCGGCACCGCCTGACATAAGTGAGGCCGCACATGGCGCAGGACGAACCCGGCAGCATCCTCATCCGCAACGCGCGCATCGCCGATGCGAGCCTGCGCCGCGCCGCGCCCGGCAACGTGCTGATCCAGGACGGCACCATCCGCGCGGTGGAAACCGACCTCACCGTGCCCTCGCATGCCAGGATCATCGACGCGACGGGGATGCTGATCCACCCCGGCCTCATCAACGGCCACACGCACGGGGATGGCGGTCTGGCGCGCGGCATGGGCGACAAGTGGACGCTCGAATTGCTGCTGGCGGCGGCACCCTGGATCGGCGGCAATGGGGTGCTCGCGGACAAGAAGCTGGCCACGCAGATCGTCGCGGCCGAGATGGTGCTGAAGGGCTGCACCGCCGCTTACGATCTCTACTCGGAGCTGCCGCTGCCCACGGTCGAAGGGATGGATGCGGCCGCCGAGGCGTATGCCGGTATCGGCATGCGCGCGGTGATCGCGCCGATGGTCGCCGACCAGACCTTCTACGACGCCATCCCCGGCCTCCGCGACGCCCTGCCGGAGAGCATGCAGCGCGATGTGGACAAGCTGCGCCTGCGCCCCTGGC
>JAQGHV010000198.1 GCA_028288785.1 Rhodospirillales bacterium | reverse complement strand
GCGAGGGCACCCAGCATCCACAGCGGCAGGATCGGTGCGAAATCGACGCCTGCGAAAGCCTGCCTCATGCGCGCACCTTCTTCAGCGACAGGTATTCCCAGGCCCCGGCCAGGATCAGTGCCGCGGTGGCCGCAGTGCCAAGGACCAGGGGCGACACGAAGAAGGCCAGGCCAACGAGTGCGGCCATGATCCCCAGCCCGATCCGGTGCGACAGCGGGAACCAGCCAAGGCTCATCCGCTTGAACAGGCCGCAGCCGGCCAAGTATAGCGCCGGCCCGCCGATTATGGCCGCGCCCGCGCCCAGCGATACGGCGCCGTCCGGATGCGCAAGCAGGATTTCATCCGAAACCGCAGACAGCACGATGCCGCCGACGATCAGCGCGTGCAGGTATGTGTAACCGTTGCGCGCAATTCGCCCCGGATCCTTGGAATTGGTAATATGCGCGCTGCCGCGCTCCGCGCCGACGTGGAAATACACCCACCACATGGCGATCGAGCCGAGGAGGCAGATGGCGAAGGCGGCGCTGTGCAGCGCGTCCCAGCTCTGCTTCGCGAAGGTCGCCCCGCTGACGAGGATGCTCTCGCCCAAGGCGATGATGATGAACAGACCGCAGCGCTCGGCGAGATGCTCGCCTTCGACCTGCCAGTCATCGGGGGTCGAGTGGCCGAGGCCGGGGGTCCAGAACAACGCGAGCGGCGAGGCGTATTCGATGACAATGGCGACGATCCAGAGGTTCAGGCGCGTATTGCCCTCCGCGAGGCCACCGGAGATCCAGAGCACCCCGGCAGCGGTCAGCCATGCCAGGATGCGCAGGAAATTCAGCCGCAGTGCCGCTTGTTCCGGCCCGATTGCCCAGACCATGAAGGCGGTGCGCCCAACCTGCATCGCGACGTAGGCGAGCGCGAAGGCCAAGCCCTTCGTGCCGAAAGCGTCCGGCAGGGACATCGACATGACAAGGCCGGCGCCCATCAGCGCAAATAGCATCAGGCGCGTGGCGGCACGCTCGGGATCGATCCAGTTGGTGACCCAGCCGGTGTAGATCCACACCCACCATACCGCCAGGAACAGCAGGCAGGTTCGCACCACATCGAGCGCCGAGGCGGCTTCGAGCAGCGTGTGCGAAAGCTGCGTGATGGCGAAGACGAAGACGAGATCGAAGAACAGCTCGGCATAGCCGACCTTCGCGTGGGTATCCCCGTCGCGATCGCGCAACAGGCCCGTAGGACGCACACCACCCATTAATTGCCAAGCCTTTCCAGGATGGCCGGCACATGGACCTGATCACCCTTGTAGTTCCCGGTCAGCGCGTAGATCACGAGGTTCATCCCGAAGCGGTAGGCGAGGATGCGCTGGCGTGCGCCGCCGGGGATCACCGCGTGCGGGTTGGTGCCGCGGGCATCGACCGCCCAGGCCGCCGCCCAGTCATGCCCGCCGATGATAACCGGTGAGACGCTGTCATTCGCGCGGTCGCCATCGCGCGCCACCCAGACCTGGCCGCCGGTGAAGCGGCCCGGCACCTCCTGCAGCAGGTAGAAGGATCGGCGCAGGACGTGATCGTCGGCCATCACGGCGAGGGGCGGGACCGACAATTCGCGGGTGACACGACGGAGAGCGGCCCGCGCGCCGGGCGAAAAGCCCTCGCCAGAGCCCTCGTCGCGGGTGTCGAACAGGATGATGCCGCCATTGCGCATGAAGCCGTTCAGCGCCGCCACCGCCGTGGCACTCGGGGCCGGCGCGTCGGGGAGGATAGTCCAGTAGATCAGCGGGAAGAAGGCGAGCTCATCCTGGCCGGGTACCACGGCCAGCGGCTCGGCCAGCGCGGTGGCGCTGCGCCGGTTCACGAAATCGGACAGGCCGGTGAGTCCCTGGCGCACCGTCTCGTCCACCGCCGCGTCGCCGGTGAGCACATAGGCGAGCCGGGTCGCGAGGGACGGGGAGCCATCGCCCTGCGCCATCGCCGGCGAGGCCAGCAGCACGCCTAGCACCGCGGCGCGCAGCACCGGGCGCAGCAACAGGCCGCGCAGGCCCAGCGAGACCAGCAGGTCGATCGCCAGCAGCAGCAGCGCCGCCGCCAGGAGCCAAGGTCCGAGGTCGCGATCCGCGGCAACCCCGCCGATCGTCACGAAACTTGCCGAGGGAAGCGCGGCACCGGCCGGATTCGGCGCCGCGACACCGGCGGAAAGGTTCAGCGCGCGCCGGTACGCGGCGCCATCATCGGCCTGCCCCGGTGCGCCGTACCAGCCGGGTGGCTGGCGCGGCGAGGGCACCGCCCCCTCCATCCGGTTGGCCGCGATCGCCGCGGCCGCGGGCGGCGCCGGGCCGAGCCGGCCGAACCCGTCCAGGCTTTCGAGCGGCGCCAGCATCGCGCCACCCTCATTGCCCGCGACGCCGGCTGAAAGTGCGACCAGCCGACGCAGCATGTCCACGAACAGGCCGGACAGCGGCAGGTTCGACCACTCCGCCTGCGCCGTAACGTGGAACAGCACAGCCCGTCCGGCGCCGCGTGTCTCGAAGGTCACCAGCGGCGTGCCGTCGGCCAGCCGCGCCCAGCTGCGCGCGGAGAGCTGCGCGGAGGGCTCCGCGAGCACCTGCCGCTCGACCAGGATTTCGGCCGGCACCTGGAGACCCGCGAAGGGCGAGCCATCGGGGAAGGGGGCGAGGGGCTGCGCGCGCTCCCAGGTCATCGCGCCGCCCAGTTGGCGCTCGCCGGCGCGCAGCGGCACCGGCAGAAGCGGGTCCGGGTTTTCCGCCATGCGTGGGCCGGCGAAGCGGATCAAGGTGCCGCCCTCGCGCACCCAGCGATCCACCGCCTCGCGCTCGCGGGCATCGGAGAGGTCGCGGTCGGCCAGTACCAGCACGGCGAGCTGGCGTGCGAGCAGGGTCTCGAGCGTGCCGCGCCGGATTTCCGAATAGGGCGCAAGCGCACGGTCGAGGTAGTAGAGGTCGCCGATCAGCGGCACATCGGCCTGGGTCTCGGTGCTGGCCAGCAGGCCCACCGGGCGGCGCCGGTAGCGTTCATCCAGCAACATGACCCCGGCCGCGCCGGCCGCGGGCTCCAAATCCAAGCGGACCACCTGATTGCGGATCTCGACGGGCAGTTCGAGCGTCGCTTCGCCCTCCCGCGCGCCGGCGGGGATGGCAATTTCGGCGCGAGCAAGGGTGCGGCCGTCGCCGGTGCGGGCGAGGACGGCGGCAGTGGTGGCGCCGGCAACCGGCAGCTGGGTGACGCGCAAGGTGAGGCGGTCGGCTTCCGCGCGCGGCGGCATCAGCATGCGCGCCATTGGCGCCTCGGCACGAGCAAGGGTGAGCGCGCCGCCTTCGCTAAGGGCTGCCGCCAGGGCAGTGAAGCCGCCCGGTGTGTGTTCGACGCCATCGGCCACGTAGTGCGCGGCGAAGGGTCCCGGTGCC
>JAQGHV010000147.1 GCA_028288785.1 Rhodospirillales bacterium | reverse complement strand
AGTTGCCGTTGGTGAACAGTTCCTGCGCCGGCTTGCTCACCAGGAATTCGAGGAAGGCACGCCCCGCTTCCGGGTTGCGCGAGGTCTTGACCACGCCGGCGCCGCAGACGCTGACATGCGTGCCGCGATCGGCCTGGTTCGGGAAGATCACGCCGATGCGGTCATAGATCGCCTTCTCCGCGGCGACGCCCGAGGCGCCGTAGCGCGCCAGATAGTAGCTGTTCGCGATGGCGATGCTGCCCTGCCCGGCCGCAACCGCTTCAAACTGCGGGCGATCGCCGCCCTGCGGTGGGCGAGCCAAGTTGGCGGCGATGCCACGTGCCCAGGCTTCGGCGGCTTCCGGACCATTCGCCGCGATGATGCTACCCATCAGCGAGGTGTTGTACGGGTGGGCCGCGGCGCGCACCAGGATCTGGCCGCGGAACTCCGGCCTGGCCAAATCCTCATACCGCGCGAGGCCGGGTGGTACGCCGCGCTGCTTGTCGTACATGAGTACCCGCGCGCGGCGCGACACGGCGAACCAGTGCCCGCCAGGCGCACGCAGGGAAGCCGGCACGCGCGCATTGAGAACCGCACTCTCGACCCGCGCCAGCACGCCCGCTTCGACCGCGCGCTGCAGCGGCGCGGCATCGACTGCGATCATGGCATCGGCCGGGCTGTTCGCGCCTTCCGCCTGGATGCGCGCCAGCATCTGGTCCGCATCGCCCTCGATCAGGCGAACCCGATAGCCGCTCGCCGCCGTGAACTGCTCGTAAAGCACCCGGTCTGTGTCGTAGTGCCGTGAGGAATACAGGTTGAGCACCCGCTCCTGCGCCCGAACCAGTGCGGGGGCTGCGAGCATTGCGGGGGCAGCGAGGAACAGGCGGCGGCGCATGAGGAAACCTTTCGGTGCGGTTCCCCAGCCATAACCGCTTTGCGAACTGCTCGCAACTGCCTTGCGAGGCATTCGCATCTAAATAGCCGACCAGAACGAGGGGCGGTTCAGATGCGCGCCGGCATGGGCAGATGCATGGACCGAAGGCACAGCGCCTGCGTCACGCGCCGGGGTTCGCGCCCCACGGTGACCTGTGCCCTGCCTATCGTGACCGCTTCGCACGACTGGCACTGCACAGTGCGACCAGCTTCGCTGTCCGCTATCAGCAAATGGAACGGCCAATCGAACGCTACGATTTCACCCCAGCGACCGCAGGAACTTCGCCCGCGACCCCGCTCCCGACATCAGGAACGCGTGGTCGGACCCCGACAGCAGGAACCGCGCGCCTAAGGCGATGTAATCCTTCGCCACCACTTCGTCATACACGCCGCCCATGCCCAGCACCTTGCCCGACGCCTTGCAGGCGTCCGCCACCTTCGCATAGGCGGCGCGCACATCCGGATGCCCGATCTGCCCCGCGATCCCCATCGACGCCGTGAGGTCCGACGTCCCGATCATCAGGCTGTCGATCCCCGGCACCGCGGCTATGTCATGCGCGTTCGCCACCGCCTCGGGCGTCTCGATCATCGCGCAGATGAAAATCTCCCGGTTGAGCTCCTCCTGCGCCTTGGCGGTGTCCGGCGGGACCATCCCATACGCAAACGGAGGGCCGCCCCAGCTGCGCGTGCCGACCGGGGGAAAACGATAGGCGGACGCGACCATCCGCGCCTCCTCGACCGTGTCCACATGCGGCACCACGACGCCCATGGCGCCGTTGTCGAGCGCCCGCGTGCCCTCGAACAATGCATCCTTGCAGCAACGCACGATCGGCGTGACACCCTGGCCCAAGGCGGCAATCGCGATCTGCGTCGCCTCCTGCACGCTCATCGCGCCATGCTCCATGTCGATGAACAGCCAGTCGAAACCGGTCGCCTTCGCGATCATGCCGACCGCCGAGCCGCGCATGTGATGCACGCCGAAACCGAGGGCCAGTTCGCCGGCATCAAGACGCGCGCGGGCATGGTTCTTCACGAGTGACATGGGGTTTCGCTCCGTTAGGTTTGGAGGAACGCACCACAGCGCTGGGAGGTGGTCAATCCAAGGTTGGGGGGAAGAATTCCCCCAAACCCCTTTCGTTTATTTTTGCTTGTTTGGCACGGCGTCACAGCCAACGCCGATCATTCGGCGATCAGGGCTTCAACAGACTCCAGCTGATCGGCCTCCTCAGCCGGCTTGTCCTGGCGGATGCGGGCAATGCGGGGGAAGCGCAAGGCGACGCCCGAGCGGTGGCGGGTGCTGCGCTGCGCGGCATCGAAGGCCACCTCCAGCACCAGGCCCTTCTCCACCTCTCGCACCGGGCCGAACCGGGCAGTCGTGTGGTTGCGCACCCAGCGGTCGAGGAACACCAACTCCGCATCGGTGAAGCCGGAATAGGCCTTGCCAACCGGCACCAGCTCCTCACCCCGCCAAACGCCGAATGTGTAATCGGAATAGAAGCTCGAGCGCTTGCCGCTGCCGCGCTGCGCGTACATCAGCACCGCGTCGATCGTGAGCGGATCGCGCTTCCACTTCCACCACAGGCCCTTCTGCCGCCCGGCCACATAGGCGCTGTCCGCGCGCTTCAGCATCAGGCCCTCGATCGACGCTGCCCGCGCCCCATC
>JAQGHV010000189.1 GCA_028288785.1 Rhodospirillales bacterium | reverse complement strand
TCACGAGCACGCCAAGGAGTTCGCGGGGTCGGGCTTCGATGGCGGGGCCAAGGACGTGGTGCCGCCGTTCCCCGTGGTGTTCACCAAGCCGCACACCGCGATCATCGCGCAGGGCGAGCCGATCCTGGGTGAGCTCGATCCGACGGGCGGGCTGGATTACGAGGGCGAGCTTGCGGTGGTGATCGGACAGGGCGGACGGGGCATCGCGCATGCCGACGCGATGAAGCACGTGTTCGGCTACACCATCATCAACGACGTGACCGCGCGGCACCTGCAGAAGCGGCACAGCCAGTGGATTCTGGGCAAGGGCCTCGACAGTTTCTGCCCGATGGGTCCGGCCATCCTCACCGCCGACGAGGTGCCCGATCCCGGCGCGCTGATCGTGACCACATGGGTCAATGGCGAGCAGCGCCAGCGCGCGGCGGTCTCGGATTTGATCTTCGACATTCCGACGCTGATCGCGGCGATTTCGGCGGCCATCACGCTGGAGCCTGGCGACATCATCGCGACCGGCACGCCGGCGGGCGTGGGCATCGGGTTCGACCCGCCGCGCTTCCTCGCGCGCGGCGATGTTGTACGCATCGAGATCACCGGCATCGGCGTGCTGGAGAACTCCGTCGCGTGAACCGCTTGCTCGACGGCTACCGCCGCTTCCGCGCCGAGACCTGGTCGAGCGCCCGCGCCCATTATGAGGAGCTCACGCTCGGTCAGAACCCGGAGACGATGGTGATCGCGTGCTCGGATTCCCGGGTCGATCCGCAGACCGTGTTCGGCGCCGCGCCGGGGGAACTTTTCGTGGTGCGCAACATCGCGGCGCTGGTGCCGCCCTATGCCCCCGATGGCGGGTGCCACGGCACCAGCGCGGCTCTCGAATACGGGGTGCGCGTGCTGAAAGTGCGCCGCATCGTCGTGCTCGGCCATGCGCTGTGCGGCGGGGTGCGCGGCATCATCGAGGGCGTGCCGCCCGAGGCGAGCGACTTCGTCGGGCCCTGGGTTGGGATGGCGCACTCCATTCTGGAATGCCTGCCTGTGGGGCTCGGCGCGGACGCCACCCTGACGCACGGAGAGGAGGCGGCCGTGCGCCTGTCGCTCGCCAACCTGATGACCTTCCCCTGGATTTCGGGGCCGGTGGCGGCGGGGGAGCTGGGGCTCGCAGGCTTCCGATTCGGCATCCATAACGGGGTGCTGTCAGAATTGCGTGGCGCGGTGTTCGTGCCGGTGTCCTGAGTACTGGCGCGACGTTCGGACACGCTTTGAGGGGGAAAGTCATGACCATCACACGTCGCGTCGCGCTCGGCGCCATTGGTATCGCCGTGGCACCTCGCGCGCAGGCGCAGGGTGAATTTCCCACACGCCCCGTGACGATGGTGGTGGCGTTTCCACCAGGCGGGCAGGCAGATGTGGTGGCCCGCCCGGTCGCGGCCTCGCTGGAGCGGCAGTGGCGCGTCGCGGTGCCGGTGCAGAACCGCCCCGGCGCGGCCGGCGAGATCGGCAATGCCTCGGTCGCGCGCGCCGCACCCGATGGGCTGACGGTGCTGATGGCGCTGTCCTCCGTGGTGGTGCTGCCGGAGGCGGCGCGGCTGTTCAACCGTGCGCCGGCCTATACGCTCGACCAGTTGCAGCCGCTCGCGCTCATCACCGCGGACCCGGTGCTGCTGGCGGTGCCGGCAGCGAGCCCGTGGACAACGCTGGAGGAGTTCCTGGCCGATGCGCGGCGGCGGCCGGGCGCGATTCCTTATTCATCGTCCGGGAACTACTCGGCGCTGCATTTGCCGATGGCGATGCTGGCAGGCGCAGCCGATGTGGAGCTGCTGCATGTGCCGTTCCAAGGCGGCGCGCCGGCGTTGACGGCGTTGCTCGCCGGCCAGGTGCAGGCGCTGGCTTCGGGGCCGGGACCAATCGCGCCGCATGTGCGCGACGGGCGGCTTCGGGTCCTCGCGAGCTGGGGCGCCAACCCGATCGCCGGGTTCGAGCAGGTGCCGACCCTGCTGTCGAAGGGTTTTGCCGGCGTGGAATACTACATCTGGTGCGGCGCCTACGCGCCCGCGGCGACGCCTGAGCCTATCGCGGCGCGGCTGCGTGCGGGGTTCGCCGCCGCCGTCCAGGATGGTGAAGTGGTGCGCGCGCTGACGGCGGCGGGGAGTGCGATCGACTTTCGGGAGGGGGATGCCTTCGCGCGCTTCGCGGCGGCGGATGCGGCGCGGCTCGCGTCGGTGGTGCAGCGGATTGGGCGGATCGATTGAGCGCCACGGGTCATGAGAATTGATCCCTGGCTCCGGGCGGTTCCTACCTCACCGGGGCTGCGCTTGCCTTCCGCAGTGGCGACCACTCCACCCTCGGCTTCAGTCCTCGA
This sequence comes from Rhodospirillales bacterium, assembly GCA_028288785.1. Classification (GTDB taxonomy): domain Bacteria; phylum Pseudomonadota; class Alphaproteobacteria; order Acetobacterales; family Acetobacteraceae; genus Plastoroseomonas. Next base: position 636 of record JAQGHV010000189.1, on the reverse strand, counting down.
GTCGGGTGTTGGGGCATTCAAGCGACGGGCATCACTAAGGTTATGGGTGCCACGGCTGGAGCCTGAGGCTTCCACCACCCGTACCCTGCCCATCTAAACGCAACACCAGCCCATCCCGCCAGGCTGGCAGCAGGTCGCGCCAGTGGCGGCTCATGGGGTGGCCGGATTGCCCGGTCGCGATGACCGCCAGCGTGCCGTCGGGGTCGGCGAGGTCGAAGACGGCGCGCAGACCGGCGCCGTGGATGGCAGTGAAGTTGCCACCGCGGAAGGCGGCCCGCAGCAGCGTGTCGCCATCGCCGGAGGCCGGCACCTCCATCCGTGTCAGTTCCGCGAGCGCGGGGATGAAGCGCAGCATCGGGTGCTCGAACCGCGCGAAATGTGCCGCGCCCCAGCGCCAGGCGGCCGGGTCCGGACCTTGCTCGGCCGCAATCCCGCGCACCGCGTCGCTCAGCGCCGCGGCGGCGAGGGGGCCGCAGCCGCCGGCGCCGCACCAATGCGCGAGGCGCCCGCCCAGCACGGCGGCCAGGAACTCTTGGCTCGGGGCGTGGGCGTTTTCCGGCAGGCCGGCCGCGGCCATCACGGCGAGGCCGAAGCGCTCCATGAACGCGTTGAAGATAAGGGGCTGCGGCAGCGCCG
>JAQGHV010000141.1 GCA_028288785.1 Rhodospirillales bacterium | reverse complement strand
TCGACACGCCGGGCCACGAGGATTTCAGCGAGGACACCTACCGCACCCTGACCGCGGTCGATTCGGCGGTGATGGTGATCGACGCGGCGCGCGGCATCGAGGCGCAGACGCGCAAGCTGTTCGAGGTGTGCCGGCTGCGGGACATCCCGATCGTCACTTTCATCAACAAGATGGACCGCGACGCGCGCGAGCCGTTCGACCTGATGGATGAGATCGAGAAGACCCTTGCCCTGGACGTCGCGCCGATCGCCTGGCCGGTCGGCCGCGCCACCGAATTTGCCGGCACCTACGACCTGTACGAGCGCCGCTTCCGACCCGTCGATGCGACGGACGCCGACGCGGTCACGCTCACCGGTCCGGACGACCCGCGCCTCGCCGCGATGGTCGGCGAGGAGCGTGCGCGCATGCTCAAGGACGAGGCCGAACTGGCCCTCGCCGGCTTCCCGGAATTCGACCTCGCGCGGTTTCGCGAAGGCACGCTGACGCCCGTCTTCTTCGGCAGCGCGCTCCGCGATTTCGGCGTCGGGCACCTGCTCGATGGCTTGGCACTCTATGCGCCGCCGCCACGCGCCCGTGCCTCCGACAGCCGCATGGTGGAGCCCGGCGAGGCCGCGCTCACCGGCTTCGTCTTCAAGGTGCAGGCAAACATGGACCCGAACCACCGGGACCGCGTGGCGTTCGTCCGCCTGTGTTCGGGCAAGCTCACCAAGGGGATGCGGCTGAAGCAGGTGCGCACCGGCAAGCAGGTGCCGGTCAACGCGCCGCTGTTCTTCTTCGCCAAGGATCGTCAGGTGGCCGAGGAGGCATGGCCCGGCGATGTCGTCGGCGTCGCCAACCACGGCACCTTGCGCATCGGCGACACGCTGACCGAGGGCGAGGAGCTGAACTTCCGCGGCGTGCCGAGCTTCGCGCCCGAGATCCTGCGCAGCGTCCGCCTCGAAGACCCGATGTTGGCCAAGAAGCTGAAGACCGCCCTGTCGCAACTGGCCGAGGAGGGCGTGGTGCAGCTGTTCCGCCCGTTCGACGGATCGCCGCCGATCGTGGGCGTGGTTGGGCAGCTGCAGCTCGATGTGCTGCAATCCCGGCTGCGCGTGGAATACGGCGTGCCCGCCGGCTTCGATGCGAGCCAATGGCAGATCATGCGCTGGATCACCGGCGATGACCGCTCCGCCATCGATCGTTTCCTCGACCAGAACCGGCGCGATACGGCTGAGGATCATGATGGCGAGGTGGTCGCTTTGTTCGGCTCCGACTGGCGGCGCAACCGCGCCGAGGAAGAATGGCCGATGCTGAAGTTCCACGCGGTGCGCGAGCAGCACGGCCTGGAGCAGATGAAGCGCTAACGGTCGTCCGCCGCTCAACCTGCTTCAACCGGTGAGCAGCGTGCGCCGAGGCTGATCCGGTGCTCTCGCGCTGTGCGCCGTTCGCAAACCTGGCGGACCCACAGCACCAGTTCAACGAAATGCTGGCTGGAGAGGTCGACAGCTGGAAGATCGCGGTCCGTAGCGCACGGCTGCATCCGCTGTCATTGGAAAGACCAGCCTTCCGCAGCCGGTTATCAGACGAAGCGGTGCGACCGCAGCCGCGACCTTTGCTGCACCCGCGAACCAGATTGCTCACAACCATTACTATTCATCACGAGTTCGCGTTCGCCTTCAACTGTGGCATCGGCGGGACGTTCGATCGCTGTTCAACAATTTGGGGGTTCCAACACATGTCCTATAAATCCAGCTCGTCAGGGGATCTGGCGGTCGACGATGTCGACGACGCCATTGCCGTCCCAGGCATATCCTGGGGTGCGGTGCTGGCCGGTGGCGTTATCGCCGCGGCCATCGCAGCCTCCCTGAACATTCTTGGCGCCGGCGTCGCCGCCATGACGGTCGATGCGGTTGCGCGCGATACGCCGGCAGCGTCCAGCCTCGGCATGGGCGCGGCGATCTGGATGGTCGTCGCGAACACGATCGCCCTCGTGGTCGGCGGCTACACCGCCGCGCGCCTGTCCGGCACCACCAGCGACACCGATGGCGTCCTGCATGGCCTGGCCGTCTGGGCCGTGGCTTTCCTGGTCTCCGCCGTGCTCCTTGGTAACGCGGTCGCCGGTGCGGCCTCCACTGCCGCATCCACGGCGGCGTCGGCGCTCGGCGGCGCGACCTCCGCGGTCTCGAGCGCGGTCGGCCAGGCCGTTCCCGAAGTCTCGCCGAACGCTCTGATCGAGCGCGCGCAGGCGACACTGCGAGGCACAGGTGGCCCTGCGCAGGCGATGACGACCGAGCAGCGTTCCGCCGAGATCGCGACGATCCTCGGGCGGCGCGTTACCAGCGGGTCGTTCAACCCGCAGGACCGTACGCGCATCAACGAGCTGGTAGCCGCCGAAATGGGCGTTGCGCCTGACGAAGCTGCGCGGCGCGTCGATGCGGTTGAGGCCGAGGCGCGTCGTGCCGCGACGGAAGCCGAGCGTGTTGCGCGTGAGGCTGCAGATGCCGCTGCGCGCGCGACCAAGATCGGTGCCTTTTCCGCCTTTGGTGCTCTGCTGATCGGCGCGATCGGTGCGATCCTCGGGGCCCGCCGTGGGACGCGCTCGCGCATCTATCGCCGCCGTGTCGTGGCGAACGCCGGTTCGCTTTGATCTGAATGGCAGGATCACGCGGCATCCTGAAGCCGCGTGATCCCCTGCAGCAGCATCCCGGCGATCGAATGATCGCCGGGCTCAGGGGTGGTTTTACGCTCCTGCCGCGTCGATCCAGCCAACATTCCCATCCTGCCGGCGATAGACCACGTTCAAGGTACCACTGGCCTTGTTGCGGAACATGAGGACGGGGGTATGCGCCAGGTCCATCCGCATCACCGCCTCACCCACGCTCAGCTTCTCGATATGCGCTGGGTTCTCGGCAACGATCACGCTCTCATGCTCGGCACCGTTGGACGCGGGCTCCTCCTCGCCTTCCTCGGCGGCGAGGATGTATTGCCTGGGGGCTGGCGATGGCGTTTCCTCCGGCGTCACCGCGCGCTCCGGTGCCATGCTGCGGTGGTGTTCGTTCACGCGGCGGCGGTATCGCCTGAGGCGCTTCGCCAAGTGCTCGGCCGCGACGTCGAAGGCGCGGTGGGCGTCGGCCCCCTCCCCTTCCCCGCGCATGAGCAAACCTCGCCCTGCCTTGAGGTTGATATCGCAGACGAAAAAGGTGCGTGATTTGGAAAAGGTGACGTGCGCGTCGTGCGCATGATCGAAATACTTGTGTGAGATGATCGCGAGCTGGTCGCGGACATGTGTTTTCAGTGCTTCGCCGGTTTCAACTTGTTTGCCGGCTACGGTGACGTGCATGGAGGTCAGCCTTCCTTCCCAGTGTGGAGGAGGTTCGCCCCGGTGGGTATCAGGCCGGGACGACCTTCTCCCGTTTGCGCTGCACCGAGGATGGGATGCGCAGCGCATCTCGATATTTGGCCACGGTACGGCGCGCGATGTCCACGCCTTCCTTGCGCAGCGACGCAACAATGGCATCATCCGAAAGGATCTCTATCAACCCTTCAGCCTCGACCATGGCCTTGATCCGGTGGCGCACGGCCTCCGCGGAGTGGCTCTCCCCGCCATGTGTGCCGGCGATCGCGGTGGTGAAGAAGTATTTGAGTTCGAACGTCCCGCGCGGCGTCGCCATGGATTTGTTCGCGGTCACGCGAGAGACGGTGCTTTCGTGCATCGCGACCTCGTCGGCGACGTCGCGCAGGATCAGCGGGCGCAGATGCCCGACGCCGTGGAGGAAGAACTGCTCCTGCCGGCGAACGATCTCGGCGGCGACCTTGATGATGGTGTTGGCGCGCTGCTCGAGCGACTTCACCAGCCAGCTCGCGGTCTGGAAGCGCTCCGCGAGGTAGGCCTTTTCCTCCTTGTTGCGCGCACCGACCAGGGCCCGCGCGTGAAAGCCGCGATTGACCAGCACGCGCGGCAGGGTCTCGGGGTTGAGCTCCAGCAGCCAGCCGCTATCGGGCGCGCGGCGCATCAGCACGTCCGGGATCAGCGCCGGGGGAGCCGTCGCGCCGAAATCCGCGCCGGGCTTCGGGTCCAGGCGTCGGATTTCCGCCACCATCTCCGCGAGATCAGCGGCATCGACGCCGCAGATCTCCTGAAGCAGGCGATGTTCGCGCCGCGCGAGCAAGGGAAGGTTCGCCAGCAATGCCGCCATCGCCGGGTCGAAGCGGTTGCGCTCGCGCAGCTGCACTTCGAGGCATTCCGCAAGGTCGCGGCAGAACAGCCCGGTCGGGTCGAAGCGCTGCATCCGCGCGCGCACGGCCGTGACGCGCGGCGTCTCGCACCCAAGCCGCAGGCTCAATTCCTCGTTGGGCATCACGCAGCGCCCGGCGGGGTCCACCAGCGCCTGCAACGCCGCCGCGATCAGGCGGTCGGTGGGGTCCGAAAACGTCAGGCGCACCTGTTCGTCGATATGCTCGCGGAGCGTCTTGCCCGGTGCGGCCATCCCGTCGAGGCCATCGAGACCGTCCTCAAAATCGGGGCGGCCACCGCGGCCCATCGGCGCCTCGCCGGTATCGTAGACATTGCTCCAATCGGCATCGAGCGGCGCGGATTGCTCGCTCGGCAGCACTTCGGAAGTCGCAGCCTGGCATGCGTCCTGCGATTCCGGCGCGGCCGGCAGCGGGTTGTCGCGGCGGCCGGCATCGATGTCGGGCGTGTTCCGTTCATCGCGTTCCAGCAGCGGATTGCGCTCCAGCTCCTCCTCGACGAAGGCGGTCACTTCGACGTTTGAGCTTTGCAGCAGCTTGATCGCCTGCCGCAACTGGGGCGTCATCACCAGCGACTGCGACTGCCTTAGATCGAGACGCGGCGCGAGCGACATCAGGCGGATCGAGGCAGCTTCATAGGCTGAAGCGCTCCCCCAGATAAACGCGGCGCACGCCCTCATGCGCGACGATGTCGCGCGGGGTGCCTTCCATCATCACCTGGCCTTCATGCAGGATGTAGGCACGGTCGATGATCTCGAGCGTTTCGCGCACATTGTGGTCGGTGATCAGCACGCCGATCCCGCGATCCTTCAGGTGCTTCACGAGGTCGCGGATTTCGCCGACGGCGATCGGGTCGATGCCGGCCAGCGGTTCGTCGAGCAGCACGTAGTTGGGGTGGGTCGCCAGCGCGCGGGCGATCTCGCAGCGCCGCCGCTCGCCGCCCGAAAGTGCCAGGGCCGGCGCGCGGCGCAGATGCGAGATGCCGAATTCCGCAAGCAGGCTGTCGAGCATCTGCTCGCGCCGGTCGCGGATTGGCTCCACGACTTCGAGCGCGGCGCGGATGTTGTCCTCGACGTTCAGGCCACGAAAGATCGAGGCCTCCTGCGGCAGGTAGCCGAGACCGAGGCGCGCGCGCCGGTACATCGGCAGGTGGGTGACGTCGTGCCCATCCATCATCACCGTGCCCTCGTCGGGCTGAACCAGGCCGGTGATCATGTAGAAGGTCGTCGTCTTGCCGGCGCCGTTCGGCCCGAGAAGCCCCACCGCCTCGCCGCGCTTGAGGGAGATGGAGACGTTGCGGACGACCGGGCGCTTGCGGTAGCGCTTGCCGAGGCCGGTTGCGACCAGCCCCGGCCCGGTATGCTTTCCGGCCACGACACGCAGATCCCGATCGGTCATGGGCGACGCTCCGGCGGACGGGTCTCGTTGGCGGCAGGCGGGCGGGTGCCACCGGGAGGCGTGGCGGGCGGGCGCGTACCGCCCGGCGGCGTGGCGCCTGGAAGCGTGGCGTCCTCGCTCTGCGGCACGATCAGCCCCTGCACGCGGGCACCGGGCGTGGAGACCAGCCGCGCCACGCCGGTCGCGAGGTTCACGATCGCCTCGTTGCCATTGAGCTGGTTCTCGCCACGGGTGATCCGCACATTGCCTAGCACACGCGCAAGGCTGGTGACCGGGCTGTAGACGGCGCGCTCGCCACGCACGACTTCGGCCGTGGTGCGCACCTCGACATTGCCATAGGCCTCGACACGCTCGATGCGCCCGGTCTGCGGCTGGCCTGGGGTGCCAGGCGTCGGCGGCGCGACCGGGCGGGGCGCCGGCGCGCCGGCGGCACCTTCCTCAAGGAAGAACGCCACCAGGGTGTCGCCACGGATGCGGCGGCTTTCCGGTGCATCGACGACAGCACCGCCACGCGCCACCGCCATGCGGCGCTGCGGCCAGTATTCGAGGCTATCGCGGGCGGTGACGCGGTTGTCCGTCGCGGTCAGCCAGAGGTCGCGGCCGGTGATCACCATCACCGCCTGGTCGATGTCATAGACGGCGCGGTCGCCGTTGGCGCGATCGGTCGCGGTGTGGATGCGGACATTGCCCTCCGCCTCGAAGCGCCAGATCTCGGAGGCGCCCGAAGTCGGATCGCCGGCTCCGGCGCCCGGCGGCCGGGCCGCGGGGGCAGCCGGTGCTGCGGTGCCGGCCGCCGCGCGCGGACGGTAGCGGGCGATCAGCCGGTCCGCCTCGATGGTGACCCCGTCGCGTACCGCACGGGCATTGCCCCGCGCGATCACCAGCTGCTCCTGCTGGCGCCACTCGATGCCGTCCTCGGCGGTGACGTCGACCGGGCCGCCGCGCGTCATGTCGAGCGCCTGCCCCATCGCGGCCGCGGGCAGCAACAGCGCCAGAACGAGTAGGGTTCTCATGGCGCACTCTCCAGCGTGGTGTGGGCGCGCCCGGTGAAGATCACGACCTGGCCGCGGTCGATGATGCGGAAGCCCTCGCTCGTGAGGGTGCCGAACGGGCCCTGGGCCGCCACCGGAGCATCGCCCTCGGCATAGCCGGCATTCATGCGGATCATCGCCTGTTCGGTCCGCATGCGGGTGCCGTTGTCGTGCCATAGCGTCACGTCGCCGGCGAGGTCGAGCCGGTTGGCCGCGCGATCGAACCGGCCTTCACGCGATTCGACCATCACCCAGGCGCCCTCGCCAAGAAACTGGTCCGCGCGCGGGTTGATCAGGTCGAGGATGTTCTGCGACGTGCCGGCCTGGGTCGCGATATCGGCCGTAACGTTATAGGGCCGATTCTGCTCGTCGAGACCGCGGTAGCGCGGCTGCGCGACGCGGAGCGCCTCCGGCGCCACCTGGGCGGCGAGATTGATCTGCACCCGCAGCCCCTCCTCGGTGCGGTTGAGTTCGGGCCACAACACGATCGCGGCCAGCAGCAGGCACGCCGCGATCGGCAGCGCCCGGCGGACCACCGCCAGCGTGATGCGACGACGCGTCATCTCGCCGGTCGTTGGGCTTCGCCGGGCCCGCGAAGGCTCGATCATCCGGCGTGCGACCAGCACGGAGGGAGGCGGGTTCGGCGTGGCGGGGTCGGGTGAGGTCGTCATGCGACACCGGCGCGCAGCAGGTCGTGGATATGAAGGATGCCGACCGGCGCGCCGCCGCCATCGACGACGAACAGCACGGTGATTGCGCGCTCGTTCATCAGGAGCAGCGCTTCGGCGGCGAGCGTGTCGGGCGAGACTGCGCGGGGCGAATGCGTCATGACATCGCCCGCCAGGCGGCTCATCAGCGGTGCGGGCGCATCGAGCGCGCGGCGAAGGTCGCCATCGGTGACGATGCCCGCCAGGCGCCCGGCCGGGTCGGTGATGCCCAGGCAGCCGAAGCGCTTCTCGGTCATCGCGATAATGGCGCGATCCATCGGCATGGTCGCCGGCGCCAGCGGGACATCATCGCCGGCATGCATCAGGTCGCGCACGCGGCTGAGCCGCGCACCAAGCTTGCCGCCCGGGTGGAACACGCGGAAATCGCTTTCGGAAAACCCCTGGCGGGTAAGCAACGCCACGGCGATTGCATCGCCGAGGGCAAGCTGCATCGTGGTGCTGGTCGTGGGCGCGAGACCCATCGGGCAGGCTTCGGGCACGGCAGGTAGCACGAGGGCGACATCCGCCGCCCTGGCGAGGGTGGAGCCGGCGCGCCCGGTGATCCCGACGAGAGGCAGCGCGAAGCGCCGTGTATGGGAGATGATGTCGGCAAGCTCCGGCGTCTCACCCGAATTGGACAGGGCCAGCACCGCATCGCCCCGCACGATCATCCCAAGGTCGCCATGACTCGCCTCGGCGGGGTGGACGAACAGGGCGGGCGTTCCGGTCGAGGCCATTGTCGCCGCGATCTTGCGCGCGACATGGCCGGACTTGCCCATGCCCGAGACGATCACCCGGCCAGTGGCGCCTGCGAGCAGCTCCACCGCGCGGATGATCCCGTCATCGAGCGAGGCCGACAGGGCATGCAACGCATCCGCCTCAAGGTCGAGGACGCGGCGGGCAGCGACAAGGTCCGGGTGAGCATTCACCCGCTCTGTATGGTGCGGCGCCGCAAGCCGGTCAATCGCGGACAAAAACCGTGCCAGACACTTGACATGCGAAAGCTACAAGGTAGCTCAAATCGTGGAACAGACCGATCTGCGCGCCTGCAAAGGAGAGACGCAGTTCTGGACGCCAGCCACGCGCCAGCGCAACAAGGCGCAAAATGCTGGCGAAGTATTACATGCGAACGCCAACCATCAATGGTGGAAAATATCTGGCTCTTCATACCCTAGCAGGTCGAGTTCACCGCGTGCAGGCAGGAAATCGAAGCACGCCTGCGCCAGTTCAAGCCGGTTCTCTCGGATCAGCAGGCTCTCCAGCTTCGCCCACAAAGCGTGCAGATGCAGCACGTCGGACGCGGCATAGGTCAGTTGCTCCGGCGAAAGGTCCGCGGCACCCCAATCGGAAGTCTGCTGCTGCTTCGAAATCTC
>JAQGHV010000105.1 GCA_028288785.1 Rhodospirillales bacterium | reverse complement strand
AAACTGCCGGCTGAGCGGGCCGCACGATTGTTAGCGGAAAGCGCGAATATCCGTGAGTCCATGTCTTCAGCAAAAATATGCCAGCTTGGGAACATGGAACAAAACATCATCGTTAAAGGTGATTTATGAAGGTCCACCATACCGACTGCCGCGGCCCAACCGCGCAAATACCGAGTTCATCCTGAAAGTAGCCTCTTTACGCGCCGCTTGCGACTGTGTCATGCAAACCGTCAAAAGCTTAGGCTGTCCTCACATGTCAAACCGGTGTCCGCCACGCCCTCGCGCAAACCCCGCCACCCGTTCGGGCTGGCTACCCGCCGCGGCGGCGAGTCTCGCCATCGCGGGCAGCCTCCTTGCGCCCGATGCGGTGGCGCAGCCGGCCGATGCGGCCGCGGTTCAGCGCGGTGTCACCGTCACCACGCGCCCCCGACCGGAGTTCGACCCGGCGGGCGTCCGGCTCGGGAGCTTCCGCCTTGATGCCGCGGCCGAGACGGGCATCGGCTATGATGACAACCTGTTCGGCACGGAGCGCAACCAGCGCGGCAGCCCGGTTCTTTCGAACAGCGTCGCCGCATCGCTGCAGAGCCAGTGGAGCGTTCATGCGCTCGGGATGAACGCTCGTATCGAGACGCTGAACTACACGGATCAGCGGGACCTGGACACCGTCGACTGGTTGATCGGCGGCGTTGGCCGCTATGACATCGATTCCGTGTCCAGCGTCGAATTGCAAGTCGCCCAGCGGCACAGCTTCCTCTCGGTCCAGACGCTCGACCTGCAGCGTGCCGGAGCAAGGGAGCCGTTGCCCTTCGACGAACAGCTCGCTCGCGTGACCGCGCGCACGGCCTTCAACCGAGTGTCGCTCTCGGGCTTCGGCCAGTTCCGTCACGTGGCTTTCGATGGCGGCGAGAACCTCGCACTCGCCGACAATACGCTTGCCGTGGACTACAACTCCTATGCCGCCGGCTCGACGCTGGCGTACTCGATTTCCCCTGGGCGATCGGCGACCCTATCCGTCCGTGCCGAGGAGATCGATGGGGAAGGCCGACGCGGGCGTTTCATCGACAGCCTCACCCTCGAGGCCCTGGTCGGCTTCGTCTATGATTTCGATGGGATCTACCAGGCCAGTTTCGGTGTCGGCTATGCGCGGCGAGAGTTCAGGGACAACTCGCGCCGCTCGCTTGAGGGCATCGGCATCGATGCGCGGTTCGTATATCTACCGACCCAGCTGACGACACTGACCCTGGTGGTTCGCCGCGGCGTCGACGATAGCGTCCGCAGTGGCGGCGAGGGCTTCCTGCGTACCATCGGCACCCTGCGGGTCGATCACGAGCTGCAGCGCAACATCATCATCGGCGCGGGGCTGAGCTATGAGCGGCGGGAGTACAGCTCCGCGTCGCAAAACGCGACCGACGCGATCCTGGCTCTGTCAGCGCAGTGGCTCATCAACCGCAACCTGTCGCTGATCGGCACCTACCAGCACGTCAAACGTTTCGATGCATCGGCGGGCATCCAGGAATACGACCAGAACGTGGCGTTCCTTCGGTTGCGCATCAGCCTCTGAACCCTCGCGGAGCGGGGGTTCAGTAACCTACGAGTCTGATCACGACGAGGGCGATGGCAAGCCATAGGATTGCCGACAATCCAAGGCCGATGATGATTCCTCGCGCCGGCGATCGGCGTAGCGTGGAATCGGACTCATGCGATGCACCTGCTTCGAGAGAAGAGGGGCCGAACAGTTTGTCGCGACCCGTCAATCTAGACATTGTGGCCGCCATGATGCTTTGGATTTTAGTTTAGACCCCAGGGGAATGGTTTGCAATCCAGAATTACTCCGCTGCTGAAATGAGCCCCGGCAAATCCTTCGGTTGTGCTCTTCTTAGAGGCTGACCGCAGCGCCCGGTGCCCTCCTGGCTGGTCGGTTCGGACCAGAATCGGAAAACTCGTTGCGCCTAATGAGAAAACACAACCTCTGCGTGTATAGAAGAATCAAAATCTCCATAAAGTTAATTCATATCATATTCATACGTTCGATCGGTACCAAGACACGAGCCATTTGCGCGAAATCCAATAGGCTGGGGCCTAAGTTGCGCAATCGCACCGGTCACAACACCGCGCGTTGAGTCAACCGGATGCGAAATCCACTGTTCAAGGACGTGGCGTGTTCATACGATGTGGCACGTTAAATAATTGGATTTGGATCGAAATTGGCACACGTTCTGTTCTCAGCCCGATTTGCTCGCCAAGCCGCCCACGCCGTCGCCCCCGGACGGGAGAAAGTTCTCATGCAGCAGTCTTCACCATCCTCGCCCATGGTTGCACCCGCTATCGCGCGAAGTGGCGGTTTCGGCTCCAAGGCAACACGCCGGTCCGACCCCGTGGCCGGTGATGCCGGGAAGCGAGCGCTCGACATTGCGGGGGCACTGGCCCTTGTCCTGGCCCTGTCTCCTTTGCTCCTGCTCCTCGTGGTGATGCTGCGGGTAACCACGGGCTCGGTGCTTTATCGCCATCCCCGCGTCGGTCGGCGAGGGCGCACGTTCGATTGCCTGAAGCTCCGCACCATGCATGTCGACGGCGACCGCATCCTCCAGGATCTGCTCAGGGACGATCCGGCAGCCCGCCAGGAATGGCTCATCAACCGGAAGCTGCGGAACGATCCGCGTGTCACGCCGCTCGGCCGTTTCCTGCGCTCGACGAGCCTCGATGAACTGCCGCAGCTGATCAACGTCCTGCGTGGCGACATGAGCCTAGTGGGGCCGCGGCCCGTCGTCGCGAGCGAGCTCGAGGAGCACTATGGCGCCGAGGGTACGGATATCTACTGCTCTGTGCGGCCGGGTCTGACGGGGCTTTGGCAAATCAGCGGGCGTAGTGACACCAGCTACCGCCAGCGCATTGATCTTGACGCGCGCTATGTCCGTGAACGATCGCTTGCGCTTGACGTGAAGATCCTGCTGCGCACTCCGGTCGCCGTGCTCCGCCGTGATGGCGCGCGTTGAAGTCCAATGGACGGTTCGATGACCGGTGGCGCGATGGGCGCGGAGGCGGCAGCTCGCGCGCACGGTGACCTGCGTTCGCTTGGCGAGGGACCATGCCGGCAGCCGGACTTTGCCCACCTCCTGACCGCCTTCCAGGCCCAGGTCGCGCGCGAGCCATCGCGACCTGCGGTCGTCTGTGGCGGCGAGGCGCTGGACTACGCGACGCTCGACGCCCGCTCGAACCAGCTTGCCTGGCACATCAGCGATACCGGCGTGGGCCCGGGCCGACGCGTGGCACTTTGCCTGCCGCGCGGCATCGACCTCGTGGTCGCCGTGCTTGCCGTACTGAAGACCGGTGCCGCCTACCTCCCGCTCGACACCGGCGCGCCGGCCGCGCGCCTTGCCTGGATGCTGGAGGATGCAGCCGTCGCGGTGACCATCACCTCAGCGGCGCTACGCCACCTCATCCCCGCTGGTCATGCGGCCTGCTTGGTCGATGCCGAGGGATCTGCGATCTCGCAGTGCCCCGCATATGCGCCGCCGGTCGTGGTGGACCCCGATGCGCCTGTCTATGTCATCTACACCTCCGGCTCGACGGGGCAGCCGAAGGGCGTCGCCTGCCGGCACCGCGGCTTTGCCAACCTGCTCAACTGGTACGCCGGCGAGCTGTCGCTGAGCGCGGCCGACCGCGTGTTGATGATCGGTGCCGTTACCTTCGACGCCGCCCAGAAGAACCTGTTTGCGCCGTTGCTGGCGGGCGGCGAGCTGCACCTGCCTGAAGGCGATACCTTCGACCCCGAGGCGCTGGCCGCCAACATCGCCGCGGCCGGGATAACCTGGGTCAATGGAACTCCGAGCACCGTCTATCCCATTCTCGAAGGCCCTGGCGCACGCAACCCGGCGCTGCTGCGCACGCTCCGCTGGATCGTGCTCGGTGGCGAGACGATCAACCCTGGCCGCCTGCTGCCCTGGCTGCGCGATCCCGTCTGCCGGGCGCGCATCCTCAATACCTACGGGCCGACGGAGTGCACCGATATTTGCACCGCCTGGGCGTTCGACGCCCGCAGCGCGGTGTCGCCGGTTCCGCTGGGCCGCCCGATCGACAATGTCCGCCTCGTCATCCTCGACGAGGCTGGCGGCCTGGTGCCGGCCGGTGAACCCGGCGAGCTCTGGATCGGCGGCGCCGGCGTTGGGATCGGCTATGTCGGACGCGACGCGCTGACCGCGGAGAGCTTCGTGACCCGCGCCGTGTTCGGTCCAGCCGAACGGCTCTACCGCACCGGCGACCGCGTACGCTGGAACGAGGCCGGGTTGCTGGAATTCCTCGGCCGCACCGACCACCAGGTTAAGCTGCGCGGCTACCGCATCGAGCTGGCCGAAATCGAGGCCGCGATCCTCGCGCATCATGACCTGCGCGAGGCGGTGGTGCTGCAGGACGACCTTCCTGGGGACGCCCGGCTGGTGGCCTATCTCGTGGCGCGTCCCGGCACCGTCGCCGGCGATGACGCTGCGCTGCGTCACCATCTCGCGGAGCGGCTGCCCGCCTACATGGTGCCCACTGTCTTCGTCTGGTGCGAGCGCCTGGCGCTGACGCCGAACGGCAAGGTCGATCGCCGGGCACTGCGGGAAGCGCCTCGCGTGCCGCGCCCGGCCGCCATCCTGCCGGAAGCGCCGCATGACCGCGTGCAGGCGGAGTTGCTGGCGATCTGGCGCGCCGCCCTGCGGCACGATGCGGTTGGCCTGGACGACAATCTTTTTGACCTCGGCGGCACCTCGCTGACCGTGGCGGCGATCCAGGCCGCCATCGGCACCCGCATGGGGCGGAGCATTCCGGTCGTAGCGCTGTTCGGGAACCCGACGATCCGGCGCCTCGCCGCGCTGCTGACCAATGCGCAACGTTCCGATGCACCGCGCGTTGACCAAGCCCGCGAGCGTGCGTCGCGCCAGGCCGAGGCGCTGCGCCGATTGCAGCCCGGTTCCAGAGCAAGGCCAGTATGAACGACGCTGAGGATTTCGCCGGCGCGCCGCTCGAGGGCATCGCGATCATCGGCATGGCCGGCCGCTTCCCGGGCGCTCCGGACGTTGCCGCATTCCAGGCGAACCTGCTCGGGGGGCACGACAGCATCTCCCATTTTTCCGAGGCGGAGCTCGAGGATCGTTTCTCCGAGCAGGAGCGCGCCGACCCGTCCTTCGTGCGCGCCCGCGGTATCGTCGAGGATGTAGAGGCCTTCGACGCCGCCTTCTTCGGCATGAAGCCGCGCGAGGCCGCGCTGACCGACCCGCAGCACCGCGTGTTCCTGGAAATCTGCTGGCAGGCGTTCGAGGATGCCGGCTACGACCCGGCCAAGATCGAGGGCGCCGTCGGCGTCTTCGCGGGCGCCAGCATGAACACCTACTTCCTGCACAATCTGGCCGCCGACCGCGCCATGCTGGAGCGCTTCACGAGCCAGTTCCAGGTCGGCGAATACGCGACGCTCATGGGCGCGCTGGGTGACACGCTGGCCACGCGCGTCTCCTACAAGCTCAACCTTCGCGGGCCGAGCATGGGCGTCCTCACTGCGTGCTCCACCGGCTTGGTCGCAGCCGCGCAGGCGGTGCAGTGCCTGCTGCTGCACCAGTGCGACATGGCTCTTGCCGGGGGTGTGTCCATCACCTTCCCGCAGCGCCGCGGCTACCATGCCGAGGATGGCGCGATGTGCGCGCCCGACGGCGTGTGCCGGCCCTTCGATGCGGATGCGAACGGCACGGTCTTCAGCTCCGGTGCCGGCGTCGTGCTGTTGAAGCGGCTGGCCGATGCCGTGGCCGATGGCGACCACGTCTATGCCGTCATCAAGGGCCACGCGGTGAACAATGACGGCGCCGACAAGGTCGGTTTCACCGCCCCGAGCGTGACGCCGCAGGCCGAGTTGGTGATGACCGCGCACGCCATCGCCGGCTTCGATCCCGGGAGCATCGGCTTTGTCGAATGCCACGGCACCGCGACGCCGCTCGGCGACCCCATCGAGATCGCGGGGCTGACCCGTGCGTTCCGTGCCGGCACCGAGGAGCGGGGCTTCTGCGCCATCGGCTCGCTCAAGGGCAACGTCGGGCATATGGACGCTGCGGCGGGTGTCGCCGGGCTGATCAAGGCGGCGCTTGCGCTCGAGAGCGGCGTCATCCCTGGCACGGCGCATTTCCAGCGGCCCAACCCTGAGCTTGCGCTCGAGAGCAGCCCTTTCTTCGTCAATTCCCGCGCCATCGCCTGGCCCGAAATCCCTGGTCCGCGCCGTGCGGGCGTAACCGCGCTCGGCATCGGCGGCACCAACGCGCATCTATGCCTGGAGCAGGCGCCGGAGCAGCCGCGCGCGGTGCCCGCGACCGGGCGTGACATCCTTCTGGTCTCGGCGCGCAGTGCCGTCGGCCTGGCCACCGCCCGCGCCGCGCTGGCCGATCGCCTGCGCGCGGCGGATGCACCGGCGCTGGCCGATGTCGCGCATACGCTCCGCACCGGCCGCCGCCACTTCCCGCACCGCGCCGCCATCATCGCTACCAGCCTCGCCGACGCTGCCCAGCGGCTCGATGGTGCCGCCGCCTCCGTCGCCGAGGCGCCTGCTGCGGCACGCCCGGTCGTGTTTCTGTTCCCCGGCCAGGGCACGCAATACCCCGGCATGGGCGCTGCCCTCTACCGAGAGGAGCCGGTCTTCCGCGACGCCATGCAGGCCAGCGCCGCCGCGCTGCGCCGCGCCTCCGGTTGCGACCTCATCGAGACGCTCTACGGCGACGCGCCCGGCAATGCCGAGGCGATCCGCGACACCTATGTCGCGCAGCCGGCGATCTTCGCGGTGGAATACGCGCTGGCGCAGCTCTGGCTGAGCCGCGGCGTCACCCCCGCCGCCATGATCGGCCACAGCATCGGCGAACTCGTCGCCGCGACCTTGGCCGGCGTAATCTGCCTGGAGGATGCGGTCGGCCTGGTCGCCGAGCGTGGCCGGCTGATGGCCGCGCTGCCGGGTGGCGCCATGCTCGCGGTCCGGTTGCCGGAGGCGGAGCTGTTGCCGCTGCTGCGCGGCGAGGTCGCGCTCGCGGCGTCCAATGGGCCCGCGCTTTCCGTCGCGGCCGGTCCGCACGACGCCATCGCGGCGTTGCAGCGCGCGCTGGAGGCGAGTGAAATCGTCTGCCGGCCGCTGCACACCTCCCACGCCTTCCACTCGCCGATGATGGATCCAATTCTACCGGCCATGCGCAAGGCGGCGTCCCGCATCACTTTCGCCGGGCCGCAGATTCCCTATGTCTCGACGATGACCGGCGATTGGATCAGCGAGGCCGACTGCCGCGACCCGAAGTTCTGGGCGCGCCATGCGCGGGAGCCGGTGCGCTTCGCCCAGGCGCTTGCCAGCCTGCGCGCCCGCCTGCCTGAGGCCGCGCTGCTCGAAGTCGGGCCCGGCCGCACCCTTACGACCCTCGCCCGCCAGGGTGCCGCCGGGCAGGCCAGGGTTGTGGCGTCCTCGCTGCCCGACCCCGACCAGGATGTGTCGCCGCTCGACACCATGGCGCTGGCGCTCGGGCAGCTGTGGGTTTCCGGCGCAGCGATCAGCTGGCCGATCCACCCCGATGCCCGCCGCGTCCCGCTGCCGACAACGCCGTTCGAACGCACCCGCCATTGGATCGAGGCGCCCGCCGCCTCGACCCCCGTTCCAGCCCGAATCCCCGCACCGCCTGCTTTACCGCAAGAGACCAGAGTCATGCCTGACCAGCGCAGTGCCACCGCCCGGGCGGGGATCATCGCCGCCATCGAAGCGCTGTCCGGCGAGGCCATGCCCGATGGCGATGCGGGGATGAACTTCTTGGAGCTCGGCTTTGACTCGCTGCTGCTGACGCAGCTGGCGCAGCAGCTGCGCAAGCAGTTCGCCATTCCGCTGAGCTTCCGCCAGCTGAGCGGCGAGCTGAACAACCTCGCGGCACTCACGGACCACGTCGCGGCCGCGCTGCCGGAACCGGTCGGAGTCGCGGTCGCCGTGCCGGAGGCGCCGAGCATTGCCCCCTCCGCGTCGGTCGCGCATTCAACCATGCCGGCGGATGGCTCGGTCGCTTCCCTGATGCAGGAGCAGCTTCAGGCGATGACGCAGCTCATGCAGTCCCAGCTCGCGGCGCTGGCTCGCATGGGTGCCGCGGCGCCACCCGCTCTCGGGCTGCCGGCCTCGACGGCGCCCGTTGCGCCACTCCCCGCTGCCGCGCCCGCCACCGTGGCGGCCGCCATGGCGCCGGCTGCGCCACGTCGGGCTGCCGCATCCGCCGACATGGTCAACCGCTTCGCCCGCTTCCAACCCGGGCAGCAGCGCGTCGCCGTCGGCGCGATCACGCCCGCCCAGCGCGTCTTCATCGACGAGCTGGCGGCGCGTCAGGACGCGCGCATGCCTGGCTCGCGCCGCAGCACCGAAGCGTCCCGCGCCGTGCTCGCAGACCCGCGCGCCGCGCACGGCTTCCGCCAGGAATGGAAGGGGCTGGTCTATCCGATCGTGGTCGCCGAAGCGCAGGGAGCCACGCTGCGCGACGTCGACGGCAACCGCTACATCGACCTTGTCAATGGCTACGGCGCGACGGCGTTCGGCCACAACCCACCCTTCGTCGTCGATGCCGTCGCGGCCCAGCTGCGCGCGGGCTTCCCGATCGGCCCGCAGGCGGACCTCGCCGGCGAGGTCGCCGGAATGATCGCTGACATGACCGGCAACGAGCGCGTCAGCTTCACCTGCACCGGTTCCGAGGCTGTCATGGCCGCGCTGCGCCTGGCTCGCGCGGTGACCATGCGCAAGCGCGTGGTGAGCTTCGCCGGGGCCTATCATGGCGGCTTCGACGAGGTGATCGTCCGCGGCCAGCGCATCGATGGCGAGCCCATCGGCGCACCGGCGGCGGCCGGCGTCACGGAAGAAGCGGTCGCGAACATGACCGTGCTGGAATATGGCGGTCAGGCGACCCTCGACTGGATTGACGCGCATGGCGACGAGCTTGCTGCTGTGCTGGTCGAGCCGGTGCAGAGCCGCCACCCCGGCCACCAGCCGCGTGCCTTCCTGGCGAAGCTGCGCGAGATCACGCAGCGCCACGGCACGGCGCTGATCTTCGACGAGGTGGTGACCGGCTTCCGCGCGCATCCGGGCGGTGCGCAGGCGCTGTTCGGCATCCGCGCCGACCTCGCCACCTACGGCAAGGTGCTGGGCGGCGGGTTGCCGATCGGCATCGTCGCGGGCAGCGCCCGCTTCATGGACGCGCTCGATGGCGGCAACTGGAACTATGGCGACGACAGCGGTCCGGAAACCGACGTCACCGTCTTCGCCGGCACCTTCGTTCGCCATCCGCTGGCTCTCGCCGCGGCCAAGGCGGTGCTGCTGCACCTGCGCGACCAGGGCACGGCCCTGCACGAGGCGCTCGGCGCGCGCTGCGCCAGCCTGGTGGCGCGCATCAATGCCATGCTGGAGCGGCGCGGGATCGCCGCGCGGGCCGAGATGTTCGGCTCCATGTTCCACCTCTCGCTGTCCGGCGAGGATCGCCGCGCCGCGCTGCTGCCCTACCTGATGCGCGAGCGCGGAGTGCACTTCCAGGAAGGCTTCCCCTGCTTCCTGACCACCGCGCACGGTGATGCCGAATGTGACGCCGTGCTGCGTGCCTTCGATGGATCGATCGGTGCGCTGCAGCAGGTCGGCATCCTCGACGAGCCTGCCGCCGCGGCTTCGGTACCGATGCCCGCACCGATGCCGGAACTCATCTCCGAGACGCCGCGCGAGGCGCCGCTCACCGACCAGCAGATGGAGGTCTGGCTCGCGACGCAGCTTGGCGACGCGGCCTCCTGCGCATTCAACGAATCCGTCTCGCTCAGCCTCGAGGGTTCGCTGGACGCGATGAAGCTCGGCGCCGCGCTGGCCGCTGCGGTCGCGCGCCGCGACGCCCTGCGGGCCCGCTTTGCGCCCGATGGCACGATGATGCGGATCGTGCCGCCCGCACCGGTGTCGCTGAACGCCGAGGAGGCCGATGCGGATACCCTCGCCCGAGTACTCGACGCCGAAGCGCGCACCCCCTTCGACCTCGAACAGGGTCCGCCCTTTCGCGCCCGCCTGCTGCGGATGGGACCGGCGTCGCATGTGCTGGTCTTCACCGCGCATCACATCATCTGCGACGGGTGGTCGCTCAACCTGCTGATGCAGGACGTCGCCGCTCTCTATGACGGCACGCCGCTTGCCCCGGCACCCTCCTTTGCCAAGTTGGGGACGAGCGGCGACAGCGGCTCGGCGGCGGACGAATACTATTGGCGCGCCAAGTTCGCGACCCTGCCGGAGCCGCTGGAGCTGCCGACCGACCGTCCGCGCCCGGCGCTGAAGTCCTTCGCCGGCGCCACCTTCTCGATCTCGATCGATGCGGGGATTCACCAGGCGGCGTGCCGCGCCGGCGCGCGGCATGGCTGCACCGGTTTCGTCACGCTCCTCACTGCCTTCCAGGTGCTTATGGGACGTCTGGCCGGGCAGGATGAGGTCGTGGTCGGCGTTCCCATGGCGGGCCAGACGCTGCTGGAGAATGATGGCGTCGTAGGCCATTGTGTGAATTTCCTGCCGATCCGCGCGCAGTGGCACCAGGAGGCGACGATCGCGGAGCAGCTCACCGCAACACGCGCGGCGGTGCTCGACGCGCAGGAGCACCAGCGCTGCACGCTTGGCACCATCGTGCGCGGCCTCGGCGTGCCGCGCGGGCCGAACCGGCTCCCGCTCACCGATGTGCAGTTCAACCTCGAGCGGCTGAGCGAGCCGGAGGCCTTTGGCAGCCTGCGCGCCCGGCTTGCGCCGAATCCCAAGGCCTACGTGAATTTCGACCTGTTCTTCAACCTGTCTGAAAGCGCGGAAGGCCTGCGGCTCGACATCGATTACGCGACGGACCTGTTCGATGCCGCGACCGTCGCGCGCTATGCCGGCCACTATGTCCGCCTGCTGCAGGCCTTCGCCGAGGATACCGCGCAGACCATCGCGCGCGCGCCGCTGCTGCAAGCCTCCGAGCGGCAGGCGCTGCTTGCCGACCTCGGCCGTCCGGCCGCAATCATGCCGCCGGTGCAGGGCGTGCATTCCTTGTTCCAGGCGCGGGTCGCGATCAGCCCCGACGCGATTGCCGCCACCTGCGGCGACACCAGCTGGACCTACCGCGCGCTGAACGACCGCGCCGATTTCCTGGCGGCACACCTGGCCGCGCGCGTGCCGGCAGGCGAGTGCCGTGTCGGCGTGCTGATGGAGCGCTCGCTCGACATGCTCGCCGCGCTGCTGGCGGTGAGCAAGGTGGGGCACGCCTATGTGCCGCTCCACCCGCACCACCCGCCGGCGCGGCTCAAGGCCATCATGCGGCAGGCTGGGATTGCGGCCCTATTCACCGATGCCGCGTCGATGCCGCTGGATGCGCCGGCGACGGTCATCCTGGTTGGCCCGGACATGCCCGAGGCCTCGC
The DNA here is from genome assembly GCA_028288785.1 of Rhodospirillales bacterium. GTDB lineage: Bacteria > Pseudomonadota > Alphaproteobacteria > Acetobacterales > Acetobacteraceae > Plastoroseomonas. The sequence goes on along the minus strand of JAQGHV010000105.1, from coordinate 28,197 downwards.
CGGCCCAGGCGGCGTCGGCCATCCCGGCCGGCGATCGCACCGCCTACGTCATCTTCACCTCGGGCTCGACCGGCGCGCCGAAGGGCGTGGAGGTCGGCCAAAAGGCGCTGGTGAACCTGCTGCTCTCGATGGCGCGGGTGCCCGGCTTCAACAGTGAAGACGTCCTCCTCGCGACCACGACGATCGCCTTCGACATCGCCGCGCTGGAGCTGTTCCTGCCGTTGGTCACTGGCGGCCATGTCGTCATTGCCGAACACGCCGTCGCGGCCGACGGGTTCGTGCTGCGTGCCCTGCTCGAACGCTCGGGTGCTACGGTGATGCAGGCGACGCCCTCCGGCTGGTCCATCCTGCTGGACGCCGGGTTCCGGGGCAGTCCGAGACTCAAGCTGCTGTGCGGTGGCGAAGCGCTGCCGCGCGACCTGGCGGACCGGCTGCTGGCGGGCGGCTCGCCGCTGTGGAACCTCTATGGCCCGACCGAGACCACGATCTGGTCGGCCTGTGGCATGGTTGCGCCGAGCGGACCCATAACCATCGGGGAACCGGTGGCGAATACCCGTCTCTATGTGCTGGATCGTCACGATGAACTGGCGCCGACCGGGGTTCCGGGCGAGCTGATGATCGGCGGCGGCGGCGTCGCGCGCGGCTATCTCGGCGACCCCGCGCAGACCGCTGCGAGATTCGTGCCGGACCCGTTCGCGGCCGATGGCAGCCGTATGTACCGGACCGGCGATCGCGCGCGGCGCCTCCCGGATGGCAGCATCGAACTGCTCGGCCGCGTCGATGGCCAGGTGAAGCTGCGTGGCTACCGGATCGAGCTGGGCGAGATCGAGGCCGCCCTGCGCCGCCAGCCAGGCATCCAGGACGCCGCGGTGGTGCTGCGGCGGGAGCCGGGGCGGGCACCGCGACTGGTCGCCTACGTGACCGGCGCGGCAGGTGCAACGCCGGACGTGCTACGCGGTGCGCTCATTGGGCTGCTGCCGGACTACATGGTGCCGGCGGCGTTCGTCGCCCTGCAGCAGTTGCCCCTGACGCCGAATGGCAAGCTTGACCGCAATGCCCTGCCCACGCCCGACGCGACTGCGGATCCGACGGCCGATTTCGCCACCAAGGCGCCATTGGCGACGGAGCGCCAGCGCGTGCTCGGTGGCATCTGGGAAGCGGTTCTTGGCGTCGGTCCGGTCGGCGCGGCGGATGATATCCTCGCACTCGGCGCGGATTCGATCCAGCTGTTCCAGATCGTCGCGCGGGCGCGGGGCGTCGGCATCCAGCTCTCGGCCCGGGACCTGTTGCAGCGGCGGACCATCGCGACGCTGGACGCGTACCTCGACACGGCCACCGCGCCACAGGCGGCAGGACCGGTGCGGCGTCTGCCGCAGCTGTCCGATTTTCGCAGGAGGGCAAGCACGCCATGAGTGGCGCATCGATCACGGCGCTCCGCGCCGTCCCCGAGGCGCTGCCCGAGTTCCCGGCGACTCATGCGCAGCGCGCATTCTGGCGCCAAGTGCAGGCACTGCCGGGTGACTCGACGCTGAACGTCGCGGCTCGCTGGCGTATCGAAGGCACTGTCGATGTGGCTTTGTTGGAAGAGGCCTGGCGAATACTCGTCGATCGGCATGAGATACTGCGCACACGCTTCGTCGAGCGGGCAACCGGGCTGGTGCAGCAGGTGCTGCCTAGCGTGCCCTTCAGCATCCGCCACGTCGATCTTCGCGGCATCCCGGAGGCCGACCGCGACGCGGAGGCCGAGCGCCTGGGGCGCGAGGAGGCGGCGGCGCCGTTCGCGACCGTCGAACCGCCGCTGTTGCGCATCACCGTGCTGCAGCTTGAGACCCGATACGCCCACATGCTGCTGACCACGCACCACCTCGCCGGCGATTGCTGGTCGGACTTGGTGCTGGCGCGCGAACTCGCGACTATCTGCCAAAGCCTTCACACGGGCAGCCCGGTGGACCTCCCCGAGTTGCCGCTGCAGTTCGGTGATTATGCCGCCTGGCGCGACGCCTGGCTGGCCGATGGCGGCGCCGAGCCGGATATCGAGTATTGGACGCATCGCCTCGCCGGCCTTGGCGTGTTCGTGGTGCCGACAGACCGGCCGGCGCCGGCGTCACCGACCCGCCGGGGCGACATCGTCGGCATGATGATCCCCGACGCAACCATTGAGACGGTGCTGGCCGACGCCCGGGAGCATGGCGCCACCTTCTTCGCCTTCGGCCTCGCGGCCTTTACCGCGCTGCTTCATCGCTGGGCGGGGCAGAACGACATTGTCGTCACCACGCAGGTTGCGGGGCGCGGTGAGATGGATCTTGAAGGGGTGGTCGGCCCTTTCATCAACACCGTCGCGCTGCGCAGCGACTGTAGCGACGACCCACGTTTCTCCAACCTGCTCGACGCCACCCTGGCAACGGTGGGGGAGGCGGTGCAGCACGCGGCGCTGCCCTTCGAGATGCTGCCCTACACTGAGGCGGCAGGCCCGGCCGGGCGCCGCGGCACCCTGGAGGGCGTAAACTTCCAGGTGCTCAACAGTGCCTTCCTGAGGGATGCCGATGCAGGCGCCTTCGCGCTGAACGGCTTTCCCAGCCTGTCGCCCGGTGCCAAGCGCGACCTCGATCTCTACCTCGTGGAGCGCAGCGTCGGGTGGCGGGTTCAGTGCGAGTACGACCCGGATCTGTTCGATAGCGACACCATCGACTGGCTGCTGCGGAACTACCTCGGCGTGCTGGAGGCGGCCTCGCGCAAGATGACGGCGCGGTTGTCCGAATTGCCGTTCGAACCGCGCGCGCTGCTGGCACCTGAGCCAGAGGCTCCTGCACCCGCCATGGCCCCTGCGCCGCAGCATGAAATCGCGGCAGAGCGCGCAACGGCTCTGGAGAATTCGCGGAACGCCACGGCGCTGCTTGACCTGTGGCGCGAGGTGCTGAATCGCGAAGCGGTTGAGCTGGATGCGAATTTCTTCATGCTCGGCGGGGATTCGCTGCGCGCGGCACAGTTGCTCGCCCGCGCTGAGGCAATGTTTGGGCGCCGCATCGGACTGGCGCAGCTGTTCCGCGCGCCGACGCCGGCCGGCATGGCCGCCCTGTTCGGCATCGCACTGGAGACCGTTGCCACACCGGCCCCTGCGGAGCCAGAGAACGACGCTGCCTGGCAGATTGTGACTTTGCGCGAGCAAGGCGCGGGCACCCCGATCATCGGCATCAACAATATCGGTATCCTGTACAGCCTGTCGGAGCTGGCGGGCATCGATCGCCCGATCACCTGCCTGCGCCTGTTCGAGCCAGGCCGCGCGCACGGGATCGCTGGACTAAGCCTGGAGGCGATTGGCGCGCGCTACGTAGACCTGCTGCGCCAGGCCCACCCGCGAGGCCCGTACATCCTGTTCGGGGAGTGCGTGCACGGCGTGCTGGCCTATGAGGTTGCGCAGCAGCTGCGCGATGCCGGAGAGACCGTGTCGATGCTCGCAACGGTCAACATGTGGCACCCGACCTATGACAAGCGCCTGACCTCCGCGCAGAAGTGGCGGGTACGCTTCGCGTCGGTGCGGCTGAATTTCGCTGAGTTCCTGGCGGGCCGGCAGTCGTTCATGTCAGCCCTCGGCCATTACTCCTTGCCGCACCGGCTGGGCTTGTTTCGCGCAGCCAGGCGTCTCCGGCTGATCGATGCGATCCCCGCGCGCACCGGCGCGCCGGAGCAGGAGGAATTCCTGCTCGCCCTGATGCGGGCGCGGGACCGCTACACACCACCCGCCAGCGAAGGCGCCCTTGTGTTGATGACCACGCCCGACCAGCCGCATGGGCACGGTTTCGAGGCAAGCCTCGGCTGGGACGGCACGGCGTCCGGGCCGGTACAGGTGCACAAGGTGCGGCATGGAACCGCGGGCCCTGACGACAAGTCTGGGCTGCCGTCCGTCGAGGCGACCCTTGCCAAGATCCTGGCGGACGTACCGTGAGGGGTATTGGCTCAGTGTTGGGAAAGTGTGCCGGCTCATTTGGCACGCACGTGCAACCCGCAAGCTTGTCCGACATTCCGGTAGCGGGTGAACCTTGCCCGGCCTGAATACACTCGCTCGCGTCGCCTTGTGTCGGACGCCCGTTGGCGATGCGCTTCGTCGCGTCCCCGGGCTGGAGCGCGCCTATGCGCGGCGCATGCTCGCCAACCACCACAAGGCGGGCCTGTTCGCTGGCTGCCACGCGACCCACGGCGAGGCGATGGCCGCCATCCCACAAGGCCGCGTCTCGGGCTGGGACAATGAGGGATGCGCCGCGATCTTCAACGGTCCCTTGCCCGACCAGCCCTCGGCGCATGCGGTGTACTTCTGGCTGTCCCGCCTGATCGAGCCAGGTACGCGCGTGGTCGATTTCGGTGGCGGCCCGGGTGTGACGTACCGCCTGTACTCCATGCGCGCGACTTTGCCTGGTCGGGTGTCGTGGACCGTTGTAGACCTGCCGGCCATCATGGAGCGTGGCCGGGCGGTCGCCGCAGAAGGCGCACTCATAGGCCTCTCCTTTGCGGAGACGCTCGCCGAGGCCGGACCATGCGACATCCTGCTATCGGCCGGCGCGCTGCAGTATATGGAACACTCCATCCCCGGCCTGCTCGCCGAGATGACCATGAAGCCGCGCCACATCATCCTGAACAAGGTGCCGCTGACCTCAGGCGCGGCCTACTGGTCGCTGCAGAACCAGGGCCCGGCGGTCTGCCCCTACAGGATCTACAATACTGCGGAGTTCCTCGCGTATTTCGAGGCGGAGGGCTACACCGTCGCCGACCGGTGGCGGGTTGCCGAATTGAACTGCGATATTCCCTTCCATCCCCGGCGCTCGATCGACGAGCAATGTGGTTTCCTGTTTTCGCGCCGATGATGCGGCGCCGGATGATGCGAGAGTTCCTGTCATGAATGCGGCCGTTGGCCTGATCATTGCGCGCAGCTGGATGAACCTGTGCGGATTGGGGGCTTTCCTGTTGGTGGCGCGCTTCGTGACGCCAGCCGAGATCGGCGTCTATGCGCTGGCGTCAAGCGCCGTATTGCTCCCCATGTCGCTGGTCGGCGCCGGCTTCGCCGAGCATGTGATCGGGCGGGATCCGACCGGGAAGGACTTCGCCACCTCCTTCTGGTCGTCGGTGGCGAGCGGTGCCGTCGGCACCCTCATCGCGCTGGGTTCGGCGGCGGTGGCCCATGGAGCCTTCGGCCTGGACGAGATCGCGCGGATCATGTTCCTGATGTCGCCGCTGCCGCTGCTGTGGGGCGCCGCGGTCGTCTCGGAGTCGGTTTTGATCCGCGACGGGCGCGGAGTCGCCCTTGCAGTGGTGCCGTTCTTGTCGGACCTGCTTGGCCTGCTGGCGCTGGCCGGCGCCATCTTCCTCGGCTGGGGCGTGCTGTCTCTGGTGGTCAACCGCATGGTCGCCTGCGTCGTCATGCTTGTGGGCATGATGATCGCAGCGCCGCCGCGTAACGTCATGCACTTCGATGTCTCGGCCGCGCGGCGAGTGGGGCGGTTCGGCTTCGGCCTCGTCGGCAGCCGGGTCGCGGGCTGGGCTAGCCAGTTCGGCACCGAATTCGTCATCGGCGCGCTGCTATCTACCACCGCCGTCGGCTACTTCCGCCTGGCCTCACGCCTGGTAGGTGCGATGTACACGGTGATGATGCAGGGGCCGGCCTCCGCGCAACTCGCTTATTTCGGACGTGGCCGGCACAGGGCGCCAAAGGCCTATGACCATGCGCTGCGCCTGCACCTCGTTCTGTCGACACCGGTGATCATCGCCGTTGCCGTAGCTGCACCTCTGATCATCGAGGTTGCGCTTGGCGCGAGCTGGGAACCGAGCAGCTTCGTGCTTTCGATGCTCTCGCTGGCCCTGCTGCCGTCTATCGGGGCCAGTATCGCCACCACAATGCTGATTGCGAAGGGGAATTCACGTCGCGCCTTCGCCCTGCACACCGCGACGGCGGTGGCGACGGTGCTGAGCCTGCTCGCCGGATCATTCTTTGGGCTTGAGGCAGCAGCGGTCGCGCGGCTGGCGATTGCCTGGGCCGTGCTGCTGCCTGTGGTTGCGGGCGTGCGGGAACTACGTCCGACCGGTGTCGTCAGCACGGTGCGGATCTTCGCGGCGATCGCGCTGCCGGCGGCGGTGATGGCGGTCGTCATGAAGGCGATGCTGATGTTGTTGCCCGCTCCAGCCGGCTGGCTGGCGGGCCTTTTTACGCTCGCGGCCGCGTCGGTGACCGGCTTGAGCGCCTACGCCTTGGCCGCCTTCCTTGTGCTGCGTCGGACCACGCTGCAGATGCGGCTTTTGCTGGCCGAGGCCTCGCCTGTCCTGCGCCGCCTCAGCCGCCAGCCTCGTTTTGGAGCGGTGGTGTGATCCCGACCTCGACGCGCTCCTTGGGGCCCGCAAGGCCGAGCACCGAGATAGCGCCGCCGCCGGCCGTCAGAAGTCGCCAGCCTCGCTCCGCGGCTGCAACAGCGCCAACATGCTCGGTCGGGATCGTGACGGTTTCGAGCTGCCACCGGGCCTCCTCGCCAGGTGACCAGCCAATGTTGCGCAACAAGGCTGGCTCGCCCGGCGTGAGCGACACCGAGAAGCGGTCGAGCGGAGCGTGCAAACCCGATCCGAGGGTCTTCACGACGGCCTCCTTCCGGGTCCAGCCCAGGAAGAAGGCGAGTGAGCGCTCAGCAGGCGTGAGCCGGGCGAATTCATCGAGCTCGGTCGGCGAGAACACCGTATGGGCCAGATCATCTTCGACCGGACGCACCGCCTCGATATCGACGCCGATGGGAAATCGCGCGATGGCGAGGGCCGCGAGGCCATGCGAGTGACTGAGATTGAAATGCAGCCCGGTATCCGCCGGAAAGGCGAGGCGTGGCTTGCCCATCGGGGCGACGTCGAACGCCAGGAGCAGGGGCTCGACACCTAGGCAACTGCCCAGGATGGCGCGTAGGCCCGCGCGCGAGACGCGGCTGGCGATCTGGTCTGCCGCGCGGACGAAATGCGCGGCGCGCGCTTCATCCTCAGGCGGGAGGCAGTTCGGAGGGACCGGAGCGTCGGCGTCGATACGCCAGACCCAGAGCTGTACCGTGTTGGGCGCGATGCCGATCAATGCTGCTGGCCTGCCGACATGGCTGCCTGCTTGACGTCACCCGCCTGCCCACCGTCGGCCGCGCGCTTTGGTCCAAGGCGGATCACGCGCGGGCCTACGGCCACGAGAAACAGGTCTTCGAAGGTTTCGGCCTGATGCGGCAGGGGCGCAGTCGGACCGATACCAGCGGCGAGTTCTGCCAGACCGACACACCCGGCCTGTCCGGCCGCGTGCAGATGCACGACGGCGCCCTGCGTAGTTTTCGCGGCGGCGTTAGGGGCGGTCACCGCGCCTACCTGGTCAGTTTTTTGCATTGTTCTTACAATGACAGCACATTCGTGTTCCAGGCGCTCGTCAAAACGATGCTGGCGAGTCGATCATGTTCAACCAATGTGCTCTGTTCAACTCCTGTCGCGTGATCGCCAACATGGCCGGATGGGGTTTCTGGGCTTCCCTCGACTCTGCGGCCAACATTGTTTGGAACAACAACGGGCACATCGATTTCGTTTCTTGTACATCTAATTTTCGCCAACAGGCGAGCCTTCCTTCCACAACGGTCTCGGCGGGATCGACTTCCCTGGCGGTTTTCTGCAGAGCAACGGCGACGGAGAGCGGCGCGTTCCTGGGCTGTTTGCCTCCAACATAGCCGATGCAACCTACCATATGTTGGGCCTTGGCGGCTTGAACCGGGACACGACAAGGAATGCCTGCCATCGGACCCGGCAAAACATACCCGCATCAAAGTGTTGAAAACGATACCCCCCCGCCGGGCAAGGGACGCAATTGAATGCGGAGCATTACGGCACTTTCGCGGCAGTTATCATGGCGCGCAGCGGCGGCCTGCCGCTCGAAGCACTGCGCAACATCGTCTCGGGCGTACTCTAGGGCAGGGCGGGGAAGATTCGATGCTGGCATTCCAGCCCTGGCTGGCTTTGCGCTCGTGGCGGGGACGCTGGCGCGCCGCCCGCGGTGGCCTGGGCTGGGCGCATTCCGGGTGCGCAGGCAGTCGGGGGCATTTCAGATGGCGGCTACCTGTTCCACGTCCCGGCGATCATGGTGGTCGTGGAGCTTGCGCCTTGGGTCACGAACTCCGCCCTCGAGGGGCTGCTGCTCTTCCTGCTGGCCGGCCCCCTGACGCTGGCGATGGGCAGGCATCCTGGCCGCTGCTCGAATCGCGCCTCGTCACCTGGACCGGTCGGACGATCGCGATGCCGGCGTAGCCTCGCTACGCCGCCTCCGCGGTTTCGGCGGCGAAGGGCCCAGCGCGGTGCGGAACGGCGCCCGTGAGCCCCTGCTTCGCCAGCGCTTCCTGTGCGACCCGCAGCATCGCGGTGCGGAAATTTCGCCGATCGAAACGCTGGGCGTTGTGCCGGCAATCCTCGGGCGAGATCCCCGGCGACAACGCAGTAAAAGCGGTGACGGCCGCCTGGATGGACGCGACGCTCTGCTCGGGGAACAGCAGCCCGGTCGGACGCGGCATGTCGGGGGTCCGCACGATGTCGCAGGCGCCGCCGCGTCCGAAGGCGATGACCGGTGTGCCGCAGGCCTGCGCCTCGACCATCGCGATGCCGAAATCCTCCTCGGCCGCGAAGACGAAGGCGCGCGCCTTCTGCATCAGGCCGACGAGTTCGGCCTGCGGCAGCGCTCCCAGCAGGCTGATATTGGGGGCATCGCCCGCCGCCGCGCGGATCGCGGTCGCTTCCGGACCATCGCCGACGACGAGAAGCCGATGCTGCGGCATGCCGCGGAAGGCGCTGACCACCAGGTCGACCCGCTTGTACGGGACAAAGCGGGAGACGACGACGAAATCGCCGCCCTTTTCCGCCTGGAACGGGAAGCCGGCCACATCAACCGGCGGATGCACAACCTCCGCCTCGCGCCGCCAGACCTTTCTGATGCGCTGCGCGATGTAGTGAGAATTGCCGACCAGCGTATCGACCCCGGCGGCGGAGGAGCGATCCCATATCCGCAGGCGATGCAGCAGCCACCGCGTGTAGATGCTGCGCAACCCGCGCTCCATGCCGGCCTGGCGCAGGTACTGCGCCTGCATGTCCCAGGCGTAGCGCATCGGCGAATGGACGTAGCCGACATGCGCCTGGTTCGGCCCCGTGATCACGCCCTTCGCGACGGCGTGGTGGCTCGAAACAACGAGGTCGTAGCTGGCGAGGTCGAACTGCTCGACCGCGATCGGCATCAGGCCGAGATACCAGCGGAAGCGTTTGCGCGCGAAGGGCAGGCGCTGAATGAAGCTTGTGTGGACCGGACGTCCGCCAAGGAAATGCCGCTGCGATTCCGGCAGGAAGTCGCACACCGCGAAGATGTCGGCATCCGGCCAGCACGCGATCAGCTGCTCCAGCACCCGCTCGGAGCCGGCGTAGCTCTCCAGCCATTCATGAACGATCGCGACCTTCATGCCCGCGTCTCCGACTTACCGATGATGGCGGCGAGCTGGGCCGCCGCGTTGTCCCAGCGCAAGGGCTTCGCGCGTTCCAGCCCGCGCGTGCGCAGGGCAGCGGCGAGGCCAGGCTCATCGAGCAGGCGGGCGAGGGCGCTGGCAGGGCCGGCGGGCGTCATGCAATCGGCATAGAGGGCCGCGTCGCCGCAAATCTCCTCGACCGCGTGGCCGGGGGCGGCGAGCACTGGGCAACCGCAGGCCATCGCCTCGATCGGGGGCAGGCCATAACCCTCGTAGCGGGATGGGAACAGCAGGCAAGCGGCTCCCTCATACAGCGCGCGGAGCTCGGCATCGCTCACCCGGCCAAGCGCCTGGGCCGGAAAATCCACGCCATCGGCACCGGGACGGAACACCGTGGGGTCGAGCGCGCCGACGATGGCGAGGGTCATGCCGCGCTCCGCCAGCAAGGTGGCGCAGGCGGAAAGCGCGCCCAAGTTCTTGTGCTGGGCGCGGCTACCAACGGCGAGCGCGTAGCCGCCCGGCCGCAGCCCATGGCGTTGCAGCGCACCAGCATCGGCCGGCGCCCGCAGGATGTGGTCCGCACCCTCGCCCATGACCGCGATGCGCTCGGCCGGAATGCGCAACCGTGCCGCGAGCCGCACCTGCGAAAAGGCCGAGACCGTGACGATCCTTGCGCCGACCGCGGCGAGGCCACGATGCAAGGTCCGGTACCAGAGCCGGAAGGGCAGGGAATAACTCTCCGGCGTGTCGAAGGCGCCGGCATCGTGGATCACGACGAACTGCCGGCGCCCGGCACGGAGGGGGCCGGTGTTGCCAAGGTTCAGGATGGTCGCGCCGCCTGCCGCCCCGGCCAGTTCGAGCTGCTCCCAGGCATTGCCGCGCAGGCGCCCGACGGCGCGTAGCGCGAGATGCGGCGGGGCAGGGGGCGGAACATCGGTGCGCGGCGTCAGGATGCCGCCGAGGCGTGTGTCGCCGCGCCCGGCCAGGCGGTCCAATCCATGGAGGATTTCCGTGGCGAAGCGCTGCACGCCCGTCACCGGCTGGGTAAGAAAGCGACCGTTGATCACGACATTGGCCAGCGGTGAAGACCGGCCTTCCGCCAGCACCGGCGTCACCGGCTTGCGGCCAGCGCCGCCTTCGACCACGCGCAACTGCGTGACCTGCCCGCGCATCTCGTTCATCGACCCATTCCGCTTATGGATGCATCCGGGTGGCTGGGCCGCATCGTGGCACGGACCCGCTGCGGTGCGGCATCGACCATCATCCGTCCAGCCGCGCCGAGCACGAGGGCGACGTGCAGGAAGAAGCTGAGGGATGAGATGGTCGGCGCCGAAAGCAGTGCCGCGCAAAGCTGCCCGCAAATCGCGGCGCTGAAGCCATCAAGCGCAGGCCGGGCCGGATGTTGCGCCGGCGCCAGCCGCCCGGCGCGACGAATGAGCAGGGTCAGGCCCACTCCGAACCACACCAGCAGGCCAAGCCCGATCAAGCCGGAATTGCCGAGGATGCCAGGGATGAGGCTGGAGGAGCGCGTACTCCCCCAGCCGACGCCGATGCCCCAGCTTTGGACCATGGCGTCGACCGCGATGCGGTCCATCTCCATGCGATCCTCGTAGGAGCTGCTGTCACCCTTCTCGAGCGTGGATTCCAGCACGACCGCAGCGGCGTCGATCAGCGACGGCACCGCCAGCAACAAGGGCACCAGGACGATACCACCAGCGAGCACCATGTTGACCAGGGTCCGCTGTGTCCGCATTCGCGCCAGCCGGTCGCCGGCCCCCGCCACGAGCACGAGCGGGAGGCCGAACGCCAGAATGGCAATGCCGGTGGTTGAGGTCGAGAGCAGCATGCACATGATCGTCAGCATGAGCAGGAGCTGCGGCCGCATCGTCGCATGACCCCTCATGCACAGGCTCAGGCAGCAGAACGCCAGACCAGACAAGAAGAATGCCAGCGCCGCCGGCTCCGTGAAGGGACCCTGGATGCGCGGCACCGGCCCGAATGATTGCGTCACGATGGCCCAGGCCGGGTTGGTGCGCAGGATCTCGTCCGGGAACCAGACGCCGGCGATGCGCGATGCGAAATCCCACACGCATATGCCGACCACGAGGTAGCCGCTCAGCAGATAGGCGTTCAACAGCGCGCGCCAGCGTACGCCACGTCCCGTCAGGATGAGGCCCGCGCCAACCGCCATGGCCACGTTCATGGCGAGGTACAGGCTTTGCGTGACATTGCCGGAGTTGAAGGCGAGCGGGACCGCGGTGGGGAATACGAGATCCGGCCGGTTAGGCCAGACCAGCATCTGCCCGGAATAAATGTCGGGCAACAACATCGCCGTTACGATCGCGAAGATCATGAAGATGATGAGCGGAAGTGCGGCACGCAACACGATGCCCTCGCCAGCATATCGCATGCCGAGTGCGTACTGCAGGACGATATGCGCCAGCAGCAGGAGGCCGGGGACCATCGCTGTCGGCAGACCGAAGCCGGGATCGCCACCGATGATCAGCGCGGCGCCGGCTTCGAAGACGCCCGCGACAAGCGCCAGGCGGATCAGCCAGCCAGGATTGCCGGCGCCCCAAAGCGCAAGCGGGATGAGGGCCGCCCCAAGGATAGTCAGCTGCATGGACGCGCCCTCAACCCGCGCGCGTCAGGAGGCGCGCGCTGAACGATGGGGCCGAACAGTCACATTGCGGTATTTACGGTGCATGAAGGCGAGTGGGCTGCTCGATTCCGATGCATAGCGCTGGAGGTCGACGCGGGTCAGTACGCCATACAGATGGACGGCACCGGCGTTGCGCAGCAGCCGCACGGCGCTGCGAACGACGAGGCGGGGCGAGCTGTCCCATCGGGTCGCAATCAGCGTCGCGTCGCTGATGCGGATCAACGGAAACACCTCGGTCGCGACCAGGACCGGCGGCGCGTCCAGCACGATAAGGTCGTAGCGGTTGCGCATCGCTCGGATGAGTCCTGCCATGACGGCGGAGCCAAGCAGATCCTGGCCGCCGCGCGTCTCGATGTCGGTCGTCATGACGTCGACGCCGCCGCTGGTCCGGTGGATCAGCTTGGCACCGTCGCCGAGCACATGGCCGGACAGCACCTGCTTTAGCGTCGGACCGCGCGGCAGCTTCATGAGCGGCCCGATCGAGGGGTGCCGCATGTCGCAATCGATGAGCAGGACCGCGAGCCCGGCCTCGGCGGCACTGCGCGCGATGCCGACCGTAAGCAGGCTCTTGCCCTCCTCCGGAAGCGCGGAGGTGACGACCACGACCTGCGGCATGCGTCCGTCGTGATGCATCTGCAGGGTGCCGCGTAGGCGTGTCAGGGCCGCCGATCCATCGGGGTCGGCATTGGGGTTGGATTGATTGCGCGACCGGCGCGAAAGGCGGGGCATCAGCCCCACCACGTGCATGCCCGTCTCCGCCTCGAATTCCTCAGGCGTGCGGAACCCGTTGCGCAGGCGCTCACGCAGCACTGACGCGCCGACGCCCAGGAGCATCGACAGGATGCCGATGATGGCCAAGTTACGGCCTTTGCGGGGGCCGGAGGGGCCGCTCGGCGCCACGGCCGGCGACAGGATTTCGGCGTCGGCTTCCTGGATGCCGGCGACGTTGGTGACCTGGGCGGCGCGGGCCAGGAAGCTCTCGAAGATCGAGCGGTTGGCTTCGAGCCCTGCCTGGTACTGCTGCAGCTGGATTTCGGCGCGCTGTTCGCGCGCCACGGCGTTGCGCAACTCGTCGAGGGTGCGGCGGAGGCTGGCCTCCTGCGCTCGTGCCGTCGCGAGTTCGGAATTGATGTTCGAGATCAAGCCCTGCGTCGCCGCACGGAGGCGGCTCTGGATGCCGGCGCGCTGGGCGCTCGCTGCCATAAGGTCCGGGCTGCGAGGGCCAGCGCGAGAGGCGATCTCGGCCTCACGCGCCGCGGCGGTGGCCTCGGCTTCGCGCAGCCGCGAGATGAGGGGGGAATCGAGCGTTGCGGCGACCAGTTCGCGCCCATTCGGCAGGCGCATCCCGGCCGCGATCTGCTCGGCCTGGTTTTCGCGCTGCGCCCGCACCGCGGAGGCCTCGGTCACCTGGGTCGTTACGGCCGCGAGCTGTTGCTCGGTCACGTTCGGCGGCCGTGCGGTGCGGCGGTCGCGACCATCGTCGCGCAGGCCGTTGGCGGCGCGGAACTCCGACACCTGCCGCTCGGAATCACGCACCTTGGTGGCGAGTTCCTGCAGGCGCGTCTCGAGCCATTCCTGGGTGCGCCGCGCGGTCTCGGTCTTCCGCCGCAGGCTGATCTCCTGGAATTCCTGTGCGTATGTATTCGCCACGAAAGCGCTCAAGGCGGGATCGCGCGTCGTGACACCGATGCGCAGCACGTCCGAACGCAGCTCATTGGCGATCGTAATGCGCGACAGCAACTCCGATGCCGCAAGATCGACGCGCTCGGCCGCGCCCAAAGCCTCGTCGGCAGGCGCGCGAAGGCCGATTGCTTCCATCACCTTGGCGGCCGCCGCGGCCAATATCGAGTTCGAGGGCTCAAACTCCTCATGCTCCAGGAGGCGGGCACGTTCGACGACGCGGCGCGCCACGGCCGGCGAGCGGAGGATGTCTATCTGCGTGCGAATTTGACTGGAACTGACGCCCGGCTCGGCGGTAATGGTCTGCAGATCGCTGACGGGCGTCCGTGCCTGCTGTACCAGCACCGAGACCTCGGCGGTGTACTGCAGTGGTGCTTGGGCGAGCCAAGCGTACCCAGCGCCGAGGCCTGCGACCAGGAACCCTGCGATGAGCAGCCGGTTGCGGCGCAGCATGCCGAACATCCGCGAGGCGGGAACGCCGAGCGGCTCCAGGGCCGTCTCCGGGTCGGAAGCTGGGGCGACGCCGATCCGGAAAGGCTGAACAGGATGGTCCACGGTTGGGGAACTCGCACGGGTCGGAGGAACTAGGGATACTTGGTGGCGGTAACGTCTCGCTGCCTAGAAACATCTCTATAATTCGTCAATTCACGTAAACGTGGACGATCGGTTCACTGCGGACAAGATGGTTTGTGATCCGAAACCGATGACAGGCTACTTTGTGCCTGCTCATCCATACGGTGACGATTCAGGAGCCAAAGCGTTGCGAATTGCCGCTGGAATTGCCACAGTCGGCCGGTCTGCGATCCTTCGGGAGACCATGATGGAAGTGCGTAATCCAAGCAGAACCTCTGACCGGCTCGTCATCTGCGCTACGCAGGCGTCGGATGTGGAGGGTACCAAGCCCGAGGCGCCGCACGAAACAATGGTGCTCACCTCGCCTGGGCTACCACGCCAAAGAAACAAGATCCCGAAAATGGCGCAAGATTGCGACATTCTGCTGTTCATCGACGAAGATTTTCTTCTGGCGCCGAACTATCTCGCCGAGACGATCGTGGCCTTCGAAGAAAAACCTGACATGGTCGTCGCCACCGGCACCGTTCTAGCGGATGGCATCATCGGTACGGGACTTACCGCGGCCGAAGGCCGCCGCATCCTGGAGGCGGATGCGAGGCTTCCGCCGAGCAAACGTACGCTGCGTCCAGCCTTCTCAGGCTACGGCTGCAACATGGCGATCCGCACGTCGGTCGCTTTTCGCGAAGGCATCCGTGTCGATGAGCGGCTGCCGCTCTATGCTTGGCAGAAGGATGTCGATTTCACCCGCCAGCTTGGGCGGTTCGGTACGCTCGGTTGGCTGCCGGCAGCGCGCGGCGTGCACCTCGGCACCAAGCTTGGCCGCGGCTCCGGACGCCGGCTTGGCTATTCGCAAGTCGCCAACCCATTCTATCTCACGCGGAAGCCGAATCAAGGCGTCTATCCGGCTCCGTACGCGGCGCGGCGCATTTTCGGCAATTTCGGTGCGAACCTCCTTCGCGCGGTATGGCAGGAGCCTCATGTCGACCGGCGCGGGCGCCTGCGCGGCAACTTGCTGGCACTCGGCGATCTTATGCGCGGGAAGACCGCCCCGGAGTGTGCCCTCGACCTATGAGCATCGTTGCCAGACTTGGTCCACTGCGCCCCGCCATCACGGCTGGTTGGCTCACCGGCAATCGTTGGCTCGCGCAGCTGCGGCTTGCCAGGCGCGCGGCGCCGCGGGACCTATCGCGGATCGCGATCGTCGCGGCGCTCGAACGGCACAACGGCATCGCGCAGGGCGCGCGGCTGCAGCATGCGGCCTTGCTGAAGGCGGGACACGACGTCGAGCTGCTCGACGCGACGGCGGCTCTGCGAAACCCCTTCGCACGAACGCCCCACCGGCCGGCCACCGCCTATGTGTTCCATTGCGGCGGGCCGCAGACGGCGCCGCTGATGCAGGCCGTGTTGCCGGCGGCGTCACGCGCCTGGCGGATTGGCTACTGGGCCTGGGAACTGCCCGATCCGCCGGCCGAATGGCGGGCGTCGCAATCGGTCGTGAACGAGATCTGGACGCCGAGCCGGTTCGCGGCCGAAAGCCTGGGGAAGATGTTCGACTGCCCGATCCACGTGGTTGGCCATGTCGTGGAACCGGAGCCTTATCGCGCACCCGAGCCAAGCCGGAAATTCACCGTGCTGGTGATGGCCGACAGCCGCTCCAGCTTCGCACGCAAGAACCCCGAGGCGGCGGTCGCCGCGTTCCGCGAGGCGTTCCAGGGCTCCGATTCCGCGCACCTGATCTTGAAGCTGAACGGAACCGGGCGGGAGGTCGATGCGCTGCGCGACAGCCTCGGCGACCTTCCTTACGTCACTGTCGTCGATTCATTCCTCAACGACGAGGGGATCACGCGCCTGTACCGCTCGGCGGACGTGCTGCTCTCGCTGCATCGCGCGGAGGGTTTTGGGCTGCCGATGCTGGAGGCCATGGCGCACGGCCTGCCGGTGATAGGCACCGCCTGGTCGGGCAACATGGACTTCATGACCGAGGCGAACAGCCTGCTGGTGCCGTACAGGCTGGTGCCGGTCGCGGATAGTGCCGCCATCTACAGCGGCAGCGTGTGGTCCGAGCCCGACGTCGCCGAGGCGGCGGGTCTGTTGCGGCGCTTGGCTGGGGATCGTGCGCTTTATTCGCGATTGTCTGAGGCTGCCTACCGCACGGCCAGCGAAGGCCGCCTCACCATCCCCTGACGCTGGGCTGCGCCGAAGGCCAGCACGAATCCTGATAAAGCCTCGCTGCTGGAGTGCGACCGGCGCCCGTCAATGAAGCGGAGCGTTCGGGGCCGAACGCCAACTACCCTCGGCAGATAATCCCGTCGCCGAATTCCAGCGATGCCGGGCGCGTCATGAACGCGCCCGGCACCCTCGGTTTTTAGAACCGCCGCTCGAGCACTGTAACAACGTCGCCAGGCTGCAGCACGGCATCGCGCGGCGCGCGGTATTCTGTCGCTGTCGTGCCATCAGGCGCGGGGCGGGTCACCGTCACGCGGT
Source organism: Rhodospirillales bacterium (assembly GCA_028288785.1). Classification (GTDB taxonomy): domain Bacteria; phylum Pseudomonadota; class Alphaproteobacteria; order Acetobacterales; family Acetobacteraceae; genus Plastoroseomonas. The sequence goes on along the minus strand of JAQGHV010000105.1, from coordinate 11,316 downwards.
CCTGTACGGCGCGGAAGTTGAAGCCGCCGGCCAAGGCCACTGCCGAGAGCACGGTCATGCCTGGCTGATAGGGGAACTGCCCGCCACGCTCCACCAGGCCCAGCACGAAGATCGGGCGATAGGTCTGCACTTCGACCGCGACGGCGGGCGTAGTGATCAGCTGGCGCTGGCGGAATTCGCGCACCAGGCGCTGCTCGAGCTCCGTCGGGGACATGCCCGCGGCGCGCATCCGGCCCACCAGCGGAACCGAGATCTCGCCATCCTGGCCGATGCGATAGACGCCGCTGAGGCGGGTGTCGTCGAACACCGTGACGCGTACCTGGTCTTCCGCGCCAAGGCGGTAGGTGCTGCGTCCGCCCTCCGGCAGCTCTGGCAGCCCGGCGCCGGGCACGGTACAGGCAGCAACCGCCCCGGTGAGGATCAGGCCGGCTAGCCACGCGATGGTTCTGGTCATGCTGCACCTTCTTTCTGAAAAGACGCCGGGGACACTCCCACCGCCAAGCTCACGTAACAAACCCGCGACGCGCACAGTTGGCGCAACGATCACGGAATGATGATCCTTAGCGCTAGAGGGGTGCCGTTCAAAATCACAGAGATGTGTGCCTTTTTGACCCGTATTATTCGCGCACCACGCGAGCCGCGGCTTGCTGCCATCCTAGACGGTGTCGCCGGGCGCGTGGATTGCAGCCAGTCATCATCCGTGATGTCGCGTCGTTCCGTCGGAGAGGGTAAACCCATCGCGTTACCAACCGGAGCATCGCCACGCATGACCAGCCCCCGCCCCATCGCCTTCTTCGACATGAAGGCGCAGCAGGCGCTCATCCGCGACCAGCTCGACCGGCGCATCGCCACGGTGCTGGAGAGCGGGCGGTTCATCCAGGGGCCGGAAGTCGATGAGCTCGAAGCCGCCCTTTGCGCGTACTCCGGCGCCAAGCACGCGGTCGGCGTCTCCTCCGGCACGGATGCGCTGCAGATCGCGATGATGGCCGAGGGGATCGGTCGCGGCGACGCGGTGTTCCTGCCCGCCTTCACCTACACCGCCACCGCCGAGGTGCCGCTGGTGCTGGGCGCCACACCGATCTTCGTCGATGTAGATCCGGTCAGCTTCAACATGGACCTTGCCGACCTCGAGATGCGCCTGGCGCTCACCAAGGCTGAGGGCCGGCTGAAGCCGCGCGCGATCATCGGAGTCGATCTCTACGGCAATCCGGCCGACTGGCCCGCCATCGAGGCGATCTGCGCGCGCGAAGGGATGTTCGCCCTCGACGACGCGGCCCAGGCCTTCGGCGCCAGCCTCAACAACCGCCGCCTCGGCACCTATGGTCACGCGACCGCGCTGAGCTTCTACCCGACCAAGACGCTGGGCTGCTACGGCGATGGCGGCGCGCTGCTGACCGACGACGCGGATCGCGCCGACCTCTACCGCTCGCTGCGCACGCATGGCGAAGGCAAGTCCCGCTACGAGGTGCTGCGCACCGGCATGAACGGAAGGCTCGACACCCTCCAGGCCGCGATCCTGCTGTGCAAGCTGCCGCTGCTGGAAGGCGAGCTCGCCGCCCGAAACCGCGCCGCCGAATTCTATGCCGAGCTGCTGCCGGCCGCCGTGCACGCGCCCCAAGCCGTGCCCGGTGCGATCTCGGCCTGGGGCATCCACACGATCAAGCTGCCCGACGCCGAAACCCGCGCGCATGTGCAGAAGGCACTCGGCGCCGAGGGCATCCCCAGCGCCATCTACTATCCGCGGCCGCTCCACCACCAGCCCGCCTACGCGCAGCAGCACGCCAGCGCCTTCGTCGGCGGACCGCCGCCGCTGCCGGTGAGTGAGGCGCTCTGCGACCAAGTGCTGTCGCTGCCGATGCATCCGTATCTGGTCGAAGCCGACATCGCACGGATCAGCACCGTCATCGCCGCCGCTCTCGCAGTTGGGCGTTGAACTGACACCGCGCCTGGGTCTCTCATGATCGCTCCATGACAGACGAGGCCAGGCACCATGCTCCGCCGCTCCCTGATCGCCGCCGCCGGAATGCTGCCCGCCCTGGCCGCGCGCGGCCAGGCGGGCGATCCGGTGGATGTGGCGCTGGTGCTCGCCGTCGATGTCAGCCGCTCGATCGACCCCGATGAGGCCGTGCTCCAACGCGAGGGCTACCGCAACGCCCTGACCGACCCGCGCGTGGTCGAGGCGATCCGCGCCGGCATGATGGGCGGCATCGCTGTGGCCTATGTCGAATGGGCCGGCATCGAGTACCAGCGCCTGGTGCTGCCGTGGATGCGGGTCGGCAGTGCGATGGACGCCCAGCGCTGGACGGAAGCGCTCGCGGAGGCGCCGCGGGTCTCGCTGTCGTGGACGTCGATTTCGGGCGCCATAGACATGTCGCGCAGAGTGCTCGCGTCTTGCCCCTTCGAAGCGACGCGGCGGGTGATCGACGTCTCCGGCGACGGGGTCAACAATTCCGGGCCGCCATCGGAAGCGGCGCGCGATGCGGCCGTGGCCGACGGCATCATCATCAACGGGCTGCCGATCATCAATGACCGTCCAACCTTCGGCCGCATGCCGTCGGTGCCGCTGGATGCCTACTACCGGGAGAGCGTGATCGGCGGCATCGGGAGCTTCCTGGAAGTCGCTGTCGATTTCGCGAGTTTTGGGACAGCGGTGAAGCGGAAGCTGATACGGGAGATTGCTTGAAGAAGGCTGGGGAAAGGAATTTCCCCAGACCCCATTCTCTTGATTTTACCTATTGTTTCCGACGGCCAGGTAGCACCTGCGGAGCATTGCTGGTGCTCATGGTGCAGCCGCACCAAAAACCAAAAATAAAAGATTGAGGTCTGGGAAGTTCCTTTCCCCAGCCTTGCTTCCTACCGCGTCCGCACCGACCCATTCTCGACCATCCGCAAGCACCCCTGCACCACCGGCGCACAGGCCGAATCCCGCGCCATGCCGAATTCGGTGGCGGCGCTGTAACCGATGCGCGTGACGCGGCCGTCGATGAGCTGGAAGGTCACCGAGCAAACCCCCGCCGACGACATGCTCATCGACCCGCCGGTGATCGGTACCGGAAGCGAGATGCCGGAGGAGGGCGGGGTCCGGTTGTAGGTCCAGAACTCACCGCCATCCGAGCTCTCGCGCCGGTCGGGCACGCCGGAGCATAGACGCAGATCATCGGCCATCAGCCCGATCAACCGGAGCTGTGCGTCGGCGGCAATATTGGCATCGCGCGCCGCGCAGGCGGCGACGAACAGCAAAAGCAAAGGAAGGATGCGCGGCATGCGGGCATCAGGTGCCGCAATGGCCGGGGCCGCGCAACCCCGGAACGATCCCGGCACCCGCAATGGCGCCCGTACTGCTCGCGGGCGACGGAACAATCCAGCGCGGTAAAACCTCTGAAGCTACCGCTCCACATCCTCGATGGAGAGCCCGAAGGCTGCCACCCCCTCGCTCAGCAGATCCGCAAGATTGTCCATGTCCATGAGGTAGGCCGTGGGGTCGCGCCCGGCATCGCCCTCGGCGGCGAGGCGCCGCGCCTCAGCCCATTCTTCAGGACCATATTCACCGCGACCCACCCAGGCCAGCGCGACGAGCGAGGCCTGCTCATCCGCGTTCATCTCGGCGATGAACGCCTCCAGCATTTCCTCAGTCTGGCCGTCCGGACTTTCGGTCATCAGCGCCGCTCCCGAGTTCTGGTCTTCCTCGGCGTCCTCGGAATCGGCCTCCTCGCGGATCTGCAGGGCGCGCAGCTGGTCCACGACCGTCGCCACGCTCTCCAGGCTGATGCCCAGATCCACCTCGTTCGCGTCGTCATCCTCGGCCATAGCACCCTCCCCAACTTCGCATCGTCAGGTCAAATGTCGCCCGCACCGAAAGTTGCGTCGCCCGATCAGCCATTTACCCAATCGGGCGCGAAGGCAGGACTGACGAGGCGGCGCTTCTTCGGCAGGGCATCGATGGCGGCGACATCCGCGGCATCCAGGTTGATCGACAGCGCGCCGAGATTGGCGCCCTGGTTCATCGCGCCCGCCGCCTTCGGAATGGCGGACACCCCATCCTCACGCAGCAGCCAGGCGAGGGCGATCTGCACCGGCGTGGAGCCGTGCTTCTGCGCGATGCCTCGTATCACGGGGTCGTCGGCCACCGCATTCTTCCCGGTCGGCGAATAGCAGGTAAAAGCGATGTTGTGCTCACGCGCGATAGCCTTGAGCGGCGTCTGGTCGAGGTAGACATGGTGCTCCACCTGCAGGCACGCGATCGGCGTCACGCCCGCCTCGACCGCGCGACGAAACAGCTTCGGTGGGAAATTACACACCCCGACCGCCTTCGCGATGCCGGCCCGCCGGGCCGTCTCCAGCCCGCCCAGGGCCTCGTCCAGATCCATCGTCGCACTCGGCCAATGGATGTGGAACAGGTCCACGTAATCGAGCTTGAGCTTCGCGAGAGATGCCGCGATTGCGCCGGCGATGCCATCTTTCGTGAGCTTGTCGTTCCAGACCTTGGTCGTGACGAACAACTCATCCCGCGCGACACCCGAGGCAGCGATCCCGGCCCCGACCTCTGCCTCATTGCCGTACATCTCGGCCGTGTCGATATGGCGGTAGCCCATAGCGATGGCGCTTTCCACGGCCGCTTGGCACTCGGCGCCCTTCATCGGCCAGGTGCCTAAGCCTAGCTGGGGCATGCGCAGCAGTGCGGTTTCGATCATCGACATCGTCTGCAAAATCCCTATCGCTTGGAGAGGTCGAGCAGCCCGGCGAACCCCTCCTCGGTCCCGAAAGCCAGTCGTGAGCCGCTGGCATTCCAGGCCAGCGCGCTCACTGCGCCGCGTCCCGGCGGCGCGATGGGCACGATCTTGCCGGTGGCGATCTCGGCCATTACCACCAGCCCATCCTCGAACCCGGCGGCCACGATCTCATGCTGCGGATGGCACGCCACCTGGGTGCACATCACCGCATCACCACCGGCCAGCTCGGTGGGGGCCTTGCCCATCGGGCCGCCCCCGAAGAACGGCCAGATCACCACCGACTCGGCGCCCGAACTCGCGAGCCAGCGCCCCTTGGAGGTGAAGGAGATCGAGCGCGTCTTGGTGGGATAACCCGACATCCGCATGTGCTGCCCATCGGCCAGCCGCCAGCCATGCAGCGCATTCTCCTGCATCGCCGTGACCACATGCGTGCCATCCGGACTCATCGCGAGAATACCGTGGCTGCCCTTCCACTCCAGCACCCGCGGCTTGTCCTCCTTCGCGCCGATGAACCACAGCGAGGCGCCATTGTAGTGGCTCGCCGCCACCCGCTTGCCCTTCGGGTCGAAGGCCAGCCCCGCCACCGAAGACGGATGCGCCAGCGACTTCAGCACCTTGCCGTCAGCCCCCAGCACATGCACCGCCTTGCCGACACCAGCCGCGCGCACGCCACTCTCATGCGCCGCCACATGCTCGACCCAGCGGCTGCCGAACTTTGCCACCTCGGTCGCCACGCCATCCGCGCCAACCCGCACCAGGCGCCCGTCATCGCCCCCCGTCAGCACCCCATCCCGGCAATCCGCACACAAGGCCAACACCGCGCCCCCATGCGCCTCAACCCGCCCCCACTCCCCCTCAAGGGCCGCGAGATGCACCGACCCATCCCCCAAGCCAAACCCGCACATCCCACCATCGCGCCCAAACGCGATGCCCACGACATACGCATCCAACCCACGCGAAACGCCGCGCAGATCGAGCAGGAACTCGGCGGTGTCGCTCATGGGTGGTGGTCCTGACGACAGGCTGGGGGCTTTGCCCCCTGACCCCCACCAGGAGCCTGCAGGCCCCTGGACCCGGGTTTGTTGGTCTTGGGTCGAGAAGGGTTAGAGCTTCGCCGTAGGCGAGCCGGGTTGGGGAGGGGGGCGCGTGGAGCAACTTGGATCGAGGAAGCTCGCGCGATGCGCCCCCCTCCCCAACCCGGCCTAGATTCGATGTGGCCCCAGCCTTCCCCACTCAGAACCACAAGCGCAGGGGCCCGGGGATCGGCGCGATCCCCGGTGGGGGCTTGGGGGCAACGCCCCCATTCTGTCGTCAGAGACACCGCCATCAGCTTCACGCGGGGCTCCAGCGCGCGAGTTCGGCTTCGATTTTCTTGACGTCTTCGCCGGTTTGGCAGGCTTCGAAGCCGCGGCGGAGTTGGGGGCGATTGAGGTCACGGCCGATGAAGACGATTTTCGATTTGCGGGGATCGCCGTCTTTCCAGGGGCCGATGTAGTCGCCGTCAGCGATCATGTGGACGGCCTGGAAGGCGAAGCGTCGGTCGTCGCCTTCGTAGCTGAGGATGCCTTTGGTGCGCAGCAGGTCCTGGCCTTTATGGGCGAGGACTTGCTGGATCCATGCGTTGAAGCGTTCGGGGTCGAGGGGGCGGGTGACTTCGAAGGACACGGACATGATTTCGCTGTCGTGTTCGTGGTCGTCGTCGCCGGAGAGGAAGTCGGGTTCGCGTTCGAGGATACGTTCGAGGCTGAAGGCCTCGCGGCCGAGGATGGCGTCGATGGGGACGTTGGATTTCTCGGCGCGGCGGATTTCGGCGTAGGCGTTGATGCCGCGGATGCGGGCTTCGACGGCGTCGGCTTCGGCTGATGTGACCAGGTCGATCTTGTTCAGGACGATGATGTCGGCGAAGGCGATCTGCTCGATGGCTTCCTTCGAATCCGCAAGGCGCGCGGCCAGGTGCTTGGCGTCCACCACGGTGACGATGGCGTCGAGGCGGGTGGCGCGCTTCACGTCTTCGTCGGCAAAGAAGGTCTGGGCGACGGGGGCGGGATCGGCGAGGCCGGTGGTCTCCACGATGATGCCGTCGAGCTGGCCTTTGCGCTTCATCAGGCCGCCGATGATGCGGATGAGGTCGCCGCGGACGGTGCAGCAGATACAGCCATTGTTCATCTCGAAGACTTCTTCGTCGGCATCGACGACGAGGTCGTTGTCGACGCCGAGCTCCCCGAATTCATTGATCACCACGGCGTATTTCTTGCCGTGATTTTCGGAGAGGATGCGGTTCAGCAGCGTGGTCTTGCCGGCACCGAGGTAGCCGGTGAGCACGGTGACGGGCACGGGGGCGCGTTCGCTCATCGTGGTGTGTCCTTCTTAAGCTTCATGTGCCGATATGGGGTCGGCGGCCGCCTTCTCCAGCGCTTCGTCGCGACGCAGGGCTGCCCAGTATTCCCGGCGCAGCAGGGCGCGCACCGCGACGACCGAGGAGGCGAGCGAGTAGAAGCGTACCCCGTCGGCGTAGGGGCGTTCGGCCAGCTCGCGCGCCGCGTGAGCGGCGACCGGGAGGCCCAGGGATTCAAACTCATCGGCCAAGTAGGAGGCGGTTTGCGAGATGACGCCGATCTCGGCCAGCCGGATCGGCATGACCATGGTGGCCAGCGTGTCGAGCTTCTCCTGGTCGCGCTTCACGTCCTCGGCGCGGCGGTCGGCGTAGCGCGCGGGGTCGAGGCCCGGCACGCCGAGGCGCGCCTTCACGGCGGCGTAGAGGGCGTCGTTCAGCACCTGGTCAGGGACGTCGTGCATGCGCATGCCGTCGAGCACCATGGCCTCGGCCATCTTCAGGGCCTTGCCGGTGAAGTCGGTGGTCATGCCGAAGGTCGCGACGGCGCCGGCCCAGGGTGGGAGCGCGCGCAGCTTCTCGACCAGCGTGGGCACCCAGGTATCGCCGGGGCGGAGTTCGACGGCGAGGACATCGACCCCGCCGCGCCCGATCAGGGCCAGGCAGAAGCCGATATCCGGCGGCGCCTCGACCTGGTGGCCAAGCCGGCGCAGACGCAGCATGGTCAGCATCTTCTTCGACGCGTTGGGGTCGAAGAAGACGATGTTGAGCGGGCGTTCCGGCTCGCTCACGCGGCCTCGGCGGTGATGGCGTCGCCAAGCGTGTTGATCAGCCGGTCGACATGGTGCTTTTCGATGATCAGCGGCGGCGAGAGGGCGACGATGTCGCCCGTCACGCGCACCAGCACGCCGGTGTCGAAGCAACGCCGGAAGATTGCCAGCGCGCGGTCGGTCGGTTTTCCCGGGCGGGGGCTCAGTTCCACCGCGCCGATCAGCCCGAAATCGCGGGTGTCGATGACGTTGGGCAGACCCCGAAGCGAGTGCACCGCATCCTGCCAATAGGGCTCGATGGCCATGGCGCGGCCGGGCAGGTCTTCGCTGCAGTGCAGCTCGATCGTCGCGATGGCGGCTGCGGCGGCGAGCGGATGGCCGGAATAGGTGTAGCCGTGGAACAGCTCGATCCCGCCGGGCATGCCGTTCACGATGGCGTCGTACACGCCCTCCCGCACTGCGACCGCACCCATCGGCACCGCGGCGTTGGTGAGGCCCTTGGCCATGGTCATGATGTCGGGCACGACGCCCAGGCGCTCGGCGCCGAAATTGGTGCCGAGGCGGCCGAAGCCGGTGATGACCTCGTCATAGATGAGCAGGATGCCGTGCTTGTCGCACAGCGCACGCAAACGCTCGAGGTAGCCCTTGGGCGGCACCAGCACGCCGGTGGAACCGGCGACGGGCTCCACCATCACGGCCGCGATGGTCTCGGCGCCATGCAGCGCGACCATGGCTCCCAATGCGTCGGCGAGTTCCGCGCCGTGTTCCGGCTGGCCGCGCGCGAAGGCGTTCTTCGCCGGCAAATGCGTGTGCGGCAGGTGGTCCACATAGGGCAGCAGCGCGCCGAACTGCTTGCGGTTGGCGCCGATGCCACCGACCGACATGCCGCCGAAGCCCACGCCGTGATAGCCGCGCTCCCGCCCGATCATCCGCACCCGGCTGCTCTGCCCGCGCGCCTTGTGATAGGCGAGCGCGATCTTGAGTGCGGTGTCGGCACTCTCGCTGCCCGAATTGGTGAAGAAGACGCGGTCCATGCCGTCCGGCGTGATCTCAGCGACGCGAGCGGCGGCCTCGAAAGCGATCGGGTGGCCCATGTTGAAGGTGGGCGCGAAATCCATCAGCGCGGCCTGCTTCTGGATGGCTTCCGTGATCTCGCGGCGGCCATGCCCGGCATTGCAGCACCAGAGGCCGGCGGTACCATCAAGCACTTCGCGGCCCTCGGGCGTGAAATAGCTCATGCCCTCGGCGCGGTAGAGCATGCGCGGATTGGCCTTGAAGTGCTTGTTGTCGGTGTAGGGCATCCAGAAGGCGTCGAGGTTGTTCGGGCGCGGTGCGCTCAGGTCGTTCATCGTCGGTCTCCGGGATCGCGTCTGGAGCGGTTGGGCGTCAGTGCTTTCGCTACAACCGCTGCGGCCCTTTGTCTCTAGAGGATGCGGCGATCGCGCCGCTCGCGGTGTCGAGCGCTCGGCGGTCTCGCCTCGGCGCGCCCGCCATCGAGCTGGTCATCCCGGGCCGCCGCAGGCACCAACCTAAGGTGCACCCAGTCAACACGGCCACCCCCTGCCAAGCAACCCCTCGCCGTGGCATTGTCCGCGCCAGTTTCGTGGAGAACGACCATGGCCCAAGACCGCCTCGTGATCGGCACCAAGCGCTACTCCTCCTGGAGCATGCGCGGCTGGCTGCTGGTGCATCTGGCCGGGCTGGATGTGGAGGAGGTGCTGATCCCGCTCACCGGCAGCGTGCCGGGGAGCACCACGGCCATCGAGGACGCCACCCCGGCGGGCCTGGTTCCCTACCTCGAGCACCAGGGCGCGCGGGTCTGGGACAGCCTGGCCATCGCGGAGTATTGCGCCGAGCTCGCCCCCGGCATCTGGCCGGCGGAGCGCGTCGCGCGCGCCCATGCCCGCAGCATTGCCGCGGAGATGCATTCCGGCTTCCGCGACCTGCGCATCGCCATGCCGATGAACCTCGGCCGCGATTTCGCGGGCAGGGGCCGCACGCCGGAGAGCTTGGCGGGGGTCGCGCGGATCGAGGCGATCTGGGCCGAATGCGGGCCAAGCCCCTTCCTGTTCGGTGCGTCCTTCGGGGCTGCCGATGCGATGTTCGCCCCGATCGTGGCGCGCTTCATTACCTGGGCGCCGGAGCTTTCCCCGGTCTCCCGCGCCTACGTGCAGGCGGTGCGCGCGCATCCCCTGGTCGCGCGCTGGTACGACGAGGCGGCCGCCGAGCCGACTGAATGGCTTCTCGAGAAATACGAGAACCCGACGTGAGCGGCGCCGGTGCTGCGAGCGGTCTCGACCATGTGGGCATCTGCCTCGCCGACCCGGCCCCGGCCTGGAACCGCTACGAGGCGCTGGGCTTCACTCTGAGCCCCGTCGCGCGGCAATCGGGCCGGCGCACGCCGGATGGCCCGGTGGAACCCTACGCCACCGGGAACCGCTGCGCCTTCTTCCGCGAGGGCTACCTGGAAGTCCTCGGCATCATGGACCAGGCGCTGTTCGACAACGACCTCGGGCGCTTTCTCGCGCGCTACACGGGCGCGCATATCATTGCACTCGCCGTCGCCGACGAGCATGCGGCGCTGGCGCGATTGCGGCTCGCCGGCATCCCGATTTCCGGCATCTCCCACCTCGAACGACCGGTCGAGGCACCGGATGGCCCACGTGCCCGTTTCGCCCGGCTGCCGCTGCCGGAGGCGCCGGAAGGCCGCATCCAGCTCATCCGTCACCTGACGCCGGAACTCGTCTGGCAGGAGCGCTGGCTGAACCACGCCAATCACGTGGTGGCCCTGGAATCGGTGGTCCTGGTGACGCAGACCCCCGCCGAGACGGCCGCGCGCTTCGCCCGCCTGGCCGGCGTGGCGCTGGAGCCCGACCCGGCCGGGGGCTTCTGCCTGGCCCTGGCCGGCGACCTCGCGGCGCCGATCGGTGGCCCGCGAGGTGCCACGCGCATCCGCATCCTCGCACCCGGCTCGCTGGCCGCCGTGCTGCCAGGCGTCGTGGCGCCGGCGGTGCCCTTCATCGCCGGCGTGACGCTGCGCACCGATGACGGTAACGCCGCCGTCGCGCGGCTGCTGCCGCAGCTTCGCCCGGTCGCTGAAGGGCTGATGCTGATGCCCGAAGATGCCTGCGGCATGGCGCTGGTCTTCACGCCGTGACAACAGCCGCAGCGGTGAGCAAAAGCCTGCGCACCTACTACGCGCCAGGCCGCGCCGCGCTGCTGGACGCGTTCTACGCTCGCTTCCTCGGACCGGGAGACCTCGCCTTCGACATCGGCGCCCATGTCGGCGACCGCGCCGCGAGTTTTCTGCGCCTCGGCGCCCGGGTCGTCGCGGTGGAGCCACAACCGCGCCTCCGCCGGGCGCTCCGCCTCCTCGCGCGCGGCAACCCGCGACTGACGCTGATCGGCGCCCTTGTCGGCGCTGAGGAAGGTGAGGCGACACTCCGCGTCAACACGCAAAACCCCACTGTCGCGACCGCCAGCG
>JAQGHV010000101.1 GCA_028288785.1 Rhodospirillales bacterium | reverse complement strand
TGGCGCGGCAAGGATTGCCTGCGCTATCGCCAGGAAGGCCGCATCATCAAGCCGCAGCACGCGGTGAAGCGCCTTTACGAGATCACCCGCGAGCTGGGCCGCGAGACCTTCATCACCACCGAGGTCGGCCAGCACCAGATGTGGGCCGCGCAGTATTTTGGCTTCCAGAAGCCGAACCGCTGGATGACCTCGGGCGGCCTCGGCACGATGGGCTACGGCCTGCCGGCCGCGATGGGCGTGCAGATCGCCCACCCCGACGCTCTCGTCATCGACATCGCCGGCGAGGCTTCGATCCTGATGAACATCCAGGAGATGGGCACGCTCGCGCAGTACCGCCTGCCGGTGAAGGTGTTCATCCTGAACAACGAGTACATGGGCATGGTGCGCCAGTGGCAGGAGTTGCTGCATGGAGCGCGGTATTCAGAGAGCTACTCCGCGGCGCTGCCGGACTTCGTGAAGCTCGCGGAAAGCTTCCACGCCGAGGGCATGCGCGCCACCAGCGCCGACGATCTGGACCGCGTGATCCGCGAAATGATCGCCTCGGACAAGGCCGTCATCGCTGACATCTGCGTGGCCAAGGACGAGAACTGCTTCCCAATGATCCCCTCGGGTGCGGCGCATAACGAGATGATCCTCGGCCCGGGCCAGGAGGGCGGCGTCGCCGGCGTCACCGATGAAGGCAAGGTCCTGGTATGATCCGATGAGCGAGACTTTGCAGCGCACCGCGACCATCGCCGTGCTGGTCGAGAACGAGGCCGGCGTGCTCGCGCGCGTGATCGGCCTGTTCTCCGGCCGCGGCTACAATATCGAGAGCCTAACGGTTGCCCCGGTCGATGAGCAGCGCCGCCTGTCGCGTATCACCATCGTGACGACGGGCACCGAGATGATCATCGACCAGATCAAGGCCCAGCTCGACCGGCTGGTGCCGGTGCACAAGGTGAGCGACCTGGCGCTGGAAGGCCCGCACCTCGTGCGCGAACTGGCGTTGATCAAGGTCGTCGGGCGCGGCGAGGGCCGGATGGAGGCGCTGCGCCTGGCCGATGCGTTCCGCGCCCGCGTTGTGGACGCGACTCCCGAAAGCGCGGTGTTCGAGATGACGGGCAGTGCCGAGAAGATCGACGCCTTCTGCGCGCTGATGCGCCCGCTTGGTCTTGCGGAAATTTCCAGAACCGGCGCCGTTGCCATCGCGCGCGGTGCGCGCAGCCTTTAACACCACGCCCACCCGAGACCGACGAACAAAGGAGAGCGCTTCCATGCGCGTTTACTACGACCGTGATGCCGACGTGAACCTGATCAAGGCCAAGAAGGTCGCGGTCATCGGCTTCGGCTCCCAGGGCCATGCCCATGCGATGAACATGCGCGATTCCGGCGTGAAGGATCTCGTCATCGGCCTCCGCCCCGGTGGCTCCGCGCAGAAGGCCGAGGCCGCCGGCTTCAAGGTCCTCCCCCCCGCCGAGGCCGCCGCCTGGGCCGATGTGGTCATGGTGCTGACGCCCGATGAAGGCCAGGGGGACCTCTACCGGGATCACCTGCACGCCAACATGAAGCCAGGCGCGTCGCTCGCCTTCGCGCATGGCCTCAACGTGCACTTCAACCTGCTCGACCCGCGCGCCGATATCGACGTGTTCATGATCGCGCCCAAGGGCCCCGGCCATACCGTGCGCGGCGAGTACCAGAAGGGTGGCGGCGTTCCCTGCCTGGTCGCCGTGAACCAGAACCCGTCCGGCAATGCGCTGGAAATCGCGCTCTCCTACGCCAGCGCCATCGGTGGCGGCCGCTCCGGCGTCATCGAGACGACCTTCAAGGAGGAATGCGAGACCGACCTGTTCGGCGAGCAGACCGTGCTTTGCGGCGGCCTCGTGGAGCTCATCAAGGCCGGGTTTGAGACGCTGGTCGAGGCCGGCTACGCCCCCGAGATGGCCTATTTCGAGTGCCTGCACGAGGTGAAGCTGATCGTCGACCTCATCTATGAGGGCGGCATCGCCAACATGAACTACTCGATCAGCAACACCGCCGAGTACGGCGAATACGTCACCGGCCCGCGCATCATCACCGCCGAGACCAAGGCCGAGATGAAGCGCGTGCTCACCGACATCCAGTCCGGCAAGTTCGCGCGCGATTGGATGCTCGAGAACAAGGTGAACCAGGCGAGCTTCAAGGCGACGCGCCGCCGGCTTTCCGAGCACCCCATCGAGGAGGTTGGCGCCAAGCTCCGCGCTATGATGCCCTGGATCACCAAGGGCGCGCTGGTCGACAAGACCCGGAACTAAGGCTGCGCCGCCGGCGGAACGCGGTTCCGCCGGCGCCTTGCAACCGCGCGGCGCATCTGCCGTTGGCTTCTGGATCATCGGAGCCTCCATCGATGCGCCTGTTCACCTGCGAAAATTGCGCGCAGCCCGTGTATTTCGAGAACACGAGCTGCGTCGCCTGCGGCACCACGCTCGGCTACCAGCCCGATGCGAACCGCCTGCTGGCTATCAGGGGCGATCGCCTGCTGTGCGAGAATGCCCAGCACCTCGCCTGCAACTGGCTGGTGCCGGAGGGTACGACCGACGCCTTTTGCCGATCGTGCCGGCACAACGTCACCATTCCGAATCTGTCCGTGCCCGAAAACGTGACGAACTGGCGCAAAATCCAGGAAGCGCAGCGGCGCGCCATGTACAGCTTCCTGCGCCTGGGCCTGCCACTGGCCAGCCGCGTGGAGGAGCCGCAATCCGGCCTCGGGTTTGAAATTCTCGCGGACGGGGTGGATCCGAACAAGCCGAAGATCATGACGGCGCATGATTTCGGGCTCATCACCATCGCGCTCGCCGAGGCGGACGACGCCGAACGGTCCAGCCGGCGTATGGCGATGGGCGAGCCCTATCGCACCATCCTGGGGCATTTCCGCCATGAATCCGGTCACTACTTCTGGGATCGCCTGGTGCGCGACACCCCGATGCTGGAGCCCTGCCGTGCCGTGTTCGGCGATGACAGCGTCGACTACGACGAGGCCTTGAAGCGCCACCACGCCAACGGGCCGCCGGCCAACTGGCAGGAAGAATTCGTCTCCAGCTACGCCACCTGCCACCCGTGGGAGGATTTCGCCGAGACCTGGGCGCACTACCTCCACATCGCCGACACGCTCGAGATGGCGCGATCCTTCGGCATCGGGGTCGAGGCGAGCACGGACAAGACCGGCACCCTGTCGGGCACGGTCGATTTCGACCCCTACCGCGAGACGGAGATCACGCGGCTGATGGAGGCCTGGGTGCCGATCACGGCCGCGGTGAACAGTCTCAACCGCTGCATGGGCGTGTCGGACCTCTACCCCTTCGTGCTCTCGCCGAAGGTTATCGAGAAGCTGGGTTTCATCCAGACGCTCGTGCATGGCGGTATCGCGACGCGCTGAACCAGACGCGCTTCATTCAGGGACGCCGCGTTTCCGCTTCCTCCGGGCTTGTCCTAGCATCCCTGGATGACCCTTATCGCCTGCCTGCACAGCGCCCAGAGCAACGTCGCGCTGTTCGATGTCGCCTGCCCGCCGGCGCGCGGCTCCTCCACCGCGTACGGCCGGAACTGCTCGCCGAGGCGGACGCCGCGGGCGGATTGACCCCGGCGATCCGCGGCGACGCGCGATGCGCTGCTGCCCCTCGCCGGCGAGGCAGATGTCGCAGTGGTGTTGCTCACCTGCTCGACCTTGGGACCTGCGGTCGATGACGTCGCGCTCCGCATTCCCTGCCTGCGCGTCGATGCGGCACTGGCGGAAGCCGCGACGCGCGGGGGCGGTCGGGTGGCTGTCTTGTGCACGGTCGCCACGACGCTGGAACCAACCGAAACACTGTTCGCCAAGGCCGGGGCAAGCACCGGTGCAACGCTCGATGTGACGCTGGTCGCCGATGCATGAGAGGCCCGCAAGGCGGGTGACCTCGCGACCTGCCACGCGCGGATCGCCAAGGCCGCGGATGCCGCTTTCGCTGGTGGGGCCACGGCCGTGGCACTTGCCCAGGCCTCCATGGCGCCCGCCGCCGCGCTATGCCGTGGGAAGGTGCCGCTCACATCACCGGCAATCGGCTTGGCGGCGGCGATGGCGGCGGCCTGACCGGCACCATGTGGCGCTCTCGATACGGGGGCGACATGCTGCGACGACTAGGTCCTGGACTCAAACCGTGTCCACAGCCTGATGGCGGCGATGGCGACGGTGCTGAGATAGTTCTGAGCAAGTTTGTCGAAGCGGGTTGCGAGGCGGCGCCAATGCTTGAGGCGGTTGAAGCAGCGCTCGATCAGGTTGCGCTGCCTGTAGAGCGCGGGATCGACGCTTCTTTGTGCGCGCTTTTGTCGATTGGTGGGGACATGAGGCTTCGAGCCCGCGGCCACGATGGCATCGAGCACGGCGGTGTAGTCGTAGCCGCGATCGGCGACCACGTCGCTGCCCGGCGCGAGCCCGACGATCAGTTCGGCTACGGCGCGCATGTCGGCGGCCTGCCCGGCCGAGATGGCGAAGCGCACAGGCAGGCCGTGCGCGCCCACGCGAGCATGGATCTTGGTGCTCAGTCCGCCACGAGAACGGCCGATGGCGTGATCCGGACCCCCTTTTTTCCGCCCGCGGCATGCTGGTAGGCGCGCACAATCGAACTGTCGATCAGGGCCAACGAGCCGGGCAAGGCTCGCGCAAGCGCTTCGAAGATCGCCAGCCACACGCCGCGCTTGGCCCAACGGTTGAAGCGGTTGTATGCGGTCGTGGGCGGCCCATACCGCTCGGGCAGGTCGCGCCACGGTGTGCCGGTGCGCAACACGAAGAAGATCGCGTTCAGTACGCGACGGTCGTCCAGTCTGGGCCGGCCCACGCGCCGCCCGTCCGTACCCGGCAGCAAGGGCTCGATAATGGTCCACTCCGACTCGCTCAGATCAAACCGCGCCATCGCGCCCTCCGCTCCATCGGAG
>JAQGHV010000083.1 GCA_028288785.1 Rhodospirillales bacterium | reverse complement strand
GCAAGCTGCGCATCCGGATGACCGACGACACCAAGTTCGCGCTGGGCGACAACATCGCGATCACGCCGGGCCAAGTGGTCTTCCAGAACGACCTGATGCAGCTGATCCAGTACTCGCCGACGACGGAAAGGGTGCTGAAGCGGCCGTTGCTGATCCTGCCGCCTTGGATCAACAAGTTCTACATCCTCGACCTCCGCCCGAAGAACAGTTTCATCCGCTGGGCGGTCGCGCAGGGGCACACGGTGTTCATCTGCTCCTGGGTCAACCCTGACGAGCGCCACGCCGAGAAAGATTTCAGCAGCTACATGCGCGAGGGGCCATACGCCGCGCTCGACGCCATCGAGAAGGCGACCGGCGAGCGCGAGGTGAATGCCATCGGCTACTGCCTTGGCGGGACTTTGCTGACCGCGACGCTCGCGCACATGGCGGCGAAGAAGGACACGCGCATCAAGTCCGCCACCTTATTGACCACCATGATCGACTTCGAGGAGTCCGGGGAACTCGGCGTCTTCATCGATGAGGAGCAGTTGCAGGCGCTCGAGGAGAAGATGGGCAGCCGCGGCTATCTCGAAGGACGCGAGATGGCGACCACCTTCAACATGCTCCGCGCCAACGACCTTATCTGGTCGTTTGTGGTGAACAACTACCTGCTCGGGCAGGAGCCCTTCCCGTTCGACCTGCTCTACTGGAACGACGACAGCACGCGCATGCCGGCGAAGATGCACAGCTTCTACCTGCGCCGCATGTACCAGCAGAACGATTTGGTGAAGCCGGGCGGCGTGGAGCTGGACGGCGTCAAGATCGACCTGCGGAAGATCAAGGTGCCGACCTACATGCTCTCGACGCGCGAAGACCACATTGCGCCCTGGGCCAGCACCTACCGCGCGACGCAGTTGTTCAAGGGTCCGATGCGCTTTGTCCTCGCCGCTTCGGGCCATATCGCCGGGGTCGTGAACCCGCCGGAGAGCGGCAAGTACAGCCATTGGGTCGGTTCGGAGCTGCCGGAGAAGCCCGATGCTTGGCTGCAGGGTGCGACGGAGCTCGCCGGCAGCTGGTGGCCGGACTGGCAGCGCTGGGTCGCGGCGCAAGCGCCCGAGACCGTCCCGGCGCGGGAGCCCGGTTCGGGTGGGCTACCGGCGCTGGAACCTGCACCGGGGAGCTACGTGAAGGTGATGGCGAGCGATTGAGGGTTGCCGCCCTCTATCTCGGCGCCGCACTGGCCGAGATCGGTGGCTGTTTCGCTTTTTGGGCGTGGCTGCGGCTCGGGCAGTCCGCGCTCTGGGTGCTGCCGGGGATGGTTGCCCTCGTCGCCTTCGCTCTGCTGCTAACGCGGGTCGAGGCCGTCAGCGCGGGGCGCGTCTTCGCGGCCTATGGCGGCGTGTACATCGTCGCGTCACTGGCCTGGGCAGCAGCCGTCGAGGGATTGCGCCCGGATGGCTGGGATGTTGCCGGCGCTGCGCTCTGCCTTGTGGGTGCTGCACTGATCATCGCAGCGCCACGCTGAGCCGACGTGATACCAACGGCACGAGCGTTTCACTCGTACCGATCTGACGGATCGCCGCACCGGTAGTCCGTCGAGCCAAGTGGCCTGAGGCCACACCCGCCGCCTGACGGCAGACAAACCCAAATACGGAAGGTCGTCCTCCCGACCGTTCGTATCAGAAACCGCGGCCAAGGCCTTCCGTCAGGACATTGCTGCGCTGGCCGCCGGTGTCTTGGATGGCGCCGATCCGCAGTTCCGCCTCGCTGCGCGCGACTTCGCGGGCAAGCAGCATCGTCGCCTGCTCCGCGTTGGGCAAGGCGCCGAGGTCGTTCAGCCTCCGCAGCGTGGGCTCGCCACCAACGGGCGCGAGTGCCGCGACCGCGGCGCCCTCGTTGCGCCGATCCAGTGCATCGGCGGCACTCACGAACGCCACCATCGTTTGGCGCGGCGTCACGCTGTCCGGCACGCCCGCGGCGGCGCGCAGTTCGGCTCGGGCCGCGGCGAGCGCGATCTCCGCGGCCGGTGATACCGGCGTCCAGGCTGGCGCCTGCTCCACCAAGTATTCGAGCCGCGCAGCCGCGCGGGCCGCCTCGGCCGGACGCCCGCGCAAGCCGACACCCTGGTCGATGAAGGCGGTGCTGGTTGCGACGAGCGCACCCGCGACGGGATCAGCCATCGGTGGCAGCAAGCCGGCCGGCGGTGGAGCCGCCACGCGCGGACGCATCATCTCGGCGCAGCCACCGAGTGCCAAAAGCGCGAGGAATGCAGCGTTGATCGGGCGAAGCAGTTTCATGTGGCGAGCCTTACGCGCGCGCGGTACGGACGCGCAACGTCAGGATGGCGCCTCGTGTGCCAACCAACAACCCAACATTCACAGACGGCCACGCCGACCGTTGTCACGCCGGCTCAGCTCGCGCTCGGCGGCACTTGTCGCGTAGTTGGTGCGCGGCAGCGTCGGCAGCGCCGCGAGACGCGCGAGCGTCGCCTGGCCACCTTGGGTGAAGATCGGTCCGGAGAGCGCGGTCTGTGCATCCACAAGATTGTCCTGCAGCAGTGCGCGACGCGCCTGGAACATCGCGTTGATCACCTGCTGCGGCGGCGCATCCGGCGCGATCCCGATCGCGGCGCGCCATTCCGGTCGCGCGGTTTCGAAGGAAACCGGCACCAGCGGCGAAAACTGCCGCCAGCGGGCGCCATAGGCGAGCTCCACGGCGAGGTGCTCCGCCTGCGCGACGGCGAGCGCGGCATCGGCCGGCTGTTGGGCGAGATTCGCCGGCGAGGAAAAGGCGTAGGACGTGTTGATGATGGCGGTGCGGGTGGGTTCGTCGAAACTCTCAAGCGGCTGCTCGCTGAGCGAGGCACTCGGCGGCATGGTGCCGCAGCCGGCCAGGCTCAGCGCCAGGGCGGCGGCGGCAGTAATTCGGGTCATCATTTAGGATAGTTCTCCTGCAACTTCGCCATCGCTGGCGCCGAACCCAGGAGTTGGTGCGGCCGCACTGGCACGCCAAGTGCCGGGACGGGGCCGCCCAGGTTAAGTCTTGGCCAGACTTGCGCCATGTCGCTGCGCCAGCTCGCAGTAATGAACGGCGGTGCGGGCGAACTTGACGCGCTCCTCCGCACCCATCACCCGCATCAGCTTGGCCGGCGAACCCGCCCACAGTTCGCCGGCGGCGATGCGCTTGCGCGGTGGCAGCAGTCCACCGGCGGCGAGCATGCCACCCGCCTCAATCACCGCGCCGTCGAGCACGGTCGCGCCCATGCCGACGAAGGCGCCGTTCTCCAGCGTGCAGGCGTGGATGATGCAGGCATGGCCGACCGTCACGTCGTCGCCGATGATCGCCGGCTCCGCGCTGCGGTTCACGTGGATGATGGTGCCGTCCTGGATGTTGGAGCGCGCGCCGATGCGGATGAAGTTCGTGTCACCACGCAGGACGCAGTGATACCAGACGCTGCTCTGCGCCCCGATCGTCACGCGGCCAAGCACCAGCGCGGTCGGCGCCACCCAGGCATCGGCGGCGATGTCGGGGTGGTGGTCCTCGAAGGACAGAACGTTGTTCATGCTGCGCGGGCCAGGGTCGCGGTGACGGGGATGCCAAGCATCAGCCCGATATTCTGCACCGCTGCGCCCGAGGCCCCCTTGCCGAGATTGTCGAAGCGCGCTGTCAGCACCGCGTGGCCGTGCCTGTCGTGGCCATGGACGCGGAGCTCGATCATGTTGGTGCCGTTCAGCGCCTGCGGTTCCAGCTTCGCCTCGGCGGGGACCACGCGGACGAACTCCATGCCCTTGTAGCGGATCCGGAGAAGTTCCTCGATCTCGGCGGGCTTCGGGCTGCCGCGGAGCATGTCGAGGTGCAGGGGGATGGAGTCGATCATGCCCTGGCGGAAATCGCCGACCGCGGGGACGAAGATCGGCCGGCGCGTGAGGCCGGTGTAGTGCTGCAGCTCGGCGACGTGCTTGTGCTCCAGCGTCAGGCCGTAGAGCTCGTAATCCGGCGCCTGGCGCTTCTCGTACTCGGCGATCATCGCGTTGCCGCCGCCGGAATAGCCGGAGATCGCGTTGACCGTCACCGGGAAGTCCGGCGCCATCAGCCCGGCATCGATCAGCGGCCGCAGCAGCAGGACAGCACCCGTGGGATAGCAGCCCGGGTTCGCCACACGCTGCGCACGCGCGATGATGCCGGGCTGGTCGCGGGTGAGTTCCGGCAGCCCATAGGCCCAGCCGGGATTGACCCGGTGCGCCGTGGACGCGTCGATCAGCTTCGGCGCCGTGTCGCCCATGGCCTCTGCGATGGCCGCACTTTCCTTGGCGGCGACGTCGGGCAGGCAGAGCACGACGAGGTCGACCTCCTCCATCATCGCGCGGCGGGCGCCGGGGTCCTTGCGACGCTCGGGGTCGATGGAGCGGATCGCCAGCGCGGCATTCAGCGCCAGCCGCTCGCGGATCTCGAGGCCGGTGGTGCCGGCCTCGCCATCGATGAACACACTCGGAATCGAACCCTTCGCCATGCCGGCCTCCTGTGGTCGCATTGGCGCCTGGAAGCGCCCGAAATAGCAAGAAGGGTGGACCCTCGCGGATCCACCCTTCTTCGATGACAGTCATCAGTTTTTTGCAAAGCTGACGAGCCGGCGCTGAGCCAGCCGCGTCCGACTTAGCGCTTGGAGAACTGGAAGCTGCGTCGGGCCTTCGCCTTGCCGTACTTCTTGCGCTCAACGGTGCGGCTGTCGCGCGTCAGGAAGCCGGCCTTCTTGAGGATGGCGCGAAGCTCGGGCTCGTAATTGACCAGCGCACGGCTGATGCCGTGGCGAACCGCGCCGGCCTGGCCGGACAGGCCCCCGCCGACCACGGTGCAGACCACGTCGAACTGCTGGTAGCGATCGGCCACCAGGAAGGGCTGCGTGATCAGCATGCGCAGCACCGGGCGCGCGAAATACTGGGCCTGCTGCTTGGTGTTGATCTCGATGTTGCCCTTGCCGGGCTTGATCCAGACGCGGGCCACGGCATCCTTGCGTCGGCCGGTCGCGTAGCTGCGGCCGAGCGCGTCGCGCTTCGGCATCACGGGAGCCGCCGGAGCCACGCCCGGGACGATGCCGGTGACGAGGTCCTTGAGGTCGGCGAGCGACGTCGCGGTGGTTTGCTCGCTCATCTCAGATGACCTTGTTCTTGCGGTTCAGTGCGCCGACGTCGAACGTCGTGGGCTGCTGACCGGCATGGGGATGCTCGGCATCCGGGTAGACGTGGAGGTTGCGCATCTGCTCACGACCGAGGGGGCCGCGCGTGATCATGCGCTCGACCGCCTTCTCGATGACCCGCTCGGGGTACTTGCCGTCGAGACGCTCGCCCACGGTGCGGCCCTTGATGCCGCCGGGATAGCCGGTGTGCCAGTAGAAGACCGACTGCTCGGCCTTGTTCCCGGTGACGCGGATCTTGCGCGCGTTGACGATGACGACGTGGTCGCCGCAATCGACGTGCGGCGTGAACGT